>JANPGC010000324.1:0-16428 GCA_031423755.1 Phyllobacteriaceae bacterium | reverse complement strand
ATCGCACCGCGGGTCTTGCCGACATGGCCATCGGCATTGCCGAAGGACGAGATTACCGCTGTTCGCTCGAGCGCACGCTGCATGGCGTGGACGTCATGACTGCGGCGCTCCGTTCGGGCGAGATCGGTGAATTCATCACGCTGCAGACGACGTGCACACAGCCGGCCTATCTCGGGCCGGAAGAGGCGAAAGCACTGCTTCGCTGATTGGAAAAGCAACGGCGATCCGATAGGGTCGCCGTTCCTGTTGATCAGAGTGAGAAAATCATGAGCTGGCTCCCTGCCGAAGACCGCTATTCGAAAATGAAATACAACCGTGTTGGCAAGAGCGGGCTGAAGCTGCCTGCCATCTCGCTTGGCCTCTGGCACAATTTCGGCGGCGACACGCCGCATGAATTGAAGCGCGAACTTTGCCGCACGGCATTTGACCTTGGCATTACGCACTTTGACCTCGCCAACAATTACGGTCCACCTGCAAGTTCCGCCGAAACGGCATTCGGCGAAATCCTGAAGACTGATTTCCACGGACTGCGCGATGAGTTGGTGATCTCGACCAAGGCGGGTTATTATATGTGGCCCGGCCCTTATGGCGAATGGGGCAGCCGCAAATATGTGCTGTCGAGCCTTGACCAAAGCCTGACGCGCATGGGCATCGACTATGTCGATATTTTCTATTCGCACCGGTACGATCCCGACACACCGCTTGAGGAAACCATGGGCGCGCTTGATCATGCCGTGCGCTCCGGCAAGGCGCTTTACGCGGGCATTTCATCGTATAATTCCAAACGAACGAAGGAGGCGGCCAAGATTTTGCGCGATCTTGGCACGCCCTGCATCATCCATCAGCCAAGCTATTCGATGATCAACCGCTGGGTGGAGGAGGACAAGCTTCTCGACACGCTTGACAAGGAAGGCATGGGTTCCATCGCCTTCACGCCGCTGGCGCAAGGCATGCTGACCAATAAATATCTGAAGGGCATTCCGCAGGACAGCCGGGCGGCGCAGGGCAAGTCACTTGATCCGAACATGCTCAGCGACAAGACCATCAAGGGCCTGCACGCGCTCAATGCCATTGCCGAAAAACGCGGGCAATCGCTGGCACAGATGGCCATTGCCTGGGTGTTGCGCGGCGGGCGCGTGACTTCTGCGCTGATCGGCGCGTCGAAAAGTCAGCAGATCATTGACTGCGTGGCAGCGCTCGACAATCAGGATTTCAGCAAGGCGGAACTTGCCGAGATCGACAAGTATGCGCAGGAGGCGAACATCAATCTCTGGGCGGCGTCCGCCGAGCGGGCAGGCCCTGCACGAAAGAAGAAATAATGGCTTCAAAATCCGGCATCATCACCAATCCGGTCCTGCCCGGTTTTAACCCCGACCCGTCATTTTGCCGTGTTGGCGAGGACTATTACATCGCGACCTCGACGTTCGAGTGGTATCCGGGTGTGCAGATTCACCATTCGCGCGATCTGATCAACTGGACGCTTGTTTGCCGCCCGCTCAACCGCGAGAGCCAGTTGGACATGCGCGGCAATCCGGATTCGTGCGGCGTCTGGGCGCCGTGCCTCAGTCACGCCGATGGCAAGTTCTGGCTGGTCTATACGGACGTCAAACGGTTCGACGGCAGTTTCAAGGACGCGCACAATTACATTGTGACCGCGCCTTCGATTGAAGGGCCGTGGTCCGATCCGGTCCATGTCAATTCTTCAGGTTTTGATCCGACACTTTTCCATGATGAGGACGGGCGGAAATACTTTGCCAACATGGTCTGGAACCACCGCGCCTCGTCAGGCAAAGGGCCGGCGAAGAAGAACCTGTTCGGCGGCATCCTGTTGCAGGAGTGGGATTCCAAGACTGGCAGACTGATTGGGCCGGTCACGAACATCTATCATGGCACGGAGCGCGGGCTGGTCGAAGGGCCGCATCTTTTCAGGCGCAATGGCTGGTACTATCTGACCACTGCCGAGGGCGGCACCGGCTATGACCATGCGGTCACGATGGCGCGGTCGCGAAGCATTACCGGTCCCTATGAGACGCATCCGGACTTGCATTTGATCACCTCGGCGCTCGATCCCGATTCGCCGCTGCCGCGCGCTGGTCACGGACAGATGGTCGAGACGCCGGACGGTGAAATCTATCATACCCACCTCTGCTCGAGACCGCTTCCGGGCATCCGTAAATCGCCGCTTGGACGCGAGACTGCGATCCAGAAATGCGTCTGGCGTGACGACTGGCTTTATCTCGAGCATGGCGGAATGGTGCCGCTGATCGAAGTTGCCGCGCCGAAATCGGCGGGCAAAGTGAAGCAAACGGCGCGGAAATCGGCGGTAGCGCACTTTGACGACGGAAGGCTTCCCGGCGAATTCCAGTGGCTGCGCACACCCAAGCCGGAGAGGCTGTTTTCGCTGGATGCAAGGCCCGGTCATCTGCGGCTTTACGGGCGGGAGTCGGCTGGCTCGTGGTTTGAGCAGGCGCTTGTTGCACGGCGTCAGGAGCATCATGCCTTCCGTGCTGAGACGCGGCTTGAGTTTGAGCCGGAGACGTTTCAGCAGGCCGCCGGGCTGACATATTATTATAACCGCTTCAAATATCACGCGCTGATGGTCACGCATGATGAGGATGCCCAAGGCCGGGTGCTGACCATCCTGTCGTCATTGGGCGACCCGGACGGCAGGCTGACATATCCGGCGCTGCAAGACGTCAAACTTCCTGCCGCAGGCGCTATTGATCTGGCTGCGGAAGTCCACGGCGCGGTGTTGCGGTTCTTTGTCAAACTAAATGGCAAGTGGACGGCCATCGGCGGCGCTCTCGACGCCTCGCTGGTGTCAGACGAAGGCGGCGTGCGCGGCGAGCATGGGTCTTTCACCGGCGCGTTTGTCGGCATGCTGGCGTTTGACATCACTGGGCAAGGCCGGCATGCCGACTTTGACTGGTTCAGCTACAAGCCACTCTGAGGTGGTCAGTTGATCGGGCCGAAGTTGGGGCCTTTCAGCCTTGGAGCGGGTAGTGTTTGCAGCATTGTCGAGATTTCGTCCTGGCTGATGCCTTCCGGCATTTCGGTTGACCAGACGCGGAATGATACCAAATCGTAGGGTCCAAACGAGGTGATCATGGCAACGTCAGCGGCGTCGAGGCCGCGGACCATCAGGATGCGGCCAATGCGCGGGACATTGTAGCGCGCATCGACCGTGTGCCATTTGCCGCCGAGATAAACTTCAAACCAAGCACAGAAATCGTCGAAACCTGCGTCCGGAACACCGATGTCGCCGAGATAGCCCGACGCATAACGGGCGGGGATGTTCATTGCCCTGCAAAGGCTGACGCCCAGATGTGCGAAATCGCGGCAGACGCCGGTCTTCTCGGCCCAGACGTTTGATGCCGTCTTGTCATGGCGTCCGAATTTATAGCCGAAGGTCACGTGACCGTGGACGAAATTGCAGATCGCTTTCACGCGTTCCCAGCCTTCAGGCACATTGCCGAACTGCTGCCATGCGAAGGGGACCAGCTTGTCCGAATCGCAGTAGCGGCTGGCCGTGAGGAAGTTAAGCGTCTGGTAGGGCAGGTCTTCAATGCGGTGCTGCGCTGCTTCCAGCGGCAATTGATCTGGCAGGCCGTCTACCGTTGCCACGCAATCTGACCAGTAGGTGGTGAAGCCGGGTGCAGCGACCGTTCGCGAGATGCGGTTGCCAAAACCGTCGAGATATTCGGTGATCGTGTCAAATCCGGATGTTTTGACCCTGTCGGAACCGATGATCGGGCCGGGAAACTCGGAATGTGTGGACAGTGCCATCAACATTGGCACCGGGGCCTGACATGACACAATGATTTCAAAACCGATACGTATCAACATGGAGATGCGCCTTGCTTTCCGGGCTTATGCCCAAGATGGTATATCCGGTAACAGCACCACGCCGACCAAAAGACCTGTCAAAAACGCGCAATGCGCCGAAAGGTTCCAGATGACGGCTCTCATTTCTATTTTGCACTGCACACGATATCGGTACGATCGTCCAGTTGAATTTGGGCAACACCGGCTTCTGGTCAGGCCGCGCGACGGGCATGATCTGCGTGTCATTGAGGCGCATCTGTCGATTACACCGCCGGCGAAGCTGCATTGGCAGTTCGATGTGTTCGGCAATTCGGTGGCGCATGCGGTGTTTTCAGAGCCGTCCGACGTGCTTGAGATCCGCAGCGACCTGCTGCTCAAGCGTTATGCCGGACGGCCTGCAAGCCTTGTAGCCGACCGCAGCTTCCGTCTCATGCCGGTGGGCTACAGCAATGATAATCTGGTTGATCTGGCTCCGTATATTCCGATGCGGTTCCCGCAAGAACGGGATCAGCTCGACCTGTGGCTCAATGGGGCGTTTCTCAATCGGCCAAGCGAGGTTTTCCAGTTTCTCAGCGCCTTGAGCGCAACGATCCATGCGTCTTTCACCTATTCGCGGCGTGAAGAGCGCGGGACGCAAAGTGCGATGACGACCGTAAACCGGCAGACCGGAACCTGCCGCGATTTTGCATTCCTTTTCATGGAGTGCGCGCGCCATTTCGGGTTTGCGGCGCGGTTTGTCACTGGTTACCTGCATATGCAGGAGGATGGCGTGGACACGTTGCAAGGCGGAGGGTCAACCCATGCGTGGGCAGATGTCTATGTGCCGGGCGAAGGCTGGGTCGAGTTTGACCCGACCAATCTGATCGAGGCCAGCCAGTCGCTTATCCGTATTGCCGTGACGCGCACGCCTGAACAGGCGACGCCGATCAGCGGCACTTACCGGCAGGGAGACGGCATGTTTCTGGACATGTTTGTCGATGTCAATGTGCGGGAAGTGCCAGACAACGGCGAGTGAATATTTCCCGTAAAGAGGATATTCTAACCTACAATGTCGATGACGCCGCAGTCGCCGGTCTCAGAACCGAAGGCGATGCGGAAACCGCCAGAATCCCAGCTCATGGATGTCAGCGCGCCCTTGCCGCCGCGGCGCAGCAGAACTTCCTTCTGGTCGCCGAAACGGCAGGCCAAAATCATGCCGTCGTCAAAACCAACCGCGACGACTTCCTCTGCCGGGTGGCAGGCGACGGCTGTGACTTTCATGTTCGCGCGTGTGCCGAGTTCAAGCGGGGCCTTGCCCATCGGGCCGTCCTTGAAATGAAACGGCCAGACGATGGCTGCCTCCGCGCCGGATGTGGCCAAATAGCGGCCCTTGGCGGACCATGACCAGCTTTTGATCTTGGCCGGATAGCCGGACATGCGCATGTGCTTGTTATCTTCAAGCCGCCAGCCGTGCAGCGCATTTTCCTGCATGGTGGTCACGACATAGCGGCCGTCCGGCGAGAAGCAGACGCCGTGGTGCGCGCCTTTCCATTCGAGATCGACAGGCTTGGCAGCAGTGCCGGGGAACGTAAGGGTGACACCATTGTAGCGGGCGGCGGCGAGGCGTGTGCCTTTGGGGGCGAGCGCGACACCTTCGATGCTGCGGTTGTTGGATTGTTCAATGCTTTTGCCTGCGCTGTCGATATAGACGGCGGTCCTGCCTGAGGCATAGGCGATAGCGCCATTCGGACCGGCAGCGACGGAGGTGATCCATTTGCGCGCGATTGCGCCGATGTCTTTTGCTTCTCCTGAAGCGTTGGTTGCAACGACCTTGCCATCCTCGCCACCCGTGATCAGCAGGCGGCGGTCCAGCGTTTCGGTGGCGCAGAGCAGGCCTTGGTGTGCAGGCGTTTGCTTCAATGCTCCGTCGAGACGATAGATTGTGCCGCCAGCGTCAGCAAAGACCGGGACATTGGACAAGAATCCCGCGTGAATACAATGTCCCGGCAAGTCGGCATTGGCAATCGTGGGCATGCTGGATCAGGCCGCCTTGCAGGCGTCGAAACCGGCTTGCAGGTCGGCTTGCTTGAGCTTGCGGCCGATGAAGACCAAGCGGCTTTCGTGCTTTTCGCCGTCTTTCCACGGACGCTGGTGGTCGCCTTCGACGATCATGTGCACGCCTTGGACGACGTAGCGATCCGCGTCGCCCTTGAAGGCGATGATGCCCTTGAGGCGCAGAATGTCCGGCCCTTGGGTTTGCGTCAGCTTATCGATCCACGGGAAGAATTTCTCCGGCTCCATCTCGCCGCCGCGCAGCGACACGGAGGTGACCGTCACGTCATGGATCGGCGAGGATGGCGAATGATTGTGGTGGTCGTGGTCATGGTGGTGATGATCGTGATCATGGTCATGATGCTCATGATCATGGTGATCGTGGCCGCAGTTTTCGTCGTGGACGTGTTCGTGATCATGATCATGGGCGTCAAGGAAATGCGGGTCGTCTTCGAGAACACGCTTCAGGTCAAACGCGCCGCGGTCAAGCACCTTGGTCAGGTCGATGTCGGAGCGGTTGGTGCGGTAGATCTGCGCAGTCGGGTTGATGGCGCGGACTGTGGCTTCGATATCGCGCAGCTCTTCCTTGGTGACGAGATCGGTCTTGTTGACAAGCACAACGTCGGCAAAGGCAATCTGGTCCTCAGCTTCGCGAGAGTCTTTCAGGCGCAGCGGCAGATGCTTGGCATCGACCAGCGCGACCACCGCGTCGAGGCGAGTCTTGGCTTTGACGTCGTCGTCCATGAAGAATGTCTGGGCGACGGGCACGGGGTCGGCAAGGCCGGTGGTTTCGACGATGATGCCGTCAAAGCGGCCGGGACGGCGCATCAGACCCTCGACGACGCGGATCAAATCGCCGCGCACGGTGCAGCAGACGCAGCCGTTGTTCATTTCGTAGATTTCCTCGTCGGACTCTACGATCAAATCATTGTCGATGCCAATCTCGCCAAACTCGTTGACGATGACGGCGTATTTCTTGCCGTGCGCTTCGGTGAGGATGCGGTTGAGAAGGGTGGTCTTGCCTGCGCCGAGATAGCCGGTGAGAACGGTGACGGGTGTGGGGACGAATTCGGACATGGAAAAGCCTCATGGATTTTGAGGGGTATATAGGCGGTTGGGCGGGAGATTGCACGGGGAGAAATTTGTGCTGGCTGCAGCCTTCCCCCTTGCGGGGGCCGAAGGCGGGCGAGACCCGTGGCTCGCCCCGTGGGTGGACGCGCTAGCGGCCGGATGGGAGTGGTGGTGAGTATTCAATGTCGCAGAAAAGGGTACAAATGGCTCAGAAACTTGCGCTACGCTCACAGACCAATCCTGCACCTGTGCATCTTCACCACCACCCCCATCCGTCGGCTCGCGCCGACACCCACGGGGCGAGCCACGGGTCTCGCCCGCCTTCGGCCCCCGCAAGGGGGAAGGTTGAAGTCACCCTCGGTCAAACCGCGTCACATCAAACGCCTGCACATCCTGCAGCAGCTCAATAAATCCATCCGCCGCCCTTGCCACCATCGCCTTGCCATTGACGATGTCGGCCTGTCTGGCGTTGCCGGTAACGCCGTGGGGGTTGAGGTCTGTTGCCATCCAGCCGAAGGCGTGGGGGCCGTAGGCTCGCAGGTGTTTGGCGGTGTGGGCAAGTTCATATTGCAGGGAGGGGAAGGAGCGCAGTTCCTTCATGTTCACCAGATCCGGGCGCAGCGCCAGCATGACCGAGGTTTCGATCTCGCCGCCGTGGATGCCGTAGGCTTTTTCGTTTTCGCTGATCGTGCCGCCGGGATAGCCGAAGCGGGTCCAAGCGGTTGCCACTGCCAGCATTTTGCGACGGGCGCGCAGTTCGGTGGCGACGATGGTCATCAGGGGTGAATTGCCGCCATGGGCGTTGAGCATCACCATTTTGCGGATGCCCTTGTCGGCGAGGCCTTCGCCGATGGCAATCCAGCGGTGGATGGCTTCGTCCCAAGAGTACGTCTCGCAACCGGGGCGGTTTGAATGCTCGATGGAGTAGCCGATTTTTTCCACGGGCAGGAAGGTGACCGGCATATGGGCAGGCAACTTGGCGATAACGGCGTTGACGATGCCGTCAGCAATGATCCAGTCAGTTTCCACGGGCAGGTGCTCTCCGTGCTGTTCAGTCGCGCCGAGCGGCAGAACGGCAATCCAGTCAGCAACATTGCCGGCGGCGAAATCATCGTCGGTGATGAAAGCGTAGTTGCGGTTCGGGTGCGGCGTCATAGCGACTCCAGAAACAGCTTGGCCACTGCGCCATGATCATGCCGAAGTTGCCTTACGTCAATGCCGACCGGGTTGCCGTCCTTAACGGTCCATGAACCACGGATCATCACACGGTCGGCGCGGTGCGCGCCGCAAAGGACGAGTGCGGCGAGCGGATCGCCCGCGCCGGAAAAGCGCAATTCATCGAGCGTGAACATGGCAAGATCCGCCTGATAGCCGGGCGCGATCTTGCCGAGCGCCGCGCGGCCAAGGCAGCGGGCCGAGCCTTCCGTTGCCCAGCGGAAGGCATCGAAATGGGTGACCTTTTCCGCGCCGTAAATCAGCCGGTTCATCATCAGCGCATGGCGGACGCCTTCCATCAGGTTGGAATTGTCGTTGGAGGCGGAGCCGTCGACGCCCAATCCTACGGCGACGCCTGCGGATTCCAGCTCCAGCGTGCGGCAGTGGCCTGAGGCGAGGACCATGTTGGAGGTCGGGCAATGCGAGACGCCGACGCCAGCCTTGCCGAGCCGGGCGATTTCGCCGTCATCAAAGTGAATGCCGTGGGCAAGCCAAGTCTTGTCATGCAGCCAGCCGCAATCTTCCAGATAGTCGAGCGGGCGCTGGCCGAAGGTCTCGACGCAGAAGCGGTCTTCGTCGTGGGTTTCGGCCAAATGCGTGTGCAGGCGGCAGCCGCATTGCTTGGCGAGCGCAGCCGTGTCGCGCATCAGTTCGCGCGTGACCGAGAAAGGCGAGCAGGGAGCAAGCGCGACTTCGATCAGTGATTCCTCTCCGGTTTCGTGGTGCGCCTTGATGGCGCGTTCGCAGTCTTTGAGTATCGTGTCGTGGTCTTGAACGACGCTGTCAGGCGGCAGGCCGCCGTCCTTTTCCGAAAGGTTCATCGAGCCCCGGTTTAGCGTCATGCGCATGCCGAGCGCGCGGGCTTCCTCGGCCTGAATGTCCATCGCGTCTTCAAGACCGGCGGGAAAGACATAATGATGATCGGACGAGCAGGAGACGCCAGACATCATCAGCTCGGTCAGGGCAAGGCGGGTGGCGAGGCGGAAGGCTTGCGGATTCAGGCGCGCCCAGATCGGATAGAGCGCTTTCAGCCAAGGGAAGAGCTCCTTGTTGATGGCTTGCGGGTGGGCGCGGGTCAAGGTCTGGTAGAAATGATGGTGGGTGTTGATGAGACCGGGGATGACGACATGGCGCGAAGCGTCGAAAACTTCGTCGAAGCGTGGTGTGACGCCTGCTTGGACAAGTTCAACGATGCGGCTGCCTTCGATGACGATGCCGCCAGCGGCGTTGTCGGCGAGGATGGCTAAGGGCGATTTTATCCACAGTCGCATGTCTGTCATATATCCCGGCTAAGAGCGTTGTCGGCAAAGGAAGTTCGTCTGTATGGTGCTTTGCCGTTTGACTTATTGCAAGGCAAGGGCTTGACGCGCATCGTATCGTTAGTGCTGCGCAGGGTTTGCCGACGAGGGGACGGATCATGGCCAAGAAAGACCGCAAGATATTGCAGCAGGTTCAAGTGGTGGCGCGGCTTGGGCGCACAGCCTTGGCGATACGGCTGCTCGACAAGAAGCTTTATGCGGGGCAGGACCAGCTGATGCTGGCGCTGGCGCTGCAGGACGGGCAGACGCCGGGCGCTCTGGCGCTGGAGATTGGCGTGCGCCCGCCAACCATAACCAAAACAATATCGCGGCTGCAGGCTCAAGGCTTTGTCGACAAGCGCGGTTCGGAGAGCGACGCACGACAGGCGCATATTTTTCTGACTGAAGCCGGGCGGGAAGCGATTGTCTCCATCGAGAAGTCGATCAAGAAGACCGAAAAGCGGGCGCTTGACGGGCTTGACAAGAAGGACCGCAAGACGCTGTCCAAGCTGTTGCGCAAGGTTGAAGGCAATCTGACCGGGCTGGACTTGTCGGACGCCGACAAGGACGATGAGCCGGAGGACATCAAAAGCAGGGCGATGGGCGAAGAGCCGGATCAACTGAGCGACTGACCATGCGGTAATGTTCCCGATGATGGATATTTGATGCGATCGGCCCCTTGCGCGTTTGCGCGTTAACAGACACACCGCGCTGCAAGTAATCCCGCAGGGCTCCGAGCCGTGGTAGTATCAATAAACGACGATGACGTTCCAACGCCGCTGCCTGCGGTGATGCTGGTGCTTGGCACGGCGGTTCTGTTCACCTGCCTTGATGCCAGCGCAAAATATCTGGTGACGCATGGGATGGCCGCACCATTTGTGGCTTGGGTGCGGTTTGTCACGCATGCGCTTTTGGCCTTTGTCATTTTGCAAGGCTGGCGCAATCCGTCGATTTACAAGGCGAAGAACATTCCGATGCATTTTGTGCGCGGGGCGTGCCTGTTCGGTTCAACGTTTTTCAACTTTCTGGCGTTGAAACACATGCAACTGGCGGAGACGATCTCGATCTTTTTTGCAGGTCCAATGGTGATCACGGCGCTTGCAGGGCCAATGCTCGGCGAATGGGCCGGATGGCGGCGCTGGCTTGCGATCCTGGGCGGTTTTGCCGGCGTGCTTGTGGTGACGCGGCCGGGCAGCGCGGCGTTCCAGCCGGAAGTGCTCTTGATGATCTGCGCGATGCTTTCATACTCGTTCTACACGCTGCTGACGCGCAAGATGGGGCAGAGCGAATCGGCGGAAAGCCTGATTTTCTATTCGGCGTTGGCTCCCGCGCTGCTGATGACGCCGGTTGCGCTGCCGATGGCGTCGATGCCGCCTTCGAACATTGCAATGGCGCTGCTGCTGATGCTTGGCGTGTTTGGAGGGCTCGGGCACTGGTTTGTCATCAAGGCCTATCAGCAGGCGAGCACGGCGGCGCTCGCGCCCTATCCCTATAGCCAGATGCTTTGGATGGTGCTGTTCGGCTGGCTGTTTTTTGACCAGTTTCCCGATCTGCAGACGCTTATCGGCGCGGCGATTATCATTGCGTCCGGGCTGTATATCGTCTTGCGCGAACACCGCTTGCGCCTTGCCCGGCGAATCGCAGTGTAAAATTCTTTGACTCCTGAAATACAGTTGGCATAACGGGATTTAAATATTTTAAATTCTGCTGCGATCATTCAGGGGGTTGCGTGGCACAGAAGGTCAAGCTTTCAACCATCGCCGATGCTTTGAAAGTGTCGACGGCAACCGTTTCGCTGGCTTTGCGCGACAGCCCGCTGGTGGCGGATGCGACGCGTGACAAGATCAAGGACGAGGCGGCCAAGCTCGGCTATATCTACAACCGCCGCGCGGCGAGCCTGCGCACTTCACGCTCGGGCATTGTCGGCGTGGTGGTGCACGACATCATGAACCCGTTCTATGCTGAAATCCTGCGGTCGATTGAAACCGAACTCGACAAGCAGCGGCAGACGTTCATTTTGTCCAATCATTATGACTCGGTTGAAAAGCAGCGGAACTTTCTCGAGACGCTGATGCAACTTGGCGCGGATGGCGTGATCATGTCACCTGCGATCGGGACGCCTGCGTCGGACATAAAACTGGCGGAAGACAATGGATTGCCTGCCGTGTTGATTGCCCGTTCGGTGGAGGGGGCGAATGTGCCTGTTTTCCGCGGCGATGACAGTTTTGGCATCGGGCTGGCGACCAACCATTTGATTGAGCTTGGCCACCGGAGGATCGCCATGGTTGGTGGTACCGACCAGACATCGACCGGGCGCGACCGTTATCACGGCTATGTCGTAGCGATGCAGAAGGCAGGAATTGACGTGCTTGCGGACCTTCGGCTTCCTGGGCCGCGCACCAAAAAGGAAGGGTTCGAGGCGGCACAGCAGTTTCTGGCGATGCGCGAGAAGCCAACGGCTGCCGTTTGCTGGAATGATCTTGTGGCCATCGGCCTGATGAGCGGCATTGCCCGTGCGGGATATCTGCCGGGGCGAGATTATTCTGTGACCGGCTATGATGATCTTGAAGAGGCGTCGATTGCGACGCCCGACTTGACAACTGTATGGAACGGTCAGCGCGAGGTCGGGCGGCGCGCAGCGCGAGCCTTGATCGAGCGGCTGTCTGGTGTTCCGGCTTCTGCGCGGCAGGAGTTGATCACGCCGATCCTTTCTGTGCGCCATTCAACTTCTGCGCCCAAGGAAATGTCCTGACATGAGATTGAAGGCGATCCGCGTATTGGTTCCGGGGCGTTTAAACCCGCATGCGCTGGAGCGCGTTCGAAATGAGTTCACGGCAGTTGAAATTGCCTCTGCCGATCCGGCGCTGATTGACGCGGACATGGCGGCAAATGTGCGGGCGATTGCGTCGATGACGACGATATCGGCGGACTTGATGCAGGCGCTGCCGAGACTGGAGATCGTTGCCAACTTCGGTGTCGGTTATGATGCGGTGGACAGTGGCCATGCGGGCGGGAATGGCATCATGGTGACCAACACGCCGGATGTGTTGACTGAGGAAGTGGCTGATACGGCCATCGGATTGTTGCTCAATACCGTGCGTGAGTTGTCTGCGGCAGAGGCGTACATGCGAGCAGGCAACTGGTCGGCGAAGGGCAATTACCGGCTGACGCCTCTGACTTTGCGCGGGCGGACCGCTGGCATTTTCGGCATGGGCCGGATCGGGCAGGCGATTGCCAAACGGCTCGAGGCATTCGGCATTGCCGTGCATTACCACAACCGGCGAAAGGCCCAAGAGTTGGCCTATCCGTATCATGCATCGCTGGTGGATATGGCGCGTGCCGTGGATACGCTGATTGTGGTCGTGCCGGGCGGCGAGGCGACGCGCAATGCGGTCAATGCCGAGGTTCTGTCGGCACTTGGTCCCAATGGCGTCCTGATCAACATCGGACGCGGATCGACTGTGGATGAGGATGCCTTGATTGCGGCGATGACCAACGGCGTGATTGCCGCTGCCGGGCTTGATGTGTTCGACGATGAGCCGCATGTGCGCACGGAGCTGTTTTCGCTGCGGAACACGGTGCTCTTGCCGCATGTCGGATCTGCTTCGGTTCATACGCGCAAGGCGATGGGCGACCTTTGTGTGGACAATCTGGTCAGCTGGTTTTCAGGCAATGGGGCCGTCACGCCTGTGCCAGAGACGCTTCAATTGCAGAAAAATACGATTTCTTAACCATAATTCTCCGGCGTTAACTTTCGGGTAAGCATTGAGGCTCCAAACTTCCGGTCTCGTGAAGGCGAAATCAATATCGGGAAGCGCATCATGATCAAAACCATAGTCGGCCTGGCATTTGCCGGGATTGCGTTGACACCGTTTGCCGAAAAGGGTTCTGCGCCGTCACCATTGCCCTATGCAGATGTTGACCCGATCCAAACGTCGTCAATGAAAGCTGGAAGCCGCACCGGGTATTTGGTGTCTGCTGCTTCGGGCAGCAGCTGCAGGATTGTTGTCGCAATGCTCGGAAGCAGCGATGCGGCTGCACGTGCAGACGCGAGCTGTGCAAATGTCTATCCGGGACTGGAGACGGTGACGAGATGGTCATCATCCAGTGAAAATACCGTCAATCTCATCACAAACACCGGCGCTGCGCTGCTTGTGCTTGGACCTTCAGACGGTTTCGCCTACGAGGCTGTCTCGCCCGCTGCGACGCAAATTACCTTCTCAGAGATTTAGGGGCACGACCTATTCCGCCGCTGCCTTGTGGCGGTTGTGGAAGAGGTGATGCCTGGCAGCATCGCCGAATGCGCTGAAGATGGCGCTTGAGGCCTCGTCTTCCTTGGCCCAGAATTCCGGATGCCATTGAACACCGACTGCGAAGGCCAGCGCTCCGCGCACAGAGACGGCTTCAATCGTGCCGTCATCGGCGACGGCTTCGACATCCAATCCCTTTGCAAGTCGCTCGATGGCCTGGCGATGCAGCGAATTCACCTGCACTTTTCCTGCACCAATAATGGACGCGAGGCAGCTGTCGGGTTTGACATGCACAGGCTGGTGAATGCGGAAGCGAACCTTTTGGTCGTCGCTTGAGGCGGCGCGATGGTCGAGGCGGCCGGAGAGCTCCTGAATTTCCGTGGCGATAGAGCCTCCAAGCGCCACGTTCAATTCCTGAAAACCGCGGCAGATGGCGAGAAGCGGAATGCCTCGTTCCACCGCGCGGCGCAGCATCGGAATGGCGGTCGCGTCGCGCGCCTCGTCGAACGGTTCGTGTGCGACAGACGGCTGGACTTCGTAAAGCTGCGGGTGGACATTGGTTTTGGAGCCCGTGGCCATGACGCCGTCGACCTGATCAAGAATCGAGTCGATGTCGATGCGGCTGCCGAATGCAGGAACAATCAAGGGCGTGACACGGGCAACACCGACTGCCGCCTCCAGATAAGTCTGCGGCGCTGAATGCCATGTGTAACCATCGAACTGGCGGACATCTCCGGTAACGGCGATCAGCGGCTGGCGCATTTTTGGGCATTTCTCATGGTTGTTGCTGCTGTGTTTGTAACCGCGCGCAACGGAACCGGCAAGCTTGTTGGTTTTGGCACTTTCAACCTCTCGCAGCACTTTACACCCTCCATGTGCCATGCAAGTCTTTGCCAATGGCCCGGTCGACGTGGAGTGCGGACACGGGGACCAGAACAATCCGGGAGAGAGTTTATGGATCGTCGTTCCTTTATCAAAAATGCCGGCACGATGGGTGTTGGCGCTGCTGCCACCGTGACGCTGGCTGCACCGGCCATTGCGCAGAGCGCACCCAAGATTTCGTGGCGTTTGACTTCGTCCTTCCCAAAGTCGCTGGACACGATCTTTGGCACCGCCCAACTGATGGCCAAACAGGTGAAAGATGCCACGGATGGCAATTTCGAAATTCAGGTTTTTGCGGGCGGCGAAATTGTGCCGCCTCTCAAGGCCGTTGACGCGGTAACCGACGGCACGGTCGAAATGTGCCACACGGCCTCCTACTATTTCTGGGGCAAAGACCCGACGTTTGCGCTGGGCACCGGCATTCCATTCGGACTGAACGCGCGCCAGATCAATGCCTGGTTCTATTATGGCGGCGGCAATGATTTGATGAACGAGTTTTATGGCTCCCACGGCCTGGTTGGATTTCCTTGCGGCAACACCGGCGTGCAGATGGGCGGCTGGTTCCGCAAGGACATCAACACGCCCGCCGATTTGCAGGGCCTGAAGATGCGCATTGGCGGCTTTGCCGGCAGCATTTTGACCAAGCTCGGCGTTGTGCCGCAGACCATTGCGGGCGGCGACATTTATCCGGCGCTGGAAAAGGGCACCATTGACGCGACCGAGTGGATCGGGCCGTATGACGATGAAAAGCTGGGCTTCTACAAGGTCGCGCCGAACTATTACTATCCGGGCTTCTGGGAAGGCGGCTCGTGCCTGCATGCGATGGTGTCGAAGGCCAAGTTTGACGAGCTGCCGGCAAACTACAAGGCGATCCTGACGACGGCCTGCCAAGCGGCGAACTGCGACATGATGGCAAGCTATGATTACAAGAACCCGGCGGCGCTCAAACGTCTTGCGGCTTCGGGCGCACAGTTGAAGCCGTTCAGCCCCGAAATCATGGACGCCGCATATGCTGCGGCCTTGGCGACGTATGCCGAGATCAACGCGGTGAACCCGGCATTCAAGAAAATCTACGACAGCGTGCTGGAGTTCAAGAAGGACGCCTATCTGTGGGCGCAGTTCTCTGAATACACGTACGATACCTTCATGATGACGCAGCAGCGGAACGGGAAGCTGTAACTCCAAATCTAAAGAAGGCGGCAGTTCTGATTGTTCCGACACTGCCGCCCTCATCCTTATTGATTTTAAGTCTTTGTTTTTATTTATTATTCCTGTGCATGTCGAGCTTTTAGGCAAGCCAAGTTCCCGGTGAGGTTGCGCTGTCCGGTTCAATGACTGTGTGTGAGACTTGGTAGCGCTCACCCGGTATCCGGCCCGTTGACCAAATCCCGCGCCAGACCGTGGCACTCGCGCAGCACATCATCGATCTCGTGAATGGACCGTTGCCGCCAGCCCGGCGGCAGGCCGGGGCGGAAGATTGAGATGCGCATCGGTTTGAACGGGGCCCTGCTCTTGAGCAAGAGATCGCGCCGGGCTTGCCAGCGGGCGAGGCGGCGGGCTTGTTTGGGGAGGTCGTTGAGCGCGGACCTGAGCGCGCGCAGGCGGGCGAAAAGGAGGGTTGCGTTGACGGGCACATCGGGCTGCGAAAAGTGCGGCGCTTCGAATTCCGGATCGTAGGAACTGTCGAAGCTGAAGCGTGGCAAGGCGTTGTTGTCGTAGTCGTCGAGGTCAAAATGCTTGAGCGGATCGAACAGGCAGAACGACGGGATTTTTGACGCGCTGGCCTCGCCGAAACTGGCAAGGCCGACGGGAACCGGACGCTGTGCGCGCGGCTTCAGGCTGAGCCCGCGCGCGGC
>JANPGC010000323.1:0-11322 GCA_031423755.1 Phyllobacteriaceae bacterium | reverse complement strand
TCGGTCTTGCCATTCTCGTCGTCTTCTTCCGCAACCGCGGCTCGATTGCGGTCGAAGACGTCAACATGATGAAGGGATGAGCGGATCATGATCAACGCCATCGTTTTCCTGCCCCTCGTCGGCTTCCTGATTGCAGGCCTGCTCGGCTCGTCCATCGGTGCAAAAGCATCAGAATATGTCACCTGCGGCTTCATGATCATCGCGGCGGTGCTGTCTTGGATCGTCTTCTTCCAGTTCGCGCTCGGCCACAGCGAAGCGATGGTCGTGCCGGTGCTGAGGTTCATCGAGTCGGGAACACTAAGTGTAGACTGGGCGCTGCGCATCGACGCGCTGACCGCCGTGATGCTGGTCGTCGTCAACACCGTGTCTTGCCTCGTGCATGTCTATTCCATCGGCTACATGCACCACGACCCGCATCGCCCGCGCTTCTTTGCCTATCTGTCGCTGTTCACCTTCGCAATGCTGATGCTGGTGACGGCAGACAATCTGGTGCAGATGTTCTTTGGCTGGGAAGGCGTCGGCCTTGCGTCCTATCTGCTCATCGGCTTCTGGTTCAAGAAGCCGTCCGCCAATGCCGCCGCCATGAAAGCCTTCATCGTCAACCGCGTCGGCGATTTCGGCTTCGCGCTCGGCATTTTCGGCGTGTTCATCCTGTTCGGTTCGGTCAATTTCGAGACCATTTTCGCCAACGCCGCGACCTATCTGCCCGCTGAAGGCGCAGCCGATACAGGTGTGGCACTAAATTTCCTCGGCTATGCGCTCGACAAGCAGTCGGCCATCACCATCGTCGCGCTGCTGTTGTTCATGGGCGCGATGGGCAAGTCAGCCCAGTTCCTGCTGCACACCTGGCTGCCTGACGCGATGGAAGGCCCTACGCCGGTCTCCGCGCTCATCCATGCCGCCACCATGGTGACGGCAGGCGTGTTCATGGTCGCCCGCCTGTCGCCGATCTTTGAACTGTCACATACGGCGCTGACATTCGTGACGATCATTGGCGCAACCACCGCCTTCTTCGCCGCCACTGTCGGCCTCGTGCAAAATGACATCAAGCGCGTGATCGCCTATTCGACATGTTCACAGCTCGGCTACATGTTCGTGGCGCTCGGTGTCGGCGCATACGGGGCAGGGATATTCCACCTGTTCACGCATGCCTTCTTCAAGGCGCTGCTGTTCCTTGGCGCCGGTTCGGTTATCCATGCCGTGTCTGACGAGCAGGACATGCGCAACATGGGCGGCCTGCGCAAACTCATTCCGGCGACTTACTGGATGATGGTCATCGGCACGGTCGCACTGACGGGGCTTGGCATTCCGGGCACGATGATCGGCACGGCCGGTTTCTTCTCCAAGGACATCATCATCGAGAGCGCCTTCGCCGGTGAAAATGCCGCTGCCGGTTATGCCTTTGTCCTCCTCGCCATCGCCGCCTTCTTCACATCGTTCTATTCGTGGCGGCTGATCTTCATGACCTTCCACGGCAAGCCGCGCGCCAGCCATGATGTCATGCACCACGTCCATGAATCGCCGCTGGTGATGCTGGTGCCGCTCTTCATTCTCGCTGCAGGCGCGCTGTTTGCGGGCGTGCTGTTTGAGGGACATTTCTTTGGCCACGAATATGCCGAGTTCTGGAAGGGTTCGCTGTTCATGGGGCCGGAGAACAAGATTCTCGAAGAGTTCCACCATGTGCCGCTGCTGGTGAAATGGACGCCGTTCATCGCCATGGTCTGTGGCTTCCTGCTGTCCTACCAGTTCTACATCCGCTCGCCGGAGACGCCGAAGGAACTGGCCAGGCAGCATCACGGCCTATACCAGTTCCTGTTGAACAAGTGGTACTTCGACGAAATATATGACTTCCTGTTTGTGAAGCCGGCAATGTCGATTGGCCGCTTTTTCTGGAAGAAGGGCGACGGCCTGACCATCGACGGTCTCGGCCCGGACGGCATCTCCGCCCGCGTGCTTGAAGTGACAGGCCGCGCCACGCGCCTGCAAACCGGCTATCTCTACCATTATGCCTTTGCCATGCTGATCGGCGTCGCTGCGCTTGTCACATGGATGATGATCGGGAGTTCCCTCTGAAATGACCGACTGGCCCATCATCACAACGGTCACATTCCTGCCGCTCGTCGGCGTGGCCCTTATCCTGTTCATCAACGGCGAAAGCGAAGCCGCCAAGCGCAACATCCGCATGATCGCGCTGTTGACGACGGTTGTTACGTTTCTGGTATCCATTCCGCTCTGGTCAAACTTCGACAACGCATCGGCTGCGTTCCAGTTTGTCGAAAGCCACGCCTGGCTGAATTCCGGCATATCCTACAAGGTCGGCGTCGATGGCATTTCGATGCTGTTCGTCATCCTGACCACCTTCCTGATGCCATTTACCATTCTTGCCTCATGGGAAGTGGAAAGCCGCGTCAAGGCCTACATGATCGCGTTTCTCATATTGGAAACGCTGATGATCGGCGTGTTCACCGCGCTCGATATCCTTGTCTTCTATCTCTACTTCGAGGCAGGTCTCATCCCGATGTTCATCATCATCGGTGTCTGGGGCGGCAAGCGCCGCGTCTATGCCTCGTTCAAATTCTTCCTGTACACGCTGCTCGGCTCAGTGCTGATGCTTTTGGCGATTATGGCGATGTACTGGCAGGCAGGCACCTCCGACATCACCGCGTTGCTGACGCACCAGTTTCCGGCGCAGATGCAGTTCTGGCTGTGGCTCGCGTTCTTCGCATCGTTTGCGGTGAAGATGCCGATGTGGCCGGTGCACACGTGGCTGCCGGACGCTCACGTTGAAGCGCCGACGGCTGGTTCTGTCATTCTGGCGGCGATCCTGTTGAAGATGGGTGGCTACGGCTTTCTGCGCTTTTCTCTGCCGATGTTTCCGCTGGCCTCCGCCGACCTTGCCCCGCTGGTTTACGCGCTGTCGGTCATCGCCATCATCTACACCTCGCTCGTCGCGCTGGTGCAGGAGGACATGAAAAAGCTGATCGCCTACTCGTCCGTCGCCCACATGGGCTATGTGACAATGGGCATTTTCGCAGCCAATGCCCAAGGCGTGCAGGGCGCGCTGTTCCAGATGCTCAGCCACGGTCTTGTGTCCGGCGCGCTGTTCCTTTGCGTCGGCGTGGTCTACGACCGCATGCACACCCGCGACATCGCGGCCTATGGCGGCCTCGTCAACATCATGCCGAAGTATGCTGTCGCCTTCATGATCTTCACCATGGCCAATGTCGGCCTTCCAGGCACATCCGGCTTCATCGGCGAATTCCTGACGCTGCTCGGCGTCTTCCGCGCCAACACATGGGTCGCATTCTTCGCCACCTTCGGCGTCATCCTGTCGGCGGCCTACGCGCTCTTTCTTTACCGCCGCGTTATCTTCGGTGTGCTCGACAAGGACAGCCTCAGGGGTTTGCTGGATCTGAGCACCCGCGAGAAGGCGCTGCTTTATCCGCTGGTCATTCTGGTGATCTTCTTCGGCGTCTATCCAAAGCCGGTGTTTGATGCGACGGCTGCGTCCGTCGACAATCTCGTGAACCAATATTCCGCCGCTGTCGCTGCCGCTCCTGCGGCTGTGACGCCGTGATGCGTTAAGGAAAGGCGACAGCAATGCCGGCCGAATTGATCTCCGCCCTGACATTGGCGACACCGGAACTGATCGTCGCTGTCAGCGCCCTTGCGCTGCTGATGGTCGGCGCATATGGCGGACCGAAAATTGGTCCGCTGGTGGCGTGGCTTTCCGTCGGCGTCTTGGCCGTGGCAGCGCTTATGGTTTGGCAGTCTGGCGTCGGCAATGTGTTCGGCGGCGGCTATGTCAACGACGCTTTCGCCAAATTCATGAAACTGCTCACGGTTATCGGCGCGCTGGTGACGCTCGCCATGTCGATGGAATTCGCCAAACGCGAAAAGTTCGACATGTTCGAATTTCCGATCCTGGTGCTGCTCGCGACGCTCGGCATGATGCTGATGGTTTCCGCCAACAATCTCTTGGCGCTCTACATGGGCCTCGAGCTCCAGTCGCTGGCGCTTTATGTCGTCGCTGCCATCAACCGCGACAATTTGAAATCCACGGAAGCGGGACTCAAATATTTCGTCCTCGGCGCGCTTTCGTCCGGCATGCTGCTCTACGGCATTTCGCTTGTCTATGGCTTTACCGGCCAGATCGGCTTTGACGCCATCGCGCAGGCGCTGACGGGAGCGGAGCGCCAAGTCGGCCTGCTGTTCGGACTTGTCTTCATTCTTGCCGGTCTTGCCTTCAAGATTTCCGCCGTGCCGTTCCACATGTGGACACCGGACGTTTATGAAGGCGCGCCGACGCCGGTGACGGCCTTCTTCGCGTCCGCGCCCAAGATGGCCGCTATGGCGATGCTTGTCCGCGTGGTCATGGACGGCTTCAAGCCGGTCACCGCCGATTGGCAGCAGGTGATCGTTTTCATCTCGATCGCATCGATGGTCCTTGGCGCGTTTGCCGCCATCGGGCAGACCAATATCAAGCGCCTGATGGCATACTCTTCCATCGGCCATGTCGGATTTGCGCTGGTCGGTCTTGCGGCGGGTTCGGAAGCTGGCGTGCGCGGCGTGGCGATTTACATGATCATTTATCTGGTCATGACGCTTGGCACCTTCGCCTTCATCCTGTCGATGCGCACCAAGGAAAATCAGGTCGAGCAGATTGCCGACCTTGCCGGCCTGTCCAAGACCAACCCTATCCGCGCGGTAATCCTCACCATTCTCATGTTCTCGCTGGCCGGAATCCCGCCGCTCGCCGGCTTCTTTGCCAAATGGTACGTATTCCTCGCCGCCATTCAGGCGGATCTGTTGGCCCTGTCGGTTATCGGCGTTCTCGCGTCCGTCGTCGGCGCATTCTACTACCTGCGCGTCATCAAGCTGATGTGGTTTGATGAGCCGGTTGGCGGCTTTGTCCCGGCGTCGTCGATCCTCAATGGCGTCCTCGGTATTTCCGGCGCATTCGTGCTGTTCTATGTCATCGTAGGCGGTCCGGTTGAAGCGCTCGCGGCAGCAGCAGCCAAGACATTCTTCTGATTGCCTTGAAACCGGAACCGATCCTGCCTTCAGGTTGGCGTCACCGTCATTTGCCGGAGACTGGTTCCACCAACGCCGATGCGCTCGCCGCCGCCCGTGCTGGCGACACGGGCAAGCTATGGATCAGCGCGGACCGGCAGGTTTCCGGCCGTGGGCGTCAGGGCAGGGTGTGGGTTTCTGAACCCGGCAACCTTTATGCCTCCGCCCTGCTGATTGATCCGGCATCGGCGGAACGGATCAGCACACTCCCGTTCGTCGCTGCGCTCGCGTTGCATGCGGCGCTGTCCAATTTGCCCGGAATGGCCAGCCAGGATCTGAAACTCAAATGGCCAAATGACCTGCTCGCAAACCGCTCGAAAATCTCCGGAATACTGCTCGAAAGCGACCATTTGGAAAATGGGTCGATTGCTGTCGCATGCGGCTTCGGCGTCAACATTGCCCATCATCCGGAACCCGCGCTTTACACGGCAACCGATCTCGCCGCGCTTGGCATAACGGTGGCACCACGAGACGTCTTCGCCCGGCTCGCCGATTCCTTTGAGGTTGTGCTGGAGGCCTGGAACCATGGCCGCGGGTTTGCCGCCATCCGCCACGAGTGGCTGTCGCATGCCAAGGGCAGGGGTGAACCAATACGCGTCAGCCTTGCCGGATCGGTCGTCGAGGGCATATTCGAGGACATTGACATGGACGGATGCCTGTTACTCCGCCATAGAGACGGCACGATACATAAAATTTCAGCGGGAGACGTGTTTTTCCCGCAATCCATTGGAGCGTCGAATTGACCGACAAAAAAGACAGCAATGAGCTGGTTTTCCTTCCCCTTGGCGGGGTTGGCGAAATTGGCATGAATTTGGCGCTATATGGCTACGGCCCGGCCAACAATCGTGAATGGATCATCGTCGATTGCGGCGTGACCTTTCCGGGGCCGGATCTGCCGGGGGTTGACCTGATCCTGCCGGACATCCGCTTCATTGAAGCCAACCGTGCTGCTGTGAAGGGCATGATCATCACCCATGCACACGAAGACCATTACGGTGCCGTCATGGACATCTGGCCGCGCATCAAATGCCCGCTTTATGTGACACCATTCACAGCCGGATTGCTTGAAGCAAAGCACAAGTCTGACGGAGACGGCAAGGAAATACCGGTGACGCTTTACCATCCGGGCGAAACCTTCCAGGTCGGCAAATTCTCCGTCGAGGCCATCGCGGTCACCCACTCGATTCCTGAACCAGTGTCGCTCGCCATCACCACGCCGCTCGGAACGTTGATTCACACGGGCGACTGGAAGATTGATCCGGCCCCTTCAATGGGACCGGTCATCAACGAGGCACGTTTCCGCGAACTTGGCGACAAGGGCGTCTTGGCCCTGATGTGCGACAGCACCAATGCCAACCGTGAGGGCGATTCACCATCTGAGCAGGATGTCGGCAAGAACCTGACCGCGCTCATCCAGAATGCCGCCGGGCGTGTGGCCATCACCTCTTTCTCGTCAAACGTCGGACGTATCAAATCCATCGCCATCGCCGCGCGTGATGCTGGCCGTTCGGTGATGCTGCTCGGGCGCTCGATGAAACGCATGGTCGAAGTCGCCACCGGCGTCGGGCTGCTGGACGGAATTCCCGAGTTTGTGTCCGAAGACGAGTTCTCATCAATACCGCGCAAGAACCTGGTCATCATCCTGACTGGCAGCCAGGGCGAAAGCCGTGCGGCGCTGGCCAAGATCGCCAATGACGAGATGCGTGGGATTGCCCTTACAGCGGGCGACACGGTCGTCTTCTCGTCCCGCACAATCCCCGGCAATGAGCGCCCGATCATCGACATCAAGAACAAGCTCATCGACCGTGGTATTGAAATCATCACCGATGACATGCAACTCGTCCACGTCTCCGGACATCCCCGCCGCAATGAGCTGAAGCGCATGTATGCTTGGACGCGCCCGCGCATTCTGGTGCCGGTGCATGGCGAAGCGGCGCATTTGGTGGCGCAGGGCGCGCTCGGACGGATGGAAGGCATTCCCGAAGTCGCGCAGGTGCGCAATGGCGATGTGCTGCGCCTTGCCCCCGGTCCTGCAGAAGTCATCGACGAAGCACCGTTCGGCCGCATCTACAAGGACGGCAAGTTGGTCGGCGACTTTGATGAAGTCGGCATTGGCGAGCGCCGCAAACTGTCGTTCGCGGGCCATGTCGCCATCTCCGTGCTCTTGGACGGCAAGTTCGAGATCACGGGCGAGTCCGAACTCGAATCCATCGGACTCCCGCAACTCGACAAGGAAGGCGAGGACATCGACGACAAGCTGTTCGACGCAGCGCTTTCCGCCATCGATTCCATTCCGCGTGCCCGCCGCAAGGATCTCGACATGGTCCGCGAAGCGGTACGCCGCGCTGTCCGCTCAACCTGTGACGATCTGTGGGGCAAAAAGCCGGTCGTCACGGTCTTCCTCAACCAGATCTGAGGCGGGACGATGCTGGGCAGGCTGAACCACGTCGCCTTGGCCGTGCCCGACATGGGCAAAGCTGTGGCGACCTACCAGACAGGCCTCGGCGCCAAAATCAGCGCGCCGCAAGCGCTGCCTGAACATGGCGTGACTGTCGTCTTCATCGACGTCGGCAACACCAAGATCGAACTGCTGGAACCACTCGGCGAGGGTTCTCCCATCGCGGCATTCCTCGAAAAAAACCCGTCCGGCGGCATGCACCATGTATGCTACGAAGTGGAAGACATCATCGCCGCGCGCGACCATTTGAAGGCCGCGGGGGCAAGGGTGCTCGGTGACGGAACGCCCAAGACCGGCGCGCACGGCAAGCCAGTGGTGTTTTTGCACCCGAAGGATTTTTTCGGTACTTTGATTGAGTTGGAAGAAGTGTAGCGCCAATCGCCACATTCCCAACGGCCCCGGTCTGCGCTAAGTCACTTTCCAAAGGACGCCCCGCATGAACCCGATCTCCGCCGCCGCAGTCTATTTCATCATCTGGTGGGTTACGCTATTCGCAGTCCTGCCGCTCGGGTTGACGACGCAGGCTGAGGCTGGAGAGATTGTGCCCGGCACCCACGAAAGCGCTCCTGCCAAGCCCCGCATGCTGTTTGTGGCGGGCATCACGACGCTCATCGCAACCCTCATTTTCGCAGCGTTTTGGTGGTTCGCAATCATAAATGGCCTGCGCTTTGACGATTTGGTGCGATATTTGCCGGAATTCATGCGTCCGCCGGTCGCAAGATAGGCGAACCAACGCCAGTCCCGCTGTCACTTGTGTTTCGCAAGTCTACCCCTATTCTTGGTCGAAAAACGCAAGGGCGAACACATGCCGACCATGGATTTCATATTGCCGCAGCTCGTTCATGTTGGCGCGATACTCTATCTGATCTGCTTTCTTTTCCGCGATCAGATCCTGCTCCGCACATTCGCCATCGCCGGTGATCTGGCCTATGTGACCTATTATTTCAACGTTGCCGACCAGCCGCTCTGGGGCGCGATTTTTTGGAATATCCCCAATGTCGGCATCAATCTGCTCATGATTGCCATGATCCTGCGCGACCGTGGCACCGGCAACTTTACCGAAAATGAGCTGAAGCTCTACCGCAAGCTGCCATCCATCGACCCGGGCAATTTCCGCAAGCTGCTGCGGGCAGGGCGATGGATGACGGCTTCGACCGATACGGTTCTGACGCGGGAAGGCGAGATGCCAGATCACATCTATTTCGTGCTGGACGGCGAAGTCGATATCCGGAAAGGCGGTCGCAAGATCGATGTGGACCCCGGCCTGTTCATCGGAGAGATTGCGTTCCTGACCAACAAGCCCGCCACCGCAACTGTCACAATCGCCAGGGATGCGCTGTATTACGCTTGGCCGCGCGGCGCGCTGCAGCTAGCCCGCGACAAGGATAACGACCTTGCAGGCGCAATTGGCACGGTTTTGAACATGGACATGGCCGGAAAACTCGCCAGAACGTAACGGTGTCAGCTCACCTCGTTCTTCTGTCCAGCGCCTCCAGTGCGGCATGCAGCTGTTCGCGGGCGCGGTCGGTCTTGTCGTCGTCGAGTGCATCAACATCGAGGAAAAGATCCAGCCCGGCCATATTGGAGCTGACGACGCCGTCGCGCGACGCCATGTCTTCAGCAAACCCAGTGACCGCATAGGGGGTGACCTTGCGGGCGATGCCCTTCATGGTGATCGGTGATTTTGGCGATGCGGTGACGAGACCACGCACAAGTTCGTAGGTTTCCTGGCTCAAGATGATCTCGCCAGGCTGCGCCACGGATTGCAAACGCGCGGCAAAGTTCGCCTCGGCGCCAATGATCGTATAATCCATGCGGTCTTCGCTGCCGAAATTGCCTACATTGCAAAAGCCGGTGTTGATGCCCATGCGCGCCTTGAACGGATGTTTGATGCCGCGCTTGCGCCATTCCCTGTTGAGCTGATCAAGCTTGACCTGCATTGCCGCCGCCATGCGCAGACAGGCCGACGCATCCTGTTCCACACCTTTGGATTCAGGGTCGCCGAAGAACACGAGGATGGCGTCGCCAATGAACTTGTCCACTGTGCCGCCATGCTCAAGCGCCAGCTCCGACATGCTGGTGAGATATTCGTTGAGCAGCAGCGTCAAGTCTTCCGGTTGCAGCCTTTCGGCAGTGGCCGTGAAATCCTTGATGTCGGAAAAGAAGATCGTCAGCTTCTTGCGCTCGGTGGCGATGGTCGCATCGCGCTCGCCGCTGAAAATGCTTCTGTAGATCTGCGGCGATATGTATTTCGCGATTTTCACGGACACTGAGGCGAGAAAATTATTGGCTTCGGCCAAGTCCGCATTCATCGCGCCGATCAGCTTCGACTGGCGGTTTTGCAACCACAGCAGTGTCAGACCGGCAAGCGCGGCAGCGGCAAAATACATCAGCAGATACTTGAAGGCGAAAATGTTGGCCTCAATCGGCTGCGCAATGCTGATTTCCTGAATGCCGCGCACATCGCCGACCTTCCAATTCTTCTTAGGGCTGTCGGGGTGGACATTGTGGCAGCTGACGCACACCTGTCCCATCACCACGGGCGTTGCCACCCTCAGACTTCGGTTGAACAGCGAGCCGCTGATTTCTGAAACAGGCAGATTCTGGTTGGCCCGCAGCGACGCAAGCGCATATTTTTCAAACTCGTCCAGCGGATTCTGCTCCCGCCCCTTGAAAGGCATATCCGACACAAACCGGTATTTTACCGTGCTGTCGCCAGCGCTTATCCGGTTGCCAAGCTCAATGGAAAGAGTCGACGGGATTGGCACGGCGCCGTTGATGTTCTGATAATTGTGGCTCGCCGTCACCTGCTGATCAGCGTGCAGGATGCGCCCGACCACATCCGTGTTGTAAAAGCTGCGCATGATGTCAATCACGCGGCCCGTTTCCTTCGCCCGTTCGGCAAGCCCCTTGCGCGACAGCGCGTCAAGGTCGAACCACAGGAACACCGGCAGCGCCAACAGCCCGACGAAAATTGCCAATGCCGTAAACGGCCCCAAAAGCCGCGCCTGCCAAACCCGCTCGCTCGACGGAATCTTGCTCTGCATGAATGAGCCTCCCCAAGAAGACAATGCGATATGACGGCAGGGTTTGCAATGTGGGGCTGTTGATCGATGCAGCGGGATGTGCCGAAACTTCCATCGATTTGCTCTCGCCCATAGAGCGGACAAGTTGCTGGCGTCCTTTGCCTTGCGCCTCTCAGCAATAGGCAAGTGCCGCCAATGACAAGAAGTGTTATGCTGGTGGCGCACAAAACTGATGGAGTATGTCATGCAAAAGTTCATCATCGGCTGGGTGAAGTTCAAGCCCGGGCACAGCGCAAATTTTCTTGATGCCATGAAGGAGCATGCAACTGCGACGAGGCAGGAAGACGGGTGCGTCTTTTTTGATGTCGGCGTGAGTCTGGAAGCGCCGGACACTGCCATCTTTGTCGAATGTTTTGAAACCGCCGAGGCGCATCAGCGGCATCTGGAAACACCACGCATGAAGGCCGTGATGGCCCATGTGTCCGATATGGTGGTGTCAGGCAGGTTTGAGAATGTTTTGTCGGACGATGTTGTGAGTGACAGAATGTAATTGCGCGATGGCGGAAGCCTGTCGTTGGCCTTCCGCTGGCAGTTCCCTTCCTTACTCCAACCGTTTATGACACCTGCGAACAATCGCACTTCCGCCCGATTCTCGTGAGAATCCGGGCGCTTGAACTGGTGAATTTGATGCTTCTGAGCCGCTACTTCCTCCCCATCATCAAGGAAAACCCCAAGGAAGCGGAGATCGTCTCGCACCGTCTGATG
>JANPGC010000322.1:0-28456 GCA_031423755.1 Phyllobacteriaceae bacterium | reverse complement strand
CCGCGTGCGCCGATACGGTCCTTAAGCCTTTTGATTTCAAAACTTGGCAGCATTATGTATCCATCGGCCTCTACCCAATTGAAGAAATCGTCTAAGGTAGGATAGAGGGGCCCCAACAAGCTTGTATTACTTCGCTTGGCGTGCACACCATAGATGCAGGCAGTTACGAACATGGCCATTCTCAGTCTATTGGCCTGTAGATTAAAGATGGCTTCGTTGTTTGACATGACTTCCTTTGGAACTTCGCCAGAACCATTGAAGTCAATTATTTCAAAATTGCCTAAATCACTGCTGTCAAAATCGAAAGCTAACAGACCAATATTCGTTGCGATAGCTTCAACACCGTTTATTAATCGCCTACGTCCAACGATTCGGAAGTCCAGCGAGTCCGAGTGTGGATCTTGATCAAAAATGTATGTTTCACTTGGTAGCAATGCCAATTTGTCTGTGAACGGTCGCTTCACCATTCTATTCGCCGAGATTTTGTGTTTTAGCATTTTGGCTCGGCCTTTACGAAGCGTGCAAAGTATCTTTTTAGGCCGATACAAATCTTAAGGCAACGTCGCCCCTCAAGCGTTCATCTTCATCTCATAATCCTCAGACAATTTCATCCAGTTCTCCTCCGCCATCGCCAGACGGTTCTGCGCCTCGGTGCGGTCCTTTCCGAGTTGCTGCATGCGGGAGGGGTCGTTGCCGGGTTGGGCCATCAAGCCTTCGATCTGCCCAATCTTTTTCTGATGCGATTCGACCAAGGCTTCGGCTTCCTTGATCTTTTTGGCGAGCGGAGCGTATTCGATGCGGCGCTGGGCGGCCTGTTTGCGCAACTCGGCCTTGTTGACCATTTTCGGCTGCTCGCGCTTGTCGCGCTGGCCGATGGTGCCGGAAATCGAACCGTTCAAAACCATCTGGCGGTATTCATCCATGTCGCCGTCAAAGCTTTTCACCGTGCCATCATGCACCAGCCACAACCGATCTACGGTCGATTCCACCAGATGCGGATCATGCGAGATGAGAATGACAGCGCCGGGAAACTCGTTGAGCGCTTCAACGAGTGCTTCACGCGAATCGATATCAAGATGGTTGGTCGGCTCGTCGAGGATGAGCAAATTCGGGCCTTCGAACGCCGCCAGTCCCATCAACAGGCGCGCCTTTTCGCCGCCGGACAAATCCTTGGCCGGCGTCATCATCTTGGCGGTCGCCAGACCCATCTGCGCCACACGGCCGCGAACTTTCGCTTCCGGCGCGTCGATCATCAGGCGTCGCACATGCTCGATGGCGTTTTCTTCCGGGCGCAGGTCTTCCATCTGGTGCTGGGCAAAGAACGCGACTTTCAGGCCCGGCGCCGTGGTTGATGAACCACCCATCGACTTCAGCCGGTTGGCGATAAGCTTGGCGAAGGTGGATTTGCCGTTGCCGTTTGAGCCCAAAAGCGCAATCCGGTCATCGGCATCGATGCGCAAATCCATGTGCCGAAGGATCGGCTTGTCTTTCTCGTAGCCGGTCGAAACGCCATGCATGGCAATGATCGGCGAAGCAGCTTCCTTGACAGGGGCAGGGAAGTTGAACGGCGCGACATTGTCTTCAATGGCCACCGAAATCGGCTTCATCTTCTCCAGCATTTTCAAGCGCGACTGCGCCTGCTTGGCCTTGGACGCCTTGGCGCGGAAGCGGGCGACGAAGGCTTCCATGTGCGCGCGCTTGGCCGCCTGTTTGACTTGGGCCTTGCCCTGCAGCTCGAGATTTTCGGCGCGCTGGCGCTCGAATTGGTCATAGCCACCCTTGTAGAAAGTCAGCTTCTGATTTTCCAGATGCACAATCGAGTTGACCGCCTTGTTGAGAAGGTCGCGGTCATGGGAGATCATCAGAACCGTGTGCGGATATTTCGCCACATAGGTTTCAAGCCACAGCGTGCCTTCAAGATCGAGATAGTTGGTTGGCTCATCGAGGAGGAGAAGGTCGGGCTGGGCAAACAGCACTGCCGCGAGCGCAACGCGCATGCGCCAGCCGCCGGAAAAGCTCGAAGCCGGCCGCGCCTGCGCCGCCGCGTCAAAGCCGAGACCGGACAGAATGGACGCGGCCCGCGCTTCGGCGGAATGGGCCTCAATGTCGGCAAGCCGGATGTGGATTTCCGAAATGCGATGCGGATCAGTCGCCGTCTCGGACTCTGCCATCAGCGCGCTGCGCTCGGTGTCAGCCTCAAGAACGATTTCCAACAGCGACTGCTCGGTCGCCGGGGCCTCTTGCGCCACTTGGCCGATTTTCAGGCCCTTGGGCAAAAACACGGAGCCGGTTTCCGAAGAAAGATCGCCGGTGATTGCCTTGAACAGCGTGGTTTTGCCGGTTCCGTTGCGACCCACAAGCCCCGCATGCGTGCCCTCCGGCAACATGAGGTTTGCGTGATCGAGCAACAGGCGGCCCGCGATGCGAAGGGAAAGTTCAGTGATTTGCAACATGGCGGGCTTTTGAAGGAACGAGGGAAGGAAGGCAAGGGGTGAGAGACCGGTTCGTGCTGCTCGACTGGAATAGCCCGTCGCCCGCCTTCTGCCAGAAGGCGGCCGGCAGTGCACCGGACTTTGGATGGCGACCCGATGCGCTCAAGACGTGTCCGCCCTGAACGCCTCTATCGCAAAATAATGAACATCCTTCAGCACCGCATCGACTTGGTGGATGTCTCTTCGCCGGTAGCCCGGCGGTGGTCCCGGACGGAACGGCGACATGCGCATGGGGTGGTATGGACCTTTGGCGGCGAGCAACAGATCGCGCTGGGCGCGCCAGCGGGCGAGGCGTCGCGCTTGGCGCGGGAGATCGTTGAGCGCGTGGCGCATGGCGCGGAGGCGATTGAAGAGGAGCGTTGCGTTGACGGGTTTGGCGGCGAGTGTCGCTTGGTGATGGGCGAGTGATGCGTTGAAGGGTTGGACTTCGTGCATGGATCCGGCGTTGAGTTCGTTTTCCCAAGCCTCTTGGTCGAAATGTTTGAGCGGGTCGATGAGCTGAAAAACCGGCGCACGGGTTATGCCGGTGTCGGCAAAGGATGCGAGACCCGCCGGGAACAGTCGCGCGGCGCGGGGTTTCAATATCAGCCCTCTTGCGGCGATGATGATGAGGCGGCGGATGGCGGATTCGCATGGGCGCAGGATGAGCATGATGGCGGCGTAGAGGTGGCGCGGGAGTGTGAAGGTGGTGGATGTGTTGGGGTTTGCATTGCCCGTGTCCGGCTGACTCACCCTCACCGCTTCGCTGCGCGAAGCAGCTGGCCCGGTGCGAGCCACGGGTCTCGCCCGTCCTTCGGACCCCGCTTCGCGGTAGAGGGGAAGAGACCGCGCTTCCCGCCGCAACATCGCAAACAGCTCGGCGACGATCGCCATGAGCAGGGCGTGGTTGCGGGAGATGACGAGGGTCCAGTCCAAAATGTGGGGCTTCCGGTTGAGGGTTGATCGACCGGGGGGATTATCAGGCGCGGTTGGGAGCGGGTGGATAAGGTGGCGCGGTCAAGGCTGACGCGTCAATGATATCAATGGGTTGGCTCTGAAATACGACGGGATAAGTTTTCAGCTGTGGGAGCGATCCGCGATGGCGGCTTTGACCCTGGAGCGAGATGCCCCCGTGCTTCGGAGCCAGCGACGCGGTTGCGCTGAAGCAGGTGCGTCAAATGCCGTGGCGTTGCCAGATTTTTTGCAGCACCGGAACGCCTGCTACCGCTTGGCAGAGGCGCTGGATGTTTGGGTGGCGGGCAAAGAGCGCTTGCTGGTCCAAATCCCAGCTGGCAAACATCACGGCATACAGATCAACTGCGCTCATCGCGCCGCCAAGCATGAACGGCCCTTCATTCAGCGTTTCGGCGAAGACCGACCATTCAAAGGCGCAGCGCGCGACGGCAGCTTCCTTTACCGCGCTGGCACAGGACGGCTCGGCCGTGTAACGCTCGGGATAGTAGATGCGCAGGAATGTCGGATAGGTTTGAGTGGCAAGATAGAGCATCCAGCGCAGATATTTTGCGCGCAGAGGGCTGTCGAGGGCGGGGGCAAGATCGGCCTGCGGCGCGAGGTCGGCCAGATAGAGCGTGATCGCAGCTGATTCCGTCATTGTCGTGCCGTCGGGTAAAACAAGCACCGGCACTTGTGCCATCTGGCTGACCGCAACAAGCGCGGGCGGCGGAGCGTTTTGATCCCAGCTGCCGAATTCAATCAGTTCATAAGGCAAACCAGTCAGGCCGAGGATCGCTTCGCAGACCGCAGATCCGGAGCCGGGGCGGCCGTAGAGCGTGTATACGCCGCTCATTTGGCAGCCTGATCGGCAATGCGTGCCAATGACTCTTCGCGCCCCAAAACCTCCAGCACGTCGAACACGCCCGGTGAGGTCGATTTGCCCGTAAGCGCGGCGCGGATCGGCTGCGCCACTTTGCCGAGCTTGAGACCCTTGGCTTCAGCATAGACACGCACGACCGCGTCAAGGCTTGCGGCGGTCCATTGGCTGGCCGAAGTCAGTGCTGGCAGCACCTCGGCGAGGATTGTCCGGCCTGCCTCGTCAAGCAACAGGGCCGCCTTTTCATCCACGGGCAAAGGCCGCTGAACAAACAGATACATTGCGCCGTCCGCCAGCTCGACCAGCGTCTTGGCGCGGTCTTTCAGACCGGGCATGGCGGCGAGAAGTTGTGCCTTCGTTGTCTCGTTGAGCTGCTCCAGAACGGGCTTGCCGTTTGGCAGGAAGGGCAGGGCGTCGATCAGCGTTTTTGTCAGTTCAGCATCGGCGGTGTGGCGGATGTAATGGCCGTTGATCGCCGCCAGCTTGTCAAAGTCGAAGCGTGAAGCGCCCTTGTTGATGTCCTTGACGTCGAACCAGGAGGTCATATCCGCCATCGACATGATTTCGTCGTCACCGTGGCTCCAGCCTAGACGGGCCAGATAATTGCACAGCGCGGCAGGCAGATAGCCCATCTCGCGATAGGCCTCGACGCCGAGCGCGCCGTGGCGCTTGGAGAGTTTCGCTCCATCCGGACCGTGGATCAGCGGAATGTGCGACATCGACGGCACGGCCCAGCCCATGGCCTTGTAAATGACGGTCTGGCGCGCGGCGTTGGTGAGGTGATCATCGCCGCGGATGATGTGGGTGACGCCCATGTCATGGTCGTCCACCACCACGGCATGCATGTAGGTCGGGTTGCCGTCGGAACGCAGGATGATGAAATCATCAAGATCCTTGTTGGGGAAGCGCACCTCGCCCTGCACCTCGTCCATCACCACGGTCTCGCCATCGCGCGGTGCCTTGATGCGGATGACCGGCTTGACGCCTTGCGGCGCTTCCTTCGGGTCGCGGTCGCGCCAGCGCCCGTCATAGCGCTGCGGCCGGCCCTCGCTTGCGGCGAGTTCACGCATGGCAGTGAGTTCTTCCGGCGTTGAGTAGCAATAATAGGCTTGGCCGAGCGTCACCAGCTCTTCGGCGACTTCGCGGTGGCGCGGCGCGCGCTCGAATTGCGAGATTGCATCGCCATCCCAGGTGAGGCCAAGCCATGTCAGCCCGTCCAGGATCGCAGCCGTTGCGGCGTCACTGGAGCGCTCGCGGTCTGTGTCTTCAATGCGCAGCAGCATCTTGCCGCCGTGACGGCGGGCATAGAGCCAATTGAAGAGCGCCGTTCGCGCGCCGCCGATGTGCAGATAACCTGTGGGCGAAGGGGCAAATCGCGTGACAATTGCAGAAGACATGGCAACCTTTTGGTGTATCATCGTGTAAGCGCGGGTGTGTCCCGCACTATGTCGGGTTCATGTAGCACAGAGTTCGGGGGGTGCAAGCCGGTGCGCCGAGGGGTTTTGATGCCGGTATCGGAGTTGGTGGACGAACGGCTGCGCTTTGCAGATCCGGACGCCGATGAAACCGTGCTGCTGCCTGTTCCGGTTGGCTTGAGGCTGCCCGTAAGCTTGCCGCTCCATGCGCGGCTGCTGGACGCGTCGCAACACCGGTTTCGCAAGCTGCGCGCTGTTGTTGGCAAAGACATAGCCCGGGAAGAAGCGCGCGGCACGCCATTCTTTTTTGTGCCTGTCTTCATGGGGCTCGGTTCGGTTCTCTACTTTGTCGCGGCCAGCGAAGTTGGGCTTATGGCGCTGGCGGCACTGGCGCTTTTGACATTCGTAGCATGGCGGCTTCGACTTGCCGCCGGGCACAAGGCCTGGGTATCGGCGGCTCTATGCCTGATTGCTGCGGGCGGGCTTTTTGCCAAGCTTGAAACAATTGCTGCAACATCGACTATGCTGGGCGGCGAGATTTCCACACAGGCGGATGTGCGCATCCGGCGGCTGGAATTTGCTGAAAAGTCGGTGCGGATCACAGCGGACGTTTTGGCGACATCAAGGCCCGTGCTGAAGTATGCGCCGTCGCGCATTCGTGTGACGCTGCGCAATGCCCCGGCTGACCTGCGGGCTGGCGACATTGTTTCCGCCCGCTTCGGCCTGCAGCCGCCGTCCGGACCGGTTCGCCCCGGCGGCTATGACTTTGCCTTTCACGCGTGGTTTCAGGGCATTGGCGCGACAGGGTTTTCGATGGGAAAGATCGTGAAACTGCCGGAAAGACCCGCACCATGGCTTGATCGCATGGCATTCGCGCTGGAAAATGCCCGCATGCGCATTGCGCAAAAGGTCAAAGCGGTGATCCCCGGCACGGATGGCGCGATGGCTGCGGCGTTGATCGCGGGTGTTTCGGGCGGCATTGACGAGGACACCAACGAGGCAATGCGGCTGACGGGGCTGGCGCATATCATCTCGATTTCGGGCTTGCACATGGCGCTGGTGGCGGGTGTGTTCATGGTCACAATCCGGCTGGGCTTTGCGCTGTTTCCGGCCTTTGCCTCCGGACTTCCGGTCAAGAAATACGGCGCCGCCGCTGCCCTGTTGGCAAGCTTTCTCTATCTGCTTCTGTCTAGCGCGGGCGTCGCGACCATGCGCTCGTTCATCATGCTCGCGGTCATGCTGGTAGCGGTGTTGCTTGACCGGCAGGCGCTGACGCTGCGAAATCTCGCCATCGCCGCCGTTCTTATTCTGGTAGTGACGCCGCACGAGATCATGGGACCGAGTTTCCAGATGTCGTTTGCGGCCACTGCGGCACTGATCAGCGCCTATTCGTGGATGGCCGAGCGGCAGCAAAAGCAGCAGCAGATGCATCAGGTCCAGCCCAAATGGCAGCGCGTGAAACGCTTCATTTTGGGCGCAATGCTGACGCCAGTGGTCGCTGGAGTGGCAACGGCGCTGTTTTCAGCCTGGCATTTCCACCGGTTGGCACCGATGGGCTTACCTGCAAACCTTGCAGCGATGCCGGTGGTTTCCCTGATTGTGATGCCCTTTGCTGTCTTGTCGGCACTGGCGATGCCGCTTGGTCTTGAACACTGGCCGCTGAAAATCATGGGCGAGGGCGTTCACCTGATGCTCGACATCGCACGCTACTTTGCCGCGCTGTCGCCTGCGGGTCTTAGCGGCGCGGTCAGCCGTCCGGCTTTTCTTGTGGCGGTTCTGGTTCTGCTGCTGCTCAGCCTGTTGCAGACGAGGCTGCGCTTGGCGGGGTTGGTGTTGCTGCCTGTGTTGACCCTGCTGTTGGCGGAGCGGCATACACCTGATCTGCTGGTCTCGGAGGACGCGCGGCTCGTCGCCCTTGTTAGTGAAGTCGGCAGCATGAGCGTCAATCGCACACGGCCGAACAGCTTCACGACACAGACGTGGCAGCGGGCGACGAATTCACGGACCCTCATCAAGCCAGACGTTGCTTTTGAGGGAAAGGATTACCGTGCGCTCTCCGAAATGGCCGAGACAAAGCGGGGCACGTTTCAATGTCGGCCGGGACTGTGCCTGCTGCGAGCGACGCCGGATTTCACGGTGGCGTGGCTGGAGCAACTGCCGGAACTTCCGGACGGCGACAGTCCTGCCGGGAGCCACGCACAGGCCGTGTCCGAATGGCGGAAAGTCGGCACTGCCGACCCGGGCGCGTCCGCTGGAGTGGCGAGCTCAAAAAGTGCAAGCCCCGAGTTGCCAACGCCCGGCCATGCGCCCGGGAGTGGTGGCGGCGCCAGTCCGAAGGCAGGAGATGGAAAAAAATTTGCGTTTGCTCCCGGCTACCTGCGGCTCATCCGGCAGGCTTGCATGAAGGCAGACCTGGTGATCACCGCCAGTCCGACACCCTTTCGCGTTTGCCCTGAAGGCAATGCAAGATTGTTGCGGGCGTCCGAACTGGCGCGCAATGGCACGGCAGAAATAGAATTCATGAGCCAGAGCAACGGTTCAAGAGCGCCAGCTGATTCTCTGTTGGGCCAAGCGCAAGCCCATGAGCCGGATGGATCGCATGCAGCAGTGCCGACAACGGCGCCATATGATGCACCGGCAGACGCACTGCCGCAGCGGTCAACGCAGATCAATGGGGGTTCCACAAACTCACCGCCGACGCGCAACGCGAACACGGTTTCAATCCGCTTCGCTGTTGGAGAACCCGTCCGGCCATGGAACCGGGAGCGCGTCTATTCTCGCGCCGCCCGCAATCTGCCTGAGTTTCAGCCTGCGCGCCGGCCGTCGCCAAAACCTGCTACCGCTTTACCGGCGAATACCAATCGGCGCGGCCCTCAATAGCGGCGGATCAATCCGACCAGACGCCCTTGAACGCGCACACGGTCCGGCCCGAAAATCCGGGTCTCGTAGGCTGGGTTGGCAGCCTCAAGCGCCACAGACGCGCCTTTGCGGCGGAAGCGCTTCAGCGTCGCCTCCTCGTCATCCACCAGCGCAACGACAATGTCGCCGGACGTGCAGCTGTCCGCCTTGCGGATCACCACCGTATCGCCGTCGAGAATGCCGGCCTCAATCATCGAATCGCCCTTGACCTCAAGCGCGAAATGCTCGCCAAGGCCGATCAAATCCGGCGGGCAGGCGATCATGTGGCTCTGATGCTGGATTGCCGAGATTGGAACGCCGGCCGCAATCTTGCCCATCACCGGAATGGAGACAGAGCGGGTCGCGTCATCATCGTTGGCGTTGCGCGAGGGCCGGGCAGGATACTCCGGCTTCTTGCCAAGCGTGCCCTCGATGACGCTGGGTGAAAACTTGCGCTGAACCGAGGAAACGCCGACATTTTCCGGCAGGCGGAGCACTTCCAGCGCCCGCGCCCGATTTGGCAGCCGACGGATGAATCCGCGTTCTTCGAGCGCCGTGACAAGCCGGTGTATGCCCGACTTGGAAGCCAAATCCAGTGCGTCCTTCATTTCATCAAACGACGGAGGAATGCCGGATTCGCGCATCCGCTCATGAATGAACAGCAGAAGTTCTTGTTGCTTGCGTGTCAGCATCGCTTTATTCCCCAGAATCAAAAAACAAAACCTGAACATACACTATATGTTCCAGTTGTGTTCTACAAGTGTTTGTTGTTGGGGTTGTAAAGCCGCCGGTCAGCGCAGCAACAGGACCTGCGTTTCAGCGCCAGCGGAAGCTTCCGGCGCGTGTGGCGGGCGGATGATGAGGCCGTCTGATGCGGCCAGCACGGACAGCATGGATGAGTCCTGAATATCAAATGGCATGGCGGTCAGGCTTCCGTCGCTCTGCCGCTGCAGCTGCGCACGGACATAATCCTGGCGCTGATCATTGGCCTTCATCTTTTGTGCGAGGCGCGCTGAAGCCAGCGGCGAGGCGTATGCTCTGCCCGACAAGCTGGCGATAAGCGGCAGCAGGAAGAGGTGTGCGCAGACGAGGCTCGACACCGGATTGCCGGGCAGGCCGAGCACGTGCGCGTCGCCATGCCGCCCGTGCATCAACGGTTTGCCGGGCCGCATGGCGATCTGCCAGAAGCCGAGCGGCACGCCAAGATCTGCCAGCACCGGCTTGATGAGATCATGGTCGCCGACAGAGGCACCGCCCAGTGTGACGAGAATGTCCGCGCCATCGGCAAAGGCCTTTGAAATTGCATCGCGGATCAGTGCGTGATCGTCGGGAACGATGCCAAGATCAGTGAAAACTGCTCCCGCCTTGCGCGCCAATGCGGCAACGCCGAAGCCGTTCGAGGCGACAATCTGGTCCGGTCCGGGCTCGGTTCCGGGCAAGACCAATTCATCGCCGGTGGCAAGAATGGCAATGCGCGGACGACGGACGACCGGCAAGTTTGGGTGCCCTCCCGCAGCTGCAAGCGACAGGCTTGCGGCGTCAAGGAATGTGCCCTTGGCAAGAAGTGTGCGGCCTTCCGCAAAATCCAGCCCGCGCCTGCGCACATGCCTGCCGGCTTGAACTACCCCGACAACGCGGATCGCGCCCGGTGCAGTAACCTCAACATCTTCCTGCATGACCACCGTTCCCGCACCTTCCGGCACCGGTGCGCCGGTGAAAATGCGAACGGCTTGCCCGGTGGCAATCGCGCCGTCGAATGCGCGTCCGGCCGCGGATTCGCCAATGACTGTGAGTTCCGCGCCTTGCCACGCGTCCGCGTCGCAGACCGAATAACCATCCATGGCAGCGGCGTTGAAAGGCGGCTGGGTGCGCAGCGCGACAATATCTTCCGCAAGCACCCGCCAAGCCGCGTCGTGAAGGGTCGCCATTTCAGGGGGCAACGCCTGCGTGTCTTTGAGTACCAGCGCAACGGCGGCCTCGACTGAAATCAGCTGTTTCATCTGGCGGCTCTGTAGTCGCCGGATTTGCCGCCAGATTTCGCAAGCACGCGGATGCCGCAGATTTCCATGCCGCGGTCGACGGCTTTGGCCATGTCATAGATGGTAAGACACGCAACGGAGACGGCAGTCAGAGCTTCCATTTCAACGCCGGTCTTGCCGGTGAGCTTGACAGTGGCTGTTACAATGAGGCCGGGCAGGGCCTCATCCGCATTGATATCGACGCTGACCTTGCTGATCAGCAGCGGATGGCAGAGCGGGATCAGCTCATGCGTCCGCTTGGCGGCCATGATGCCGGCGAAGCGCGCCGCGCCGATCACGTCGCCCTTCTTGGCGTTGCCGGAAAGGATCAGCGCCAGCGTTTCCGGCAGCATTCTCACGCGGCCCTCTGCACTCGCCACGCGATCAGTGTCGGACTTTGCGGCGACATCCACCATGTTGGCTGCGCCGGTCGCGTCAAGGTGGGTCAGTGCGCTGCTCATCTCAGGCTCCCGTCAGCAACAGGCGGGTGGCGGCGGCAACATCATCCTGCCGCATCAGGCTTTCGCCGACGAGGAATGTGCCGATCCCGGTTTTTTCGAGGCGCTGGCAGTCTGCGTGGGTGAAAATTCCGCTCTCGCCGACCAGCAGGTATTCTGATGGAACCATGGCGGAAAGCCGCTCGGAGACTGTGAGGCTAACTTCAAAGGTGCGCAGATTGCGGTTGTTTATGCCCAAAAGGCGGGACTTCAGCCGCAGAGCGCGTTCGGTCTCTTCCTCGTCGTGAACCTCAACGAGAGCATCCATGCCAAGTTCAAACGCGGTTTCTTCCAGATCGCACGCCAATTCATCGCTGACGCTTGCCATGATGATGAGAATTGCGTCCGCACCCCATGCTCGGGCCTCATGCACCTGATAGGTGTCAAACAGGAAATCCTTGCGAAGTGCGGGCAGGGCGCAGGCGGCGCGGGCATTCGTCAGATATTCCGGCGCGCCCTGGAATGACGGCGTGTCAGTCAGCACCGACAGACAGGCGGCACCACCGGACTCGTACGCCTTGGCAAGATCAGGCGGGTTGAAATCAGCGCGAATCAAGCCTTTGGACGGGCTGGCTTTTTTTATTTCGGCGATCAGGGCATAATTTCCGGCGGCACGCTTGGCTTTGAGCGCATTCAGGAAGCCGCGCGGAGCGCTTTGATCGCGCGCCATCGCCTTCAGGTCAGCGAGCGGCACGTGATTCTTGGCGGCGCTGATTTCCTCGCGCTTGTAGGCTTCGATCTTGCGCAAAATGTCGGCCACCTCAGGCGTCCCGCCCGTTGGAAACGGCGACCAGCCTGTCAAGCGTTGCGAGTGCTTTGCCGCTGTCGATGGACTCAGCTGCCATGGCAACGCCTTCCCTCAGCGTCGAAGCTTTTTCGGCGACGATTAGCGCGGCGGCAGAATTGAGCAGCGTGATGTCACGGTAGGCACCCTGTGTGCCCTCCAGCAATGCCCGAAGCGCACGTGCATTGTGCTCGGCGTCGCCGCCCTTGAGTGCAGCGGCATCTGCGCGGGGCAGGCCTGCGTCTTCTGGCGTCACCTCAAAAGTGCGCACCTTGCCGTCCTTCAGTTCTGCCACTTTCGTCACGCCGGTCAGTGTCATTTCGTCTAGGCCATCGCCATGGACCACCCATGCTGCCTCGCAACCAAGATCATTGAGCACATGCGCGAGCGGCTCGACCCATTCAGGTGCGAACACGCCGAGGAGCTGGCGCTTGACACCAGCAGGATTGGAGAGCGGGCCAAGCAGGTTGAAGATCGTGCGGGTGCCAAGTTCGACTCGGGTGGGACCGACATGGCGCATCGCCGAATGATGCGCTGGGGCGAACATGAAGCCGATGCCGGCCTCTTTGATGCATTCGGAAATGCCGTCCGGTCCAAGTTCAAGATTGACGCCGAGCGCGGCGAGCGTATCGGCAGCGCCGGAGCGGGAGGTGAGCGCGCGGTTTCCGTGCTTGGCGACAGGCACGCCGCAACCGGCAACGACCAGGGCGCTGGCGGTGGACACATTCCACGAGCCCGAAGCATCGCCGCCGGTACCGACAATGTCGATGGCACTATCCGGCGCTTCCACTTTCAGCATCTTGCCGCGCATCGTCGATACAGCGCCCGCGATTTCTGACACGGTCTCGCCGCGAAGCCTGAGCGCCATCAGGAATGCACCGATCTGGCTGGCGGTAGCATCGCCGGACATGATGATACCAAACGCGTCCTCCGCTTCCGGTCGCGTCAGCGGCTGTCCGCTCGCAAGTTTCTGCAGGAATGGCTTCATTGCCGCTGTCATCAGAAAGAACCGGACTGAATTGCCGTTTCCATCACGCCGCTGTTGAGCGTGACAGGATAGACTTCGCGCAGCCGCGCGACAAACTGGTCGAGCAGATCGTCTGACAGGCCGCGCGCGACCTGCTGCTTGCGGTTCTCCGGCACGGCGGCGTCTGAAACGTCTGTCGGCTCAAACACTTCGGTCACTTTGAGGACCGTCTGCTGATCGCCGGTGGCATTGGCAACGGCGGCGACATGATCAAGCCCGCCGCTGAACGCCGCTTCCACGCCATCGGTGCCAAGGTCGGCATCGTCGGTGCCGCGGGTGAGGCCGCGCTTGGTCACTTTGGTCAAGGAAAGCTCGGTCGCCACAGCGTCAAGTGTTTTGCCACCGGCGACAGCCTTGCGGATTTCTTCGGCCTTGGTTGCAAGCTGCTCGTCGATTGTCGCAGTCTTCCAATCGGCAATCACCTTCTCGCGCACCTCGTCCAAGGTGCGGTCGCGGGCAGGGGTGACCTTTTCCACCTCATACCAGATGAAGCCATTGCCGCCGGCATTAAGCGGCGTGTTTTCTGCGCCTTCGTCCGCCTGAAAGACGGAAGATATCAAATTTTGTGCCTCGGGCAGGTCTTTGACGAGCTGACCATCTGGCGCCTGTCCTGTCGCATCCATCGCTTCGATGGTGACGACCTTCAGTTTCACCTTGTCAGCGGCAGCCTTCAGCGAATCGCCGCCACCGCGCGCGTCCTCGTAAGAATCATGCACCTCAAGCACGAGATTGGCCGCCTCGTTGAGCGCCAAATCCTTGCGGATGGTCTCCTTGATGCCGTCAAACGGCTGCACGACTTCCGGCGTGATCGCTGTAACGCGCACGAGCACCGGGCCAAATGGGCCGGGAATGACGTCAGATACGGCACCTGATGCAAGGGCGAATGCCGCGTCGGCGATCTTGGGGTCGGGAACGTCAGATTTCTTCAACACGCCAAGCGAGACGTCGGTCATCGCCTTGTTTTCGAGTTTGACGATGTCCTCGAAGGACGCGCCGGTCGCAAGCTTGTCTTTGGCTGCCTTTGCCGCCGCATCGTTGGCGAAGACGATCTGATCAATGGCGCGTGTTTCCGGCGTGGTGTAGCGGGCCTTGTTCTTCTCATAATCGGCCTGAACGTCGGCGTCAGCGATCAGTTTTGGATCAGCGATGTCATCGGGAATCAGGCGCACATAACTGAATTTACGATACTCGGGGGCCTTGTAGGACTCCTTGCGCTCGTCAAAGAATTTCTTCAGCGCAGCCTCATCGACGGTGGTGATCGCCGGGATGACGGAGGCAGGAATTGTGACGAAATCGACGGTCCGGTTTTCGCCGTCGTGCTGGGCGACTGCCGAGAGGAACGCCTTTGGCACTGGCAGGCTGTCGGTCACGGCATCGACGATCTGTTGGCGCACGGCAATTTTCTCGCGGCTCTTCAGGTAGTCTTCCGGTCGCATGCCCACGCTGCGCAGCACGGCGTCAAACTGGGCCCGGCTGAACGCGCCGTCGTTGCCCTTGAACGCCGGGTCTTCGCCTGTCAGCGCGGCAAGCCGGTCACGCGACAATCCAAGGTTCATGATGCGCGCCTGCTCGTCAAGCACGGCTCCGGCGACCAACTGCTCGGTCACTTGACCGTCAAGGCCGAGCGCCTTGGCCTGTTCGGCTGTCAGGCGCGCGCCCATCTGTTGCTGCGCGACCTGCAATTGGCGGGCATAGGCGAGGCGGAACTCATTGGGCGTGACAGTGGTCTTGCCCGCTGTCAGCACAGATGTACCGACAAAATTGAACCTGAACACATCGGCGATGCCGAGTGCCGCAAATGACACGACAAGGAGGGCAAGCAGAATTTTGGCAGTCGGGCCTTTTGCGCCATCTCGAAGTTTGTCCAGCATCATGTGTTCCCGTCGCGCAGCCATGTGGGCCGATTGGTGTTTCGAGCGTCTTTTAGGCAGGTTGACGGCGCTTGGCAATCAAATCGGCACCAATGCGTTCAAGGCAATTGCCCCACCTGCGTTGCAACGCCGCGCAAATTTGCTAGACCGCGTCGAACACATCAACAGGAACGACACGATGACGCCCTCAATCAAGCCGCTGGTCGCCGGAAATTGGAAAATGAACGGGCTTTCGGCGGGTCTCTCCGAGTTGCGCACCATCAAGAATGCATTTGTCGCCGGTCTTGATTCGGAGACAGACGCGCTGCTTTGCGTTCCGGCAACGCTGATCGGGCGCGCCGCCGAGATCTGCAAAGGCACGCCGCTCGCCATCGGCGGCCAGGATTGCCATGCCGACGACTCTGGCGCGCACACGGGCGATGTGTCTGCGCCGATGTTGAAGGACGCGGGCGCGCGCCATGTGATCGTCGGCCATTCGGAGCGCCGCACAAATCATCACGAATCGAATGCGACAGTGCGCGCCAAAACTGAAGCAGCGCACCGCAATGGTTTGGTGGCAATTGTCTGCATCGGCGAACTGGAATCGGAGCGGCGCGGTGGGACCACGTTGCAGGTGCTGTCAGAACAGCTTGCCGGGTCGCTGCCGGATGACATGACCGCCAGGAACACCGTCATTGCATACGAGCCTGTCTGGGCGATCGGAACCGGCCTTACGCCGACTGTTGCCGATGTCGCCGAGGCGCATGCGCATATTCGCTTGGAACTTGCCAAACGTTTTCCCGATCAGGCGCCGCATGTCCGCATCCTCTACGGAGGTTCAGTGAAGCCTTCCAATGCGGTCGAACTGCTGGCGGTTGCCAATGTCGATGGCGCGCTGGTCGGCGGCGCGTCGTTGAAGGCGGGTGACTTTCTGGGTATCTGCGAGGCGTACCGGCAGATGTGAGTGTATGGGACCGCTTGTTCAAACGTGTCTCAGTGCAGCGCCTGATGAAAATCAGTCTTGCGTCGAACTTTACGCGGCAAGCCTTGCCTTATCGAGTTTGAGGCTGACAGCAATACCGGCCAAGAGCCAATCTATCGAGATCGTTCCGCCCAATTGACCCTCTACGGTGGCCCGCACGAGCTTGCTGCCGAAACCGGCAGATTGCGGTGCAGCTTCAATGGATGGCCCACCCGATTCCTGCCAGCCAATTTCGATGTCGCCGCCACGATCCTGCCCGGATATCAGCAGGTTGCCCATCGCAGACGAGAGCGCGCCATACTTGACGGAATTTGTCGCCAGCTCATGGACGACCAACGCCATGGCGGTTGCCGATTGCTCGCCAACCAGCAGTTTCGGGACGGAAATCATGATTCGCGTGTCAACGCTGTCCCCGTGCTGATATGGCCGTAGCAGCACGCTGAGCAGGTCAGCCAGTTCGCAAGCACGGGACGGCGCCCTCGAGTCCGGACGGATCAAGTCGTGCGCTTCCGAAAGAGCAATTAGACGCTGCTTCAAATCGCGCGTCATCTCCTCCTTGGACGTTGTGGACCGGGACGATGCGCCAGCCAGCGCAGACGCGAGTGCAAAGAGGTTCTTTATGCGGTGATGCATCTCGCCGGCGATGAGTTCCCGCGCTTCTTCGGCGAGCTTTCGAACGCTGACGTCAAGAAACACACCATACATGATGCTTCCCCGAATGCCCTCCTCATCGCTCCTTCCCCGGGCCGAAATCCATCGAATCTCTTTACCCAAAGTGATGCGGAAGTCGGTCTCGAAGGGGCCATGCGCTTGCCGGGCTGCCGCAAAGTCTTCGCGGACCTTGTCCATGTCCTCCGGGTGTATCTGCGACGACAGCTCCTCGAAAGTGACGGTTGCGCCACTTTCAACCCCCCAAAGTTCAAGTGCCTTGTTGTCCAGCGTGATCCTGTCGGTATCGACGTTCCACGACCAGAGGGCGACACCCGCCGCATCCATTGCCGTACGGAGCCGGTCAACGTCCCAATCGCCGCCGCTCAATGTTTTTCGATCATGAGAATTTCAAGTCGCATATGATTCTTTCGCAATAATCCAGTTGGCACGTCTAGCATGCTATTTCGCCCGATGTCGGAGCTATTTCTGCAACTTGCCCCTGAACAGAGAGGAGTGAAAATCAGGATAGGGTCGCAGATTTTGCCGGCATGTGGAGGGTGCCGCAATTGCCTGCGTTCCGGTGCTGTCCCTCGCCGGAATGACCCACGCTGCCATAGCCGCCCATCCTCGACGGCAACAGCTGCGGCAGACAAACTTGAAATTGAACGACAATTCCACCACCTGTCGCCAAACGTAGCGCGCGGGCTTGGAAATTCAGGCTTGAGCGTGTAAAGACCCGCGCAAATCCAAACCGGCAGCCGTGTTCATGTTGCTGCAAATCCGGAATTACCCATGCAAACCGTTCTCATTGTCGTCCATCTGATGATCGTTATCGCCCTTGTCGGTGTTGTTCTCTTGCAGCGCTCGGAGGGCGGCGGGCTTGGCATGGGCGGCGGATCAGGCTTCATGACCGCGCGTGGCGCGGCAAATGCGCTGACCCGCGCAACGGCAATTCTTGCGGCCGGGTTCTTTGCGACTTCACTTCTGCTGTCGATCATGGCGCGTTATGGCGAGAAACCTGCTGACATTCTCGACAAGGTGCCGGCAACCCAGCAGACCGATGGCAAGGGCATTCTCAATCAGCTCGGCGGCAACGAGCCCGCTAAGCCGGCAGATGGCGTAGCAGCGCCCGCTGTTCCTGCCGCCGACGTCGCCGCGCCTGCAGCGCCTGTGACGGATCCCGCCACGCCAGCAGCACCTGCCGCCCCCGTCGCTCCTGCCACGCCCGCAGCACCGGCGGCCGGCGGGGCGCAGGTTCCAAGCTCGCAGTAAAAGCGACTGCAAAGACAAATCCAAACAGGGCCGGATCACTTCCGGCCCTGTTGCATTTCAGTATCGCTTGGCGGCAATCACACGCTTGTCATTTGATCCATCTTGAGCAGTTGTGCGCATTTCCGTAAAAGGTTGGTGTTCCTGCGGTCCCTCCCACCGCCACGCAACCTTTTGAAATGGTAGTCCTGAAATGATATCTCGCCGCTTTCTTCTCACAGGGGCTGCATCGCTGCTTATGGCCTCACAGTCCGAAGCCGCATTCCTGTTTTTCAAGTCCGAGAAGGAACTGGCCGCCGAACGCACCAAGGGCTTGGCCGAGCTGAAGGCGCTGCGCAAGAAGGCAAAGCTCGCCAAACTGGTCAAGAAAGGCAAGAAGGGCAAGCTGAGCGATATCGAAGTCGCCCGACTCTCCGAACTTGAGAAGCTCGAGCCTAAATGGATTGTCGCTGAAAAGGCAGCCAAGTCGAAAATGAAGGCATCCGAGCAGGTTGCCGCCGCTAAAAAGACCGCCAAGGAAGACGCGGCTGCTTTGAAGAAGAAGGCGCTCGAAAGCGACGAAGTGATTGGCTCCAGCGATGGCAGCTTTCAGTTCTTCAAGCGCAAGCAGAACAAGGAAGATCAGCTGGTCACCGAAATTTCGCAGGATCAGGTGGACCGCTTCGATGCGCAGGCGATGAAGAACAAGAATGTTGTTCAGGCATCATTGCGCAAGCCCAACAAAAAGACATGGACCATTGACGCCAAGTTCGAACCGCAGACCGTTGCCTATTCCGGTTACAAGCCGGGAACCATCGTCATCGATCCGCAGCAAAAGTTTCTTTACCTCGTCGAGACTGCCTTTTCGGCCCGCCGCTATGGCGTGGCTGTCGGCAAGGACGGGCTTGACTACCACGGCACGGTGACAGTCGGCCGCATGGCCGAATGGCCGCGCTGGATACCGACCAAGGAAATGCAGGAGCGCTCGCCGGAGAAATACCTCAAGTATGCCGATGGCATGGACGGCGGACCGGAAAACCCGCTCGGTGCCCGCGCCATCTATCTCTATGCCGGCGGCAAGGACACATATCTTCGCATTCATGGCACCACGCAGCCGTGGACCATTGGCACCGCCGCATCAAACGGCTGCTTCCGCATGGTCAATGAGCATGTGATGGAATTGTTCTCACGCGTAACCATTGGCACGCAGGTGGTGGTGCTGTGACCTTGGTGTCCAATTGAAAATCAGGAGCCGCTCCGGCACGGGGCGGCTTTTTTGTTCACGATGCTGTTATTTTGACTCTGCGGTAACTGTTGTAATCTAAAATTTCATGGTGGGGCATTTTTGGTGGGTACCATGATATCGAGACGATTGTTTGCAGGCGGCGTGGCCGCAACTCTAGTGAGCGCCCCCGCGAAAGCGGGCTCGCTGTTCGACCTGTTTGCGCCGCGCAGACGCGTCATCATTCTTGACGAGCCGACCGCCATGCCGGTGTCGGTGGCCACGCCGCAGGCGGAACCAAAGCCAAAGGTGGTCAAAAAAGCCAAGGCGAAGGTGCGCAAGCCAAAGCCGACTGCGCCCTACAAGGTCGATCCGCAGTTTGAGCCGCAGGAAGTGCGCTACATCGGGCCGCTGCAGCCCGGCAGCATTCTGGTCGATTCGGACGAAAAATTTCTCTATCTCATCCAGCCCAATGACACCGCCCGCCGCTATGGCGTTGCCATCGGCATGGAGGGCCTCGGCTGGCGCGGCGCCGCGACTGTCAAGGCAAAGGTTGAGTGGCCGTCATGGACGCCGACACCGGCCATGATCAAGCGCGCTCCGGAAAAATACGCCCGGTATCAGGACGGCATGCCCGGCGGCCCGGGCAACCCGCTCGGCGCGCGCGCCATCTATCTCTATCAGGGCAAGAGCGACACTCACATTCGCATCCACGGCACGACTCAGCCCTGGACAATCGGCAAAGCGGCCTCCAATGGTTGCTTCCGCATGGTCAACGAGCACATCATGGACCTGTTTGAGCGAGTCCCGGTCGGCACGCAGGTGATCGTGATATAAGTCGGGCAGGGGAAAACTGCGCTGGCTGCATTTTTCCTCTGGCGCATTCGCCGAACCGCCATTAGAGACCGACTCCCATGGCGCGATATGTATTCATCACCGGCGGCGTGGTCTCTTCCCTTGGCAAAGGCATTGCAGCGGCAGCTTTGGCGGCCCTGTTGCAGGCGCGCGGCTACCGCGTGCGGCTTCGCAAGCTGGACCCTTATCTCAACGTTGATCCGGGCACGATGAGCCCTTATCAGCACGGCGAAGTGTTTGTGACCGACGACGGGGCGGAGACCGACCTCGATCTTGGCCACTACGAGCGCTTCACCGGCCGTTCCGCCAACAAGCGTGACAACATAACGACGGGCCGCATCTACAAGGACATTTTGGACAAGGAGCGCCGCGGCGACTATCTCGGCGCGACTGTTCAGGTCATTCCGCATGTGACCAATGAGATCAAGAGCTTCGTGCTTGAGGGCAATGACGAGTTTGATTTTGTCATCGTCGAGATCGGCGGCACGGTCGGAGACATCGAGGCGATGCCGTTTCTGGAATCGATCCGCCAGATCGGCAATGATTTGCCGCGCAACTCTTGCGTCTACATTCACCTCACGCTGATGCCTTACATCCCGACGGCGGGCGAGTTGAAGACCAAGCCGACCCAGCATTCAGTCAAGGAACTGCGCTCCATAGGCATAGCGCCGGACATTTTGCTGGTGCGCGCCGACCGTGATATCCCGAAGGAAGAGCGGCGGAAACTGTCGCTGTTTTGCAACGTGCGTGAAAGCGCCGTCATTCAGGCACTCGACGTTGCGCATATCTATGACGTGCCGATGGCCTATCACAAGGAAGGCCTCGATTCTGAAGTGCTCGCCGCGTTCGGCATCGAGCCTGCACCAAAGCCCCGCATGGAGCGCTGGAACGAGATCACGCAGCGCATCCACAATCCGGAAGGCGAAGTGACGATTGCCGTGGTTGGCAAATACACCGGCCTCAAAGACGCCTACAAATCGCTGATGGAAGCGCTGGCGCACGGTGGCATGGCAAACAAGGTCAAGGTCAAGCTGGAGTGGATCGAGTCGGAGATTTTCGAGAAGGAAGACCCGGCGCCGTTCCTCGAAAAGGTGGATGGCATTCTCGTGCCCGGCGGATTCGGCGAACGCGGGTCAGAGGGCAAGATACTGGCCGCCAAATTCGCCCGCGAGCGCAAAGTGCCGTATTTCGGCATCTGCTTCGGCATGCAGATGGCCTGTATAGAAGCCGCACGCAATCTGGCGGGCGTGGCCGGCGCGTCGTCCACAGAGTTCGGTCCGTCATCAGAGCCGGTCGTCGGCCTGATGACCGAATGGTTGAAAGGCAACATGCTGGAGAAGCGCCAGGCCGCCGGAGACATGGGCGGCACGATGCGCCTCGGAGCCTACGAGGCAAGTTTGCGCCCTGGCTCCAAGATCGCCGAAATCTATGGAGCCACCACCATCCACGAACGCCATCGCCACCGATACGAAGTCAACATCGATTACAAGGAACGGCTCGAGGCCTGCGGGCTGGATTTCGCCGGTATGTCGCCCGACGGTGTGCTGCCGGAGACTGTCGAGTATCCGGACCACCCGTGGTTCATCGGCGTGCAGTATCACCCGGAGCTGAAGTCTCGGCCGTTCGAGCCGCATCCGCTGTTTGCGAGTTTTATTGAGGCTGCAGTGGAGCGGGGGCGGCTGGTTTAGGGGGCGCGGGCGGGCAGAATGCGCCGGATTTTCCGATTTGCAAAAATGTGCTAAGACCACGATATGAAACGCGAAAAGATCATCGGCACGCTAAATTCGATCCGCCCGGCGCTTGAAGCTGAGGGTGTCCGTCACATTGCGTTTTTTGGTTCGCGCGCGCGCCGCGACTTTCGATTGGACAGTGACTTGGACATCCTCTTGGATGTTGATCCTGGCAGCAGGTTCTCCATTTTGGGCCTCATCCAAGTGCAGCGAATGACAAGCCTGGCTACGGGGGTCCCCGCCAACGCTTTCATGCGGCGCAGCTTGGACGGGGAGTTCATGTCCACGATCAAGCCTGACCTTGTCGAAGTCTTCTAATGGCTGATCGTACCGGTCACTGTGAGGCCGAAACGCTGTTCAGTATTTGCGCTCAATACATCGATTTCGCGTAATCCGCTTCCAGATCAGCATCCTGCTTCTGCATCTCGTTGTCATCCTCCGGCGCGCCGACCGTCTGATCCAGAATGATTTTCATCAGCGACGGCATCTCATTGCGGTCCTGGAAATGGTCCGGGCTCCACAGATGCGAGCGGCGGAAGGCTTTGGCGCAGTGCAGGAAGACCTCTTGCACTTTCACGATAATCGCAAGGCGCGGGCTGCGGCCGTTCACGCTCATGCTTTCAAGAATTTCAGGGTCGGTGACAAGGCTGGCCCGCCCGTTGACGCGCAAAGTGTCGTCAAAGCCGGGAATGATGAACAGCAGGCCGACGCTTGGGTTGGCGAGGATGTTTACCAGAGTGTCAAGCCGGTTGTTGCCGGGCCGGTCCGGTATCGCCAGCGTTTGATCGTCAAGGATTTGCACAAAGCCTGCCGGATCGCCGCGCGGGCTTACGTCGGCCTTGCCATCCATATTCTGCGTGCCAATGCACAGGAACGGCGAGCGAGCGATAAAGTCGCGGGCGTGCCTGTCGAGTGCGTTCTGGCACTTCAAAGCTGCCAGAGTGTGCGTCGCCGGAAACAGACCGCGAAGCGCTTGCTCGTCGATAATCTTGAATTCAGGTTTGATTTCGTAGGATTCCAACAAGTTGCCCTCCCAAGCGCTTTCGACCTAATCGAGTAGATCGTGATTTATTTCGGGAGTCAAATTAAATGGGGTTTGGCCACGAAGGCAGCGACCTTTGCGGGCAGGGTCGCCGCATATGGTTCAGCTGGACTGAACCTTTACAAGGCCGTGTTTCCAGAGCCGCGTCGGTCAAATTTATCTACGATATCAACACATTGAACAGCGGAGCAGCAGCAGAGTTTTTCACCCCGATTTGCGACTCTGGATTCCGGGTTCGGCTTGCGCCGCCCCGGAAAGACGCCCTGCGCTGTGCAATAAACAGACGGCCAAATGCGATGGATTGGCGGTTGAGGGAGCCAAGCTGGCCCCTCACGGCTTTCACCCGCCGATCTTCGCCCTGACCAACATCGTCATCCGTGCATCACGCACCTTGGCTGAATCTTCGCCCATGATCACCGCAACGATCAGCTTGCCATTGCGCTCGACCGAGGTGACGAGGTTGAAACCCGACGCCTTGGTGTAGCCGGTTTTGATGCCGTTGGCCCCCGAGACCATGTCGAGCACCTTGTTGTGGCCAGTGACCGTGCGGCCGGCAACGGTGAATTCACGCAGCGAGAAATAGGAGAAATACTCCGGAAAATTCTTGCGCAGCGACAGGCCGAGTCGCGCCATGTCCATGGCGCTGGTGACCTGCGCCGGATCATGCAGGCCCGACGCATTGCGGAAGGTGGTGGAGTTCATGCCGAGCGAGCGCGCCTTGCTGGTCATGCGCACGGCGAACTGTTCTTCGCTGCCGCCGATAAACTCGGCAACCGCCACCGCGATGTCGTTGGCTGACTTTACAGTAAGGGCGCGGATGGCGGTGTCGACGTCGATGGTCGAGCCCGCCTTGAGGCCGATCTTGGATGGCGCCTGACCTGCGGCGCGGGCGGAAATTGGTATAAGCGAGGCTTTGCTGACTTGACCGGATTGAAGCTGCTCAAACAGCAGATAGAGCGTCATCATCTTGGTCAGCGACGCCGGATAGCGGATGGCGTTTTCATTGGTGTGGTTGAGTATCTCGCCCGACCGCCCATCGATGATGACCGAGGCAAACCGGTCTGGCTGGGGTGTGGCGTACGACGGCTTGATCTCAAGCGTGTCGGACGTCTGGCAGGCGCTCAGAAAAGCCGCCGCCAGAAACAGAACCACAAACTTTTGCAAAAACCGCAGACGCACCCGGAAGGATTCAGTCAATTGCCCATACCCTAGATCATGCCCCGGACCGCGATAGCCTGACAATGATGGCATTCGCAAGGCTTTCATGGGAACAAGGTTGACGCATCATCCAATTGTGATCTTGGCGCTGCCCCGCAGATCTGATCCAGCGGGGAAATCTCTTGCCGATACCGGCGATTTCGGGCAAACCCGCGCCATGAAAACAGCGCCCCGCAGTGCCCGACCGCTCGATCATCTTGTGTTGCCAACCGCCAGTCTTGAGACCGCGCGGGCGCGGCTTGAATCGCTTGGTTTCACCGTTGCGCCCGATGGCGCCCATCCTTTCGGAACGGAAAATGCCTGCGTCTATTTTGCCGATGGCACCTTCCTAGAACCGCTCGCCATTGGCCAACGCGAGACGGCCGAAGCGGCAACACTGGGCGGCAACCAGTTCACAGCCCGGGATGCAGCGTTCCGGTTCCGGCGCGGGCAGGAGGGATTGTCGGCAATTGTCATGGCGACCGGCGACGCGGCGGCCGACCACAAGCAGTTTGAAAAGACGGGTCTGTCCGGCGGCGATATTCTCGATTTTGGCCGCGATTTTGTGATGCCCGACGGCGAGAAGGCGCGGATGGATTTTCGCCTCGCCTTCGCCGCCGATCTGCGCAGCCCGGACTTCTTCGGCTTCTCATGCCAGCGCATCAACGTGCCGAAGGCCGACCGGACGAAACTCATAGCGCACGATAACGGCGTGACGGCGATCCGCTCGGTTGTGCTGACTGAACCCAACCCTACGGATTTCCAGTATCTCTTCCAAGAGCTGGTCAACGAACGCGAGGTTGAGGCGCATTCATTCGGCATGGACATCAGGTCGTCAAATGCAACAGTCTCGGTTCTCACCCATGATGGTTTTGCGATGAAGTTTGGTGAAAAGCTGCATGGCAAAGAGCGCGGTTTGCGCGGGCGCGCAATTGTGTTTGCCGTGCGCGATCTTGGTGCGTTCGACAGTGCCCTGGACAAGGCGGGCATTGCACGCCGCTCTGCGCTTGGACGCACGCTTGTCGATCCGGCTCCTGGGCAGGGCGTCATTTTTGCATTTGAGGCTGAATAGATGAGTCCAACTCCTGACCGCTCCATCACGCTCGGCAGCGTCACCTTTGCCAATGACAGGCCATTGTCGCTTATCGCGGGACCATGCCAGCTGGAGAGCCGTGACCACGCCTTCATGATGGCCGGCGCGCTGAAGGAAATGAGTGAAAAGCTTGGCATAGGCCTCGTTTACAAGACCAGCTACGACAAGGCCAACCGCACGTCATTCAGCGGCCAGCGCGGCTTGGGACTTGAAAAGTCGCTGGAGATTTTTGCCGACATAAAGGCGACTTTTGGACTGCCTGTGCTGACGGATGTGCACACGGAAGAGCAATGCCGGATCGTTGGGGAAGTGGTCGACATTCTGCAGATCCCGGCCTTCCTTTCACGTCAAACCGATCTGCTCGTTGCCGCCGCCAAGACAGGCAAAGTGGTCAACATCAAGAAGGGCCAGTTTCTCGCGCCTTGGGATATGAAAAACGTCGCGGCCAAGGTGACAGGCTCCGGCAACACAAAAGTGATGCTCACAGAGCGCGGCGCGTCATTCGGTTACAACACGCTGGTCTCAGACATGCGCTCGCTGCCGATCATGGCGGAAACCGGCGCACCGGTGATCTTTGACGCGACCCATTCGGTGCAGCAGCCGGGCGGGCAGGGCACGTCCTCCGGCGGCGACAGGCGGTTTGTCGAAACACTGGCGCGGGCTGCCGTGGCGGTGGGCGTGGCGGGCGTGTTCATCGAAACGCACCAAGACCCGGACAATGCGCCCTCTGACGGCCCGAACATGATCGCGCTGAAGGATTTGCCGGCGCTGGTCTGGCGGCTGATGGCGTTTGACAAAGTGGCGAAGGCGAATTGACGTGAGCACCGGGCGGCGTCTTGTCGAAGCAGACTGGACGCTCCTTCACACCTGCAACTTCCGTTGCGATTACTGTTTCGTGCCGGTGCCGCTCTTGTCGGAGAAAATCCGTGTCAGCGCCACGAACGAACAATGGGCAGCCGCATTCGACCAGCATGATGTGACTTGGCAAATCCATATGACGGGCGGCGAGCCCTCGGCGTATCCTGGTTTCGTCGATTTGTGCGCGCGTTTGACGCAGAACAACTTCATCTCGCTCAACAGCAACCTCACCAACAAATCCTTGTTGGAGTTTGCTGACAGAATCGATCCTGACGGTGTGATTTTCATCAACGCGGGCCTCCACCACAAGGAACGAAGCAACCGGAGTCTCGTGCCAGCCTTTATCGAGCGCGCACGCCATCTCTCGTCGCGCGGATTCAATGTAATGGTCACCGCCGTCATGTCGGCTGAATTCTTGGAAGTTGCCAATGATGTCAGGCGGGAGCTTGCTCACTCGGGCATCGTGCTAGTGCCGAAGATTTTGCGTGGTTCGTTTGATGGCAAGCAATGGCCGCACGCCTACACGGCTGGGCAGAGAAGCGAGATACTGGCGCTCTTGGACCTTTCTGAGCCGGAACTTCAGAAAGTGTCGGACCGCGGCGGCCAGCAACTTTCCATCGATGTGCGTCACGACCGGCAATTGCTTGGCGAAGGACAAGGGCTGATGTTCAAGGTCCGCGATATCGTTTCGCAGACTGCGGCCATGGATAATATGTTTCGTGGCAAGCCCTGCGGGGCAGGGCTGAGCTTTGTTTCCATCACGCCCAGTGGCGATGTTTACCGCTGCAGCAGCAAACGCCCATTGGGAAATTTGCTCAATGGGTCATTTGCATTCATGAACAAGGCGGAACGCTGCGACACGACCTACTGCCCGTATTTCTGCTTCAAGCACACATCGCCTGTGGTGATAAATGCGCTGTCTCAAAAACAAGAGTTTTTGCCAGCAATGCGGGCCTAAAAACTGAACCGGCGGAAGGACCCATGCCTCCCGCCTTCCCGAATCCCTACTCGTTCAGCGTGATCAAGGGCGCTGGTCCCTCGCTTTTCGGCTGGTCTGTCGGACCGCACGACGTCAAAAACGCCATGGAAATAAAAAACATACTCAACACGCCGGATATCTGAGTCATTTTATTGTCCCTTCGGCAAGATCAGCAGGCTTGAGAGGCCTGCATCCGGATAACCCGCCACCTGGGCAGAAGTTTCCTGCCAATTGAGTCCATGATGAGTCCGGATCGATGAAATGCTGTTTCAACGCGTGTCCAAGTGTGATGGTGCAGCGCACACACAGAAACCGGTTTCTTTTCGTCATCGAATTGATCTATGACGGCGAAAATCAGATTGACCCTGCGAAAGGATAACATCCGTGACAGCCATTGTAGACATTATCGGCCGTGAAATTCTCGACAGCCGCGGCAACCCGACTGTTGAAGTCGATGTCATTCTTGAGGACGGGTCAATGGGCCGCGCCGCTGTGCCATCGGGTGCGTCGACTGGCGCACACGAAGCCATGGAACTTCGCGACGGCGGCAAGCGCTATCTCGGCAAGGGTGTGGAAAAGGCAGTGGCCGCAGTCAACGGCGAACTGTTCGATGCCATCGGCGGCATGGATGCCGAAGACCAGATCCACATTGACGAGACGATGATTGAGCTTGATGGCACGCCGAATAAGGCACGCCTTGGCGCAAACTCAATCCTCGGTGTGTCACTGGCTGTTGCCAAGGCGGCTGCCGAGGCTTCCGGTCTGCCGCTTTACCGCTATGTCGGCGGCTCGAACGCTCGCATTCTGCCGGTGCCGATGATGAACATCATCAATGGCGGCATGCATGCCGACAATCCGATCGACTTCCAGGAATTCATGGTGGTGCCCTATGGCGCAGACTCCATCCGCGAAGCGGTGCGCATGGGTTCGGAAATCTTCCACACCTTGAAGAAGCGCCTCAAGGAAGCTGGTCACAACACCAACGTCGGCGACGAGGGAGGCTTTGCGCCGAATCTGAAGAGCGCCGAAGATGCGCTCGACTTCATCATGAGCTCGATTGAAAAGGCAGGTTTCAAGCCGGGTGTCGATGTCGGCATCGCGCTCGACTGCGCCGCGACCGAATTTTTCAAGGACGGCAAATATGTCTACGAAGGCGTCGGCAAGACAATGACCTCCACAGAGCAGGCCAAGTTCCTTGCCAAACTGGCCGCTGACTATCCGATCTTCTCCATTGAAGACGGGATGTCGGAAGACGACTGGGAAGGCTGGAAGACGCTAACGGATTTGGCGGGCAAAAAAGTCCAGCTGGTTGGCGATGATCTGTTTGTCACCAACACCAAGCGTTTGGTGGATGGCATCAAGAAGGGCGTTGCAAACTCCATTCTCGTCAAGGTCAACCAAATTGGCACGCTTACAGAAACGCTGAACGCCGTGGAAACCGCCCATAAGGCTGGCTACACCTCCGTGATGTCGCATCGCTCCGGTGAGACCGAAGATTCAACCATCGCCGATTTGGCAGTGGCGCTAAATTGCGGCCAGATCAAAACCGGCTCGCTTGCCCGTTCAGATCGCACGGCAAAGTACAATCAGTTGATCCGCATCGAAGAGGGTTTGGGCACTCAGGCTAAGTACGCCGGAAAGTCTATCCTCAAGGCCTAAGCCGAAAGTTTTGAGCAAATAAGGCGCTTCGCCGCGATACGCGGCTTGATCCTGAAGGATTTTCTCTACTACCAGGGGCAAACTGGATAAGTGTTTTCCAGGCCGAATGAGGCGAACGGGCACACTTCCCGCCAGGACCGCAACCTCTG
>JANPGC010000321.1:0-13158 GCA_031423755.1 Phyllobacteriaceae bacterium | reverse complement strand
AGATGAGGGGGGCGTCAGCCATCATTCTCGGCCGCCATCCTCGCCCGCAACTTGCCAATTGCCTCCAGCACATGCTCCGGCGTGGCAGGCGCTTCCAAATCCGGCGCAAACCTGTTTCCGGCAATCGAGGCAATCGCGTCGCGGATTGCGAGCCAGACGGAGATGGCCAACATCAGCGGCGGTTCGCCGATGGCTTTGGAGCGGAAAACCGTTTCTTCCTTGTTGGGCATCTGGTCGAGCAGAGACACGTTGAACACTGGCGGTACGTCGCGCGATCCGGGGATCTTGTAGGTGGACGGGCCGACGGTGCGCAGGCGCCCCTCCTTGTCCCACCACAGTTCTTCGCAGGTGAGCCAACCCATCCCTTGCACGAACGCGCCTTCGATCTGGCCAAGGTCAATGGCCGGATTGAGCGGCGTTCCAACGTCCTGCACTATTTCGGCGCGCAGGCACCGGGTTTCGCCGGTCAATGTGTCGATGGCGACTTCGGCGACGGCTGCGCCATAGGAGAAATAGTAGAACGGGCGGCCGTGCATGGTCTCGCGGTTCCAATGGATTTTCGGCGTCTTGTAGAAGCCGGCCTCGGACAGTTGCTCGCGCTCCAGCCATGCCATTTTCGCGAGTTCGCCAAAGGAGACGGATTCATTGTTGGCGTGGACGCGGCCTTCACGGAAGGTGATGATGTCCTCGCCGACGCCGAAATGCGCCGCCGCAACCTTGGTCATCCGGCCGCGGATTGCCATAGCGGCGTTGTAGGCGGCCATGCCGTTGAGGTCCGAACCGGCGGAGGCCGCAGTGGCGGATGTGTTGGGAACCATGCCGGTCGTGGTGGCGGTGATTTTGATCTGGTCCATGCCGATCTGGAACACCTCGGCCACCACCTGCGCGACCTTGACGAACAGGCCCTGCCCCATCTCGGTGCCACCGTGGTTCAAGAGCACGGAACCGTCCTGATAGACATGCACCAAGGCTCCCGCCTGATTGAGCGAGGTGCGATTGAACGAAATGCCGAATTTTACCGGCATCATGGCAAGGCCGCGCCTGATCACCGGGTTCGCGGCATTGTGCGCATCGATTTCAGCGCGGCGGCGGGTCCATTCGGCGTTGGCCAACACCGCGCCGGTTACTTCGGCCAAACGGTTGTCCTCGACCGGTTGGCCGTATGGCGTCACTTCGCCGGTGTCTGGTCCATAGAAATTGATGCGGCGCAGCTCATTGGGGTCCATCCCGGTTTCACGGGCGATGGTGTCCAAGATGACTTCGATTGTGATAACGCCCTGCGGGCCGCCGTATCCGCGAAAGGCGGTGTTGGAAACAGTGTTGGTCTTGCAGGCGTGGCCGACAAAGCGGGCGCTCGGGATGAAGTAAGCATTGTCGGTGTGGCATAGAGCGCGGGCGATGACCGGGCCGGTGTGGTCGGGCGTGTTGCCAGCGCCAGCAAGATATTCGACCTCGAGCGCGGTGATGCGGCACGCTTTGTTGATACCGACCTTCCAGTTGGCGATCATGTGGTGGCGCTTGCCGGTGGCGGTCATGTCATCGCGGCGGCGCAGGCGCAGCTTCACCGGACGGCGGGTGAGCTTTGCCAGAAGCGCGGCGGCACCCGCTATGATGGCCGGCTGGCTTTCCTTGCCGCCAAATCCGCCGCCCATGCGGCGGACCTGGCATTCAACCTTGGAGGCCGGAATGCCGAGGATGGCCGCAACATGGTGTTGCACCTCCGTCGGGTGCTGGGTGGAGGAATGGACCAGCATGTCGTCATCCTCGCCCGGAAGGGCGTAGGCGATGTGGGTTTCCAGATAGAAATGATCCTGGCCGCCGATGATCTGGCGTCCGGTTAAAATACGGTCAGCGGCGGCGAAACCGGCGGCACTATCGCCTTCGACAATCTTTTGCGGCGGCTGGACATAGGACTTCGCCGCGTGGGCGGCCTCGACGTCGAGCATTGCTGGCAACGGTTCAATGTCGAGTTTGACGGCGTGGGCGGCCTTCACGGCCTGCGCCATCGTTTCTGCCGCCACTGCCCCTATGATGCAGCCGCAGCAATCGACGATGTTGTTGGCAAACAGCAATTCGCCTTGCAGGATCGGCCCGACTTCATTGTGGCCGGGAATGTCCGCTGCAAGAACAATACGGACAACGCCGGGCATGGCCATGGCGATGCTTGTATCAATCGACTTCAATTTTCCATGCGCAACCGGCGACAGGATCAGCGCGGCGTGCAGCGTGCCGGGTAGTTCCGGCATGTCGTCGATGTAGGCGGCTGAGCCGGTAACGTGCTTGAGAGCACTGTCGTGGGCGAGGCCCTTGCCGACGATGCGGCGCTCAATCGCGGTCATGCCATCACCTCGACCGGTTCGCCGTTCAATTCCGCGCCGAGGCGGATCGCCAAATTTCCCGCCACTTGCGAACGGTAGTCTGATGTTCCGCGCCAGTCCGACAGCGGTTTGAAAGCAGCTCGGATAGCGTCAGCGGCGCTTGCAAATGCCGCGTCTGATACCGGCTTGCCGATCAGCGCAGCTTCTGCCGTCGGCACCCGGCGCGAGGTCGCAGCCATGCCGCCGAATGCGATGCGCGCGGATGCGATCATGCCATCACGGATGGTGAGGTTGAACGCGCCGCAAACAGTTGAGATGTCCTGATCATAGCGTTTGGAGATTTTCCAGACGCGGAAATGCTGGCCCGGCGCCGGTTTCGGGACCGTCACGCTTTTGATGATCTCGTCTTCGTGCAGCGCCGTCTTGCGGTAGTCCAGGAAGAAGTCTTCCAATGGCATCGAGTGCTCACCCCTATCTGAGGCGAGCGTAATGGCCGCTCCAAGCGCGATGAGTGCCGGGGGACCGTCGCCGATAGGGCTTGCCGTGCCAATGTTGCCGCCGATGGTGCCCATGTTGCGGATTTGGGTGGAACCAAAACGACGCAAAAGTATGGCGAGCGAGGGATAGGCATTTTTTGTCGTCTCAAGGATTTCCGTCCATGTGACAGCCGCTCCGAAATGCCAATGCCCTTCGTCTTCGGTGATCGTCCGCAGTTCTTTGACGCCTCCTGTCCATATGGCGATGGGCCAAGCGGATTCATGCTCGGCAAGAGCCACGCCAAGGTCGGTCGCGCCTGCAACGATGATTGCCTGCGGATTGGCCGCGCGTGCGGCAAAGAAGTCCTTGAGACTTGCCGGGCGGTGAAAAACACCGCCGGATGAGTTGATTAGAGAAGCGAGCGCATGTTTTGATTCAACAGGAGGAATGGCGGTGACGCCGGATTTGGCAACAGATTTGGCCGCCTCGACAATCGGCTTGTAGCCGGTGCAGCGACACAGGTTGCCAGCAAGCGAATCATGGATCTGGCTTTCGCTGGGGTCGGCGTTTTCTGACAACAAACCCGCGAGCGAGACGACGATGCCAGGCGTGCAGAAGCCGCATTGCGATGAGCCGTTCTGCGCCATTGCGTCTTGAATCGGGTGCACTTTTTCGGCGGACAGTCCTTCAACGGTGACTATGCTGCGGCCCTCTACCTGGCCAATGGAAATTATGCAGGAATTGACTGCGGCAAAGCCTGATCCATCCTGTTTGGAAAGAAGGATGGTGCAAGCACCGCAGTCGCCTTCCGCGCAGCCTTCCTTGGTTCCGGTCAAGCGCTTGTGCGCGCGCAGCCATTCCAGCAACGTGGTGTCAGGGCGGCACTCTGCGGCGGCGGGCCGGCCATTCAAATTGAAACTGGTGTAGTTCGTTGTCATCATTATCCGATCAGTTTGGTTCAGGATTGAACGACGGTAAAGCCCTCGCCGGCATAGAAATGTTCCTGCAGATTGTTGCCCGGCCCGGACCGGTCGATTACAAGAAAGTCGCAAACTGCTTCCAGCGACAGCAAGGGATGGTGCCAGACGTTGCGTGCATAGTTCACGCCCTGCCCGCCGGTTGCCAAAAATGCGCGTGGCGTTTTGGGCGCGCCGTTGCTGTCTTGCGCCACGACAAGCAGAAACGGAAACGGGCCCATCGGGATAAATGCTTGGCTCCCGAGCGGATGGCGTTCGACCATTTTGATGGAAACGGGGAACGCGAATGGCTGGCCGCGGAATATCGAGACAATTGGCTTGCCGCCTTCGGGCGAAACATCAATTTCCATCAAATCATGAAAACGCTCAGTCGAACCCCCGTTTATGATGCGCAGTTCCGCACCGTGGGTTTCGATGACATTGCCGAACGGCGCAAATGCCGCTTTGGTTAATGGTTCGATCTTGATCTGGACTGCCGCCATCATGCCCCTGCGGGATGTGTTGCCGCCCAATGCCGGGCAATGTCGATACGCTTGGCGACCCAAACCTTGTCATGGCTTTGCACATAGTCGAGAAAACGTGCCAGCGATGCCGCGCGGCCCGGACGACCGACAAGGCGGCAGTGCAGCCCGACAGAAAGCATTTTGGGCGAGCCCGCCGCGCCTTCGGCATAGAGCACATCGAATGAGTCCTTCAGGTAGCTGAAAAACTGATCTCCGGAATTGAATCCCTGCGGCGTGGCGAAGCGCATGTCGTTGGAGTCGAGCGTGTAGGGGACGATGAGTTGCTTCTTGTCGCCATCGGCCACCCAGTAAGGCAGATCGTCGGCATAAGTATCTGAATAATACTCAAACCCGCCTTCTTCCATAACCAGCTTCAGCGTATTTTCCGAGCAGCGGCCCAAATACCAGCCGAGCGGGCGCTCCCCCGTCAATTCCTTGTGGATGCGAATGGCCTCATGAAGGTCGTCACGCTCAATCTCGGCCGGAATGTCGCGATAGTCGATCCATTTGAGGCCGTGGGTGGCGATTTCCCAATCGGCTTCCTTCATGGCCGCCAGTTGTTCCGGAGCACGGGCCAGCGCTGTCGCCACGCCATAGACCGTCACATCCATTTTGCGTGCCGTGAACATGCGCCAAAGCCGCCAGAAACCGGCGCGGGCGCCGTATTCGTAGATGGATTCCATGTTCATGTGGCGCTGGCCGGGCCACGGCGCTGCGCCAACGATTTCCGACAGGAACGCTTCTGAGGCCTTGTCGCCATGAAGGATGCAGTTTTCTCCGCCCTCTTCATAATTGACGACAAACTGAACCGCGATGTTCGCCCCGCCCGGCCATTCGGGGTCAGGCGGGTTGCGGCCATGGCCGGTCATATCGCGCGGATAGGATGCTTTTGCCAGATCGAACACTTCAATGCCCCGTTTTTCGCATCTTGGTCATGATGCGTAATTTTATCAACTGGTCAAACTATGGAGGGCATCTTCTGTGAATGGCTAATTTGCAAAAATAGTCCCGGACCCAACAATGTCCCGGAGATCACATTTATGTATTATTATCAGATATTTAGACTTTTCCTGTTGGCGTGGCTGCGGGTTTGATGTTGCAATCCGGCCTTGGAAATGCTTTAATTTGTGCATAGCACAATAAATCTCGGTGGGGCGCAAAACCGGGACAAAAGATGATAAAAAATATGGTGTCGAGTGGCAGTGGCCGACTGAAACGCAGTCTTGGCGCAATTCATGACCTATTGATGGCTGGGTTGACGTTTTTGGCCGCAAACTATGGTGTGTTTGCCCTTACAGGCATTCACGTCACTTCGGGAATTTTTGAGAAAACGTTCCTGTTTGTTTTTCTGAGTTCGATCATTTTCTTTATTTTCGAGCTTAATCGCGGCTCTTGGCGCTACGCCTCCATTCCCGACCTGTTGGCGATCATGAAATCGGCGACGATGGCAGTGTTGATCTACGTGCTTGTCATCTTCACTTACAGCCGCGGCGAAGGATTTTCCCGCCTCGTTCCTGTGCTGTTGTGGTTTTTTCTCATTTTGGGCTTGGCGGGCCCCCGCATCGTTTACCGCATGGTGCGTGAACGCGGCTGGGTCGGTTTGCTGCGCGAGGGAAACAAGATCAGGCCCGGCGCCAAGACCATTCTTGTTTACAAGGCCAACGAGATTTCCGACGCTTACGTGCGCGCCGTCAAAGGACGGCGGAACTCCAAGATTCACATTGCGGGCATTGTCGACAGCGCGGCGAAAAAGGGGACCAGAACGATTCAAGGTCTCAAAATACTCGGCGGCACTGACAACATCTCAAAAATTGTAGCCCAACTCTACGAGAATCATGGGGTTCGCGTCGAGGAACTGGCAATTGCCGACCATACTCTCGACAAGAAGTCGCTCAGTGAATTGGTAACGCTGGCAGGCGACGCGGGCATCCGAGTCAGCCATATTCCTGACATCGTCAAGACAACTGACACCAGCCGCGCGACCAGTCTTGATCCGCAACCGATTGTTCTTTCCGACCTGCTTGGCCGTCCGGAAATAAAGTACAATCTGATAGAGGTTACACGTTTCATTGACGGAAAGACGGTGCTGCTCACTGGCGCCGGCGGCTCGATCGGCTCGGAGCTTGCACGTCAGATTGCGGCGTTCAATCCCAGACGTCTTGTAATCGTCGATATGTCCGAACATTTTCTCTACACAATCGACATGGAATTGCGCGAGAAGTTCCCCGAGCTCGACATTGTCGCGCGCATTGCTGACATCCGCGACGAAAAGCGTGTCGATAGCCTGTTTGGCAAGTATCGGCCAGACGTTGTTTTTCATGCGGCTGCTATCAAGCATGTCCCGCTGGCCGAGCAGAATATTGCAGAGACCATCAAGACAAACGTGCTTGGAACTCGCAATTGCGCTTTGGCCGCGATCAAGAACAAGGCCGCCGTTTTTGTGATGATTTCGACCGACAAGGCGGTCAACCCGACCAATGTCATGGGCGCAACCAAGCGCGCGGCCGAAAGCTATTGCCAAGCGCTTGATTTGCAGGATCACGGCACGCGTTTCAAGACCGTGCGGTTCGGCAACGTTCTCGGCTCGAACGGGTCTGTTGTGCCACGTTTTGCTGCGCAGATTGCCAAAGGCGGCCCGGTGACTGTGACGCACCAGAATATCGTGCGCTATTTCATGACCATCCCGGAGGCTGTGCGTCTGGTGTTGCAGGCGTCGTCGATGGGCATGATCTCGAACGAGGAGCGCGGCAAGATCATTGTGCTCGACATGGGCGAACCGGTGCGCATAGCGGACTTGGCAGAAAGAATGATCCGGCTCGCGGGTTACAGGCCAAACGTCGACATCAAGATTGAATATGTAGGCCTGAGGCCGGGCGAAAAGCTTTTTGAAGAGCTGTTCGACGAGGGCGAAGTGCAGGATGCGGCAAGGCATGAGAACTACATTGTTGCATCGCCGCGCGTGGTTGAACTGGCCACCATCGAGAAAATCGTCAACGCAATGGCAGCGGCGATCGGCAGTGAAAACTCCCTTGCCGCGCTTGCCAAGCTGAGGGTTGCGGTTCCGGAGTATGAAGACATCAGCGAAAGAGCTGCAGACGAGCCTGTGTTGTTGAAGTCATCCAAGCCGTCGGCGCAGGCTGTGTTGTCAATTGTCAAAACCTAAAGTGGCCAACCGTCAGGCATGAGCATTTCCGTCGCAAAAACTGCATCGGTTTTGCACATCGAACCCGGCCGTCTGGGCATTGGAGGTGAGCGAATTGCTTGCGTCACAGCGCCCAACCCCGGCCCTTTCACCTTTGAGGGCACCAACAGCTACATTGTTGGTGCCCACAGTCTTGTCGTCATTGATCCCGGCCCGGAAAGCGATGCGCATTTCGAGGCACTGGTCGCGGCAATTCAAGGGCGCCCGGTCTCGCATATCTTTGTGACCCACACCCACAGGGACCACTCGCCCCTCGCCCGGCGACTTGCGGCGCATACCGGCGCAATCTGCCTTGCTGAAGGGCCGCACCGATACACTGGCGGCCATCTGGCAGGCGATGGCAACGTGCTTGACGCCAGCGCCGACCTGGATTTCATGCCGGACCGGCACCTTATTCACAACGAGTTGGTTGATTGCGGCGCGTTTGCCATCCGGGCGATTGCGACGCCCGGCCATGCGGAAAACCACATGGCTTACGCGTTGGAGGGCACCGGCATCCTGTTCTCCGGCGACCATGTCATGGGCTGGGCGACTACGATTGTCGCGCCGCCGGACGGGTCGATGGAGAGCTATCTCAATTCGCTGACGCTGCTGGCAAAACGCAAGGATCGCGTATTTTTGCCGGGCCATGGTGAGCCTGTTCACAATCCGCAACGCCGCGCCCGCGCGCTGAAGGCACACCGGCTGGCACGGGAGGCGGCAATCTTGAAGAGGGTGCAAGCGGGCGACAGGCAATTGTCCGTCATTGTCGCAAATGTTTATCACGCCACTGACAAGCGGCTGCACGGCGCTGCGGCATTGACCGCCCTTGCCCACCTTGAACGGCTCGCCGCACATGGCAAAGTAACGATTGGCGGTCAGCTTGGCTTTTCGGCTGATTTCACGCCGGTTTGACAGCAAAGCGTGTCAGCCGGGTGTTCCTGATTGGATACGCAAGTCGAGCGCATTCATGAACGCGACGATACGGCGGGCGTTGGCACCGAGGTCCGCACCGCCGAAACGCGAGGCGCTGCGCATGTCCACGTAGGTGGACTCGCCCTCGTCCGTGACGCGGATGACCACGTCGTCCTTGAACCCGAGTATGGTCGTTGTTACCGTCCCCTCAATGATCCATTCACCATTTGGCTGCGCAACGGGCCCGCCGTGAGTTTGCGACCAGCCGGATTCAGCGGCAAGAGCGCTGATCTGTGCTGCAATGCCATCGGCGGAAAGTTGATAGCGCCGACCGGTCACATCCGGGTAATATTGCTTTTGCAGCACCGCGTTGACGCGCGGCGGCTCGTTTGTGTTGATGCCGGATCCGGAAGCTGCGCGTACTGAAAAATGCGGCGGATCTTGCGGGTCAGTTGAAATGTCTGACAGATGCGCGGTTGTCTGCGACAGCCAGACTGCGGCAGCGGCGGGCATCAAGACGGGCATGCAAAACAGAAGCGCCAGTGCCGAACGCCTGCCTCCAATGGCAGCGTCCCGCCAAAGCGAGCGCAGCCCCAGCAGGGCCAGCAATCCTCCGGCCACGGCAAAGCCAAGCGCGGCCAGCAGCACCAGAATGAAATTCTGCTCGGAGAGCGAACCAAACCTGTGCGCCAGTATCGCAACGCCAGCCAGAACTGGCGAGAACACGGATGGCGGCATCGCCCATCGCGCCGCTCGTGATTGCCGCCGCACATATTCCCGGCGCATCATGTCAACAGGTCCTTTTTCATCGCGGGCTTGATAGCGGCTTGGCCGGGCGAGTGCAAACCGCTTGCAGACTTCGTTCCACTGATAAAGGCCTTCGCCCCATTCTCGCCTTTAATGCTAAGCAAGTTGGTTAAAGGGGGGCATGTTGCAAGGGAGCGTCGCATGCCACAAGTCAATCAGGCCACCGTGCCGGTCAATAACAAGGCTCTTCAAGGCTTGGCCGCGCATCAGGTCAATCCGGATCTGGAGAATGTCGAACTGTTGATGGCGCTGGAGGCGCAAAATCTCGTCGGCGCCGGCTTCGATACGTCTGTGCGGCGTGCGTCCGAAGCCATCGGCGCAGAGTTTCTGTTCAACATCCCTGCCCCGTCAAGCATGCCGTTCCAGCGCGCGGCGCTCGTGCGCCTTCCGGACGGCAACGACCAGATCATTCTGGTGTCGCTCAGCGATGACGGCGTGACAATGGATGCACAGACCGAGAGACCGGACACGGCTCACCTGTTCCGTCTTGGCGAGGCTTGGCTTGCCGTGGCCAACCAGTTCCGAAAGCTGTCTTAGGGCACTTCCAAAACGGCACAGGAGAATTCGCAAATCCGTCAGCACACGTCAATGGGCTGGCCTGCCTTGTACGCTTGTCGTCCTGGTTTGCCCCGGTGCCAAGCGTGGTGAATTTTACGCCTGCGGGGCGCAGGCAGGAGCTACAATCCGTTCGTGGGCAATCACGGCGCCTGCGGGTTCCGCGCGATGCACGGACCCGCCGCAACCTTGACTGTCACATTTGCCGAGATCGGTTCAGCGCGCGCACTTCTCGCGGCCGCCGCCCTTGATTCCGAAAGCGCCGTCAGAGTCGCCTTCGACTTTGAAGCCGCCGTCAACCTTGGGAGCGTTGATCCCGTCGTCGCCGCCATTGCCCCAACCATTGTTGCCGCGTTCATTGCCGCCGCATTCCGCCACGCCGGCGCCAGAAACCTGCACGAGTTCGATGTCTTTCAGTACACGCATGATGCTTCTCCAATAAGCGTTTCATCCTGACCCCGGTGTTTTGGCTTTGTGTCTCAAATTGGATCACTTTGGCGCCTTGTCACGCGAGGTAACCGAACACACTCAAGAACCGTGCCAATTCGCCCTTTTCGCCCGCTTGACCTGCAACGGCGCGCCAGACTTCCGGCCTAAGCCCGCCATTCACTGCAATGGACGGCATCAACACGTGAAAGGAGCGCGGCCTATTTGTCGTTTTCACGCTGACGAATGGCGGCCTGCGCAGCCGCCAGTCTGGCGATCGGCACACGGTAAGGCGAGCAGGACACAAAATCGAGACCGGTTTCCTCGAAAAACTGGATCGATTCCGGCTCGCCGCCATGCTCGCCGCAGACGCCAAGCGCAATGTCCGGGCGCGTGGCGCGGCCGCGTTCGCAGGCAATGCGGATCATTTCGCCGACGCCCTCACGGTCGAGCGTCATGAACGGGTCGCGCGCCATGAGGCCCTTCTGCATGTAGGTGTTCATGAAATTCGAGGCGTCGTCGCGCGAGATGCCGTACGTTGTCTGCGTCAAATCATTGGTTCCGAACGAGAAAAATTCGGACGCTTCGGCAATGGCCCCTGCGCGCATCGCCGCGCGCGGCAATTCGATCATCGTGCCGACCAGATATGTGAACTCAACGCCGGTTTCGCGAATGACCTGCCTTGCGACCTCGGCAATCCGCAGTTTGATGAATTCCAGCTCCTTCATCATCGACACCAGCGGCACCATGATTTCGGCCACAACGGGAACGCCGGTCGTCTTGCCCGCCTCGACAGCCGCCTCAAAAATCGCCCGTGACTGCATCTCGGCGATTTCCGGGTAGCTGATCACCAGACGGCAGCCGCGATGGCCCAGCATCGGGTTGAACTCATGCAGCGCATCGATGCGGTCGCGCAGCTTTTCAACGGCGAGGCCCATTGCAGAGGCGACTTCCACCACTTCGGCAAAATCCTTGGGCAGGAATTCGTGGAGAGGCGGGTCCAAGAGCCGAATGGTGACCGGAAGGCCAGCCATCATTTCAAACAGTTCAACAAAATTCTTCCGCTGAATTGGCAGCAGCCGTGCGAGAGCCACCCGGCGCTCAGCTTCCGTCTCGGCGATGATCATCTCGCGCATGGCGCTGATGCGCTCTTCGTCAAAGAACATCTGCTCTGTGCGGCAGAGGCCAATGCCCTCAGCGCCGAACATTTTCGCCACGAGCGCATCCGCAGGGTTGTCGGCGTTGGCGCGCACTTTCATGCGCCGCGCCTTGTCGGCCCATTGCATCACCGTCGCAAATTCGCCGGACAATTCCGGCTGCAGCATGGGAACCGCGCCCTTGAGCACTTGCCCCAAGCCGCCGTCGATGGTGATGATGTCGCCGCGCTTGAGGCGCATGCCTGCGCCGATCAGAACACCGCTCTTCAGATCAACCTTCAGGTTGCCCGCGCCCGTGACGCACGGCTTGCCCATGCCGCGCGCGACAACGGCAGCATGGCTGGTCATGCCGCCGCGCGTGGTCAAAACACCTTCGGCAGCATGCATGCCATGCACATCTTCCGGACTGGTCTCGGCGCGGACCAATATGCTCTTGCGCCCGTCGAGCTTCAGCCTTTCGGCTTCCTCCGACGAAAACACGATCTCGCCCGTCGCGGCGCCGGGGGAGGCCGGAAGACCTGAACCGACAATGATCCGCTCGGCCGAAGGGTCAATCATCGGGTGCAGCAACTGATCCAGTGCCGACGGGTCAATACGCAGCAGCGCCTCATCCCGGGTTATGATGCCTTCTGCCGCCATATCCACCGCAATGCGCAGCGCCGCGCGCAAGGTGCGCTTGCCACCGCGCGTCTGCAGCATCCAGAGCTTGCCGCGCTCGATGGTGAACTCAAGGTCCTGCACATCGCGAAAATGGCGTTCGAGCCGGTCTGCAACTGAAAGCAATTCCGCAAACGAAGACGGCATTGCTTTCTCCAGCGACAGCTCGCCGGACTTGGCTGACACGCGTCCGCTCTCGGTCAGGCTTTGCGGCGTGCGCAGGCCGGCGACCACATCCTCGCCCTGCGCGTCCGGAAGGAACTCGCCGTACAATCCCTTTTCGCCGGTCGATGGATCGCGCGTGAAGGCAACGCCCGTGCAAGACCCCTTGCCCATGTTGCCGAACACCATCGCCTGAATGGTGACTGCCGTGCCCCAATCATCAGGGATGTTGTGCAGGCGTCTGTAGGTCACGGCTCGAACATTTTTCCACGACGAGAACACCGCGCGGATGGCCGCCCACAATTGCACCTGAGGGTCCTGCGGAAACGCTTCGCCCAGCTCTTGTTCGACCAGTATCTTATAGCGTGTGACAATCGATTTCAGGTCACCGGCGGAAAATCCGGTATCGGAAGCGATGCCCCTCGCCGCCCGCTCATTTTCGAGCACATCTTCAAACACGCCATGGTCAAGACCGAGCACGACATCGCAATACATCTGGATGAAGCGGCGGTAGCTGTCCCAGGCGAAACGCTCGTCGCCCGTTGACCGCGACAGTCCTTCGACTGTTTCATCATTGAGGCCAAGGTTCAGCACCGTGTCCATCATGCCCGGCATGGATGCGCGCGAGCCTGAGCGCACCGACACGAGAAGCGGATTGGTCGCATCGCCGAACTTGCGTCCCGCCCTCACGCCCAGCGCGGTGAGTGCGTTGGCGACGGCGATCTGCAGCCCGTCGGGCATGCTGCGGCCATTTTGAAAGAACCAGCCGCATGCGTCCGTCGTGATCGTGAAGCCCGGCGGGACAGGCAGGCCCAGGCGCGCCATCTCGGCAAGGTTGGCACCCTTGCCGCCCAGCAACGCCAGATCAGCGGCGCTGCCCTCCGCAGAACCGCCGCCATATGAATAGACCCACTTGGTCACGTCATCCTCCTGCCGCACAGGTTCCCGCCTGTTTGATGCAGCCGCCTATGCGTGACATTGCTTATGGTGCAGTGCAACAAGAAAATTGGAGAAAGGTGGAAT
>JANPGC010000320.1:0-5841 GCA_031423755.1 Phyllobacteriaceae bacterium | reverse complement strand
GGATAAAGCGCCATAGTCAAGGCTGTGATATCAATGATATCAATGGCTTGGCGGCGAAGTTTGCAAGGATACGTTTGCAGCTTTGGATGCTGTGTTTCCCCTCATTTCCCTGTCGGCATCTGACCGTGGCGAGCCACGGGTCTCGCCCCGGTCAGATGCCGACAGGCGGATGAGGGAAACACAGCATCCAAAGCTGCAAACTTATCCTTGCAAACTTCGCCGCCAAGCCATTGATATCATTGATATCACAGCCTTGACTATGGCGCTTTATCCACCCGCTCCCATCTGCGCCTGATAATTCCCCGGCTGTTCAACTTCAACCGGAAGCCCCAAATTTTGGACTGGACCATCGTTATCACCCGCAACCACGCCCTGCTTGTGCGCATCGTCGCCGAGTTGTTTGCGATGTTGCGGATGGTCGATGGCGGCAGCAGCAGTCCCCTCTCCGTCACGGGTTGCGCCCGCGACACTTCTCCCCGCAAGCGGGGCGAGGTAAAAGCCGCCGAGGTTGAACCAAGCGCCGAGCTTTTAACCTCGCCCCTCCGGGGAGAGGTGTCGGCGAAGCCGACGGAGAGGGGACTGCCCTCAAACGCCAGCACCCCAGCCTTCACCCTCCCGCGCCATCTCTACGCCGCCATCATGCTCATCCTGCGCCCCTGCGAATCTGCCATCCGCCGCCTCATCATCATCGCGGCGAGAGGGCTGGTCTTGAAGGCTCGCGCCTCGCGCCCGCTTCCCGCAGGCCTCGCCTCCTTCGCATCAGAAAACCCATCACGCACGCCATCCTTCCAGCTCATCGACCCACTGAAACACTTCGACCCGGACCTGTGGGATCAAAACATTGACCCGGCGTCGCTGATGCACGAAGTCCTGCCCTTCGACCCGGCGCTCGCCCACCACCAAGCCCAGCTTGCCGCCAAACCCGTCAACGCAACACTCCTCTTCAATCGCCTGCGCGCCATGCGTCACGCGCTCAACGACCTCCCGCGCCAAGCGCGACGCCTCGCCCGCTGGTATGCACAGCGCGATCTTTTGCTTGCGGCCAAAGGCCCATACCGCCCGATGCGCATGTCCCCCTTCCGCCCCGGCCCACCACCGGGCTACCGGCGCAAGGACCTGCATCAGGTCGATGCGGTGCTGAAAGATGTGCATTATTTTGCGATTGAGGCGTTCAGGGCGGATACGTCTTGAGTGCGGTGATGCAAAAATTCGGATCTCAGTAAGCTTGGACAGCACTCAAGCGCCGTCCCGGCAACAAATCCCACTCGGCCGTCTTTCTGCGGCGGCGAAGCCGAACCCGGAATCCAGTGAGCTGATGCAAAAAATATCAACAAAATCAATATATTAAGCGTAAACGTTCTCAACCGCCGCATAAAACTTTCCACCCTCGGCGATCTGGATTCCGGGCTCCGCTGCGCTGCCCCGAAATGACGACGCGCTTTTGTCATGGGCATTTTGTTCCCCACTTGACACATTGCCGGGCCGCAAACTATTGTCCGTGGATGATCAAGGCAATTCTCGTGGTAGGCAGGCGCGCGGGCAAGACGGTGTAACCGTCAGGCGATAGCCTCCCGTGCGCGACAACAGGCTCCGAAAGGAGCCTTTTTTATTGCCCGAAACTTCTCTAGACAGTCTCCACTCAATTTCACCGCGCAAGAAAATCAGATAACGGCAGCAAAACGGAACGGACGCATGACCACAGCGACAAAGAAGGGCGGCTCGGCTGCCAAGCGGGAGATCACCCCGGCCATGAAGCGGGAAACCGGAGCGCGCGAGATGACTGGCGCGGAGATGGTCGTGCAGGCGTTCCGCGATCATGGCGTCAAGCATATCTTCGGCTATCCGGGCGGCGCGGTTTTGCCGATTTATGACGAACTTTACCAACAGGAAGATGTCGAGCACATTCTGGTCCGCCACGAGCAGGGCGCCGGCCACATGGCCGAAGGCTATGCCCGCTCGACAGGGAAGGTCGGCGTCGCTTTGGTCACCTCCGGCCCCGGCGCGACCAACATCGTCACGCCGCTGCAAGATGCGCTGATGGATTCGATCCCGATCGTCGTCGTCTCGGGCCAGGTGCCGACGCCGCTGATCGGTTCGGACGCGTTTCAGGAATGCGACACGGTCGGCATCACAAGGCCTTGCACCAAACACAATTGGTTGGTCCGCTCGGTCGATGATCTTGCCGTTACGTTGCACGAGGCGTTTCACATTGCCATGACCGGCCGTCCGGGTCCCGTGCTGGTCGATATCCCGAAGGACGTCCAGTTTGCCAAGGGCATGTACACGCCTCCGGTCCATATTGAACGCAAGAGTTATCACCCGCGCACGGAAGGCGACATCGGCTCGATCAGGGCCGCGGTCGAGCTGATGATGTCAGCAAAAAGACCGGTCATCTATTCCGGCGGCGGCGTCATCAACTCCGGGCCGGAGGCTTCGCAGCTGCTGCGCGAGCTTGTTGCGCTGACCGGATTTCCGATCACCACGACGCTGATGGGCCTTGGCTCCTATCCGGCTTCCGGCGAAAACTGGCTGGGCATGCTCGGCATGCATGGCACTTACCAAGCCAATATGGTGATGCATGACTGTGACGTGATGGTGAACATCGGCGCGCGGTTTGACGACCGCATCACCGGCAGGCTTAACGCTTTCTCGCCGCACTCCAAGAAGATCCACATCGACATTGATCCGTCGCAGATCAACAAGGTCGTGCATGTCGATGTTCCGGTGCTGGGCGATATCGCCAAGGTGCTCAAGGTCTTGATCGCCGAAATCAAGGCGTCGAAGAAGCAGCCGGACAAGGCGGCGCTGAAGGATTGGTGGGCACAAATCACAAAATGGCGAGCGCGCAACTCGTTGGCCTATCCTGTCAACCGCGACGTGATCATGCCGCAGTATGCCATCGAGCGGCTGTATGAAAAGACCAAGCATCTCGACACCTACATCACCACCGAAGTCGGCCAGCACCAGATGTGGGCAGCGCAGTTTTACCACTTTGAACAGCCGAACCGCTGGATGACATCAGGCGGGCTGGGCACGATGGGCTATGGTTTCCCGGCGGCAATCGGCGTGCAGACGGCGCACCGGGATTCACTGGTCATCGACATTGCCGGTGATGCCTCGATCCAGATGTGCATTCAGGAGATGTCCTGCGCCGTGCAGCACAATCTGCCGGTCAAGATTTTCATCCTGAATAACCAGTACATGGGCATGGTGCGCCAGTGGCAGCAATTGCTGCATGGCAATCGGCTGTCGAATTCCTACACTGAGGCGATGCCGGACTTTGTCATGCTTGCCAAAGCCTATGGCGGCCATGGCATCCGTGTGGACAGGCCTGCCGATCTCGATGACGCCATTGACGAGATGATCGACGTCAATCTGCCGGTGATCTTCGACTGCCGCGTCGCCGCACTCGCCAACTGTTTCCCGATGATCCCGTCCGGCAAGGCGCACAATGAAATGCTGCTGCCGGACGAGGCGACGGACGAAGCGGTGGCGAACGCAATTGACGCTTCGGGCAAGGGGCTGGTTTGACACTGAAACAACTGTTAGTCTTACGTGCGTCTTACTTCGAGGGTTGAGCCATGAATGTACGTGCCAGAATTTCAAGCAAAGGGCAGGTTGTCGTTCCAAAGGAAATGCGGGACAGGCTGGGCCTTCATGCAGGCTCTGAGATCGAGTTTGTCGAAGGGCCGGAAGGTGTGATGATGAAACGGGTAAGGCCGATGAGCGCATTTCCTCCTATCACAGCTGCCGAGTTTATGGCGAGGCGCGTCAAGTGGACTGGGAAGCCCGTACCAGTCGAAGACATGAACCGCGCCATAGAAGACGAGGCACGAAGGATGTGGAATGCGGAAAACAGTTGATACGAATGTTCTCGTTCGTGCGCTTGTAGACGAGGACAGCGAGCAATCTCGCATTGCTGCAAAAGTCCTGACTCTCGAAGCCGTTCATGTGCCTGTTACTGTAATACTTGAAACGGAATGGGTTTTACGCAGCAGTTACAAGTTTGGCCGCCAAAGAGTCTGCGAACTGCTTGGATCCGTGATGGGACTGGAAAATGTCGATATGGATCAGCGTGAAATGGTTGGGGCGGCCATTGCGGCACACGGGGCAGGATTTGATTTCGCCGATGCAATGCATGTCAATTCTGCCGGGAACTCAGTTGCATTCCTGACATTTGACAGGGCGCTTCTGAAAGTTGCCGCCCAATCTGGATCGCCCGTTTCCGTTCAAGTGCCTCAAACAAATTTAAGCCATTCCTAAGAAAGCTGACTGATCATGAACGCCGCAAAACAACCTTCCGGTTCCGCCTATTTCATCGTCAAGGAGCGCGAGGCTCCCGAGAGCCACACGCTTTCCGTTCTGGTCGACAATGAGCCGGGTGTGCTTGCCCGGGTGATCGGCCTTTTCTCCGGACGCGGCTATAATATCGACTCGCTGACCGTGTCGGAAACCGAGCATGAGAGCCATCTGTCACGCATCACCATCGTGACGCGAGGCACGCCGCATATTCTTGACCAGATCAAGAACCAGCTTGAGCGCATCGTGCCGGTGCACGGCGTGACCGACTTAACCGTCGTTGCGCGTCTGCAGGGCGGCGATAAGCCGATTGAGCGCGAACTGGCACTGATCAAGGTGGCAGGCTCGGGCGAGAGCCGCGTCGAGGCGCTGCGGCTGGCAGAGGCGTTCAACGCCAAGGTTATAGACGCGACGGTCGGGCATTTCATATTCGAGATCACCGGCAAGCCGACGAAAGTTGACCAATTCATCCAGATCATGGCGCCGCTCGGCCTCATTGAAGTCTGCCGCACGGGCGTCGCGGCGATGAACCGCGGGCCGGAGGGCATGGCGACGGACGCGCCAGACCTGTAAGGTTTGCTTGTCTGGGCGACGGCAATGATATACATTGGATATCCGTAAAGTTCAGGTGAAGCCGATGACAAAAGTAGCCGTGTCGAAGTGGGGGAATAGTTCAGCCATCCGTTTGCCGAAGGCTGTGTTGGATGCCCTTAATGTGAAGGCAGGCGAAGAGATCAATTTGTCTGTTGTCGGCAGCGTTGTGACGTTGACGCCAAATCGACCGCCCAAAATTCCAAGTCTGGAATGGATCGTTGCGGAAATGAAGCGGTTGGGACCCGAGAACGAGCCAGAAACGGTGGATTGGGGCCCTGACGTTGGGTCGGAGCGTTTCTACGACAATGAATGAAATTCCAAGGCCGCGAACCGGCGACATATTGCTGATAAACTTAAATCCAACTCTTGGCAGTGAACAGGCAGGCATTCGCCCGGCGATTGTCATTTCAACTGACGGTCTGCACGAAGCGTCGAAGCGGGCGTTCGTGTGCGCCATTACGGCAAACGCAGTTGAGTGGCCAACGAAAGTACGCTTACCCGATGGACTGAAAACGAAGGGCTATGTTCTGACAGATCAGATACGTTCCATCGACTACGGTCATCGGGTGATACGCAAGATTGAAGATGTGCCGTTCGGCTTTGTTGAAATTGTCCGGGGCTTTGTTGGCCGCCTCATGGGACTTAGTCTGCCGGGGCAAGCTGACGAATGACCGCAGCCACTCTCCTTGCCCTGTTCGGCTTTGCCTTTGCAACTTCGGTCACACCGGGGCCAAACAACATGATGCTTATGGCATCTGGTGCGAATTTCGGCTTTCGCCGCACCATTCCGCATATGCTGGGCATCAGCACCGGGTTCGGGCTGATGGTGTTTCTGGTCGGGCTTGGGATGGCAGGCCTGATCAAGTCCTTTCCGGAAGCGCTCACCATCATGAAGGTGGTTTCCATCGTCTATTTGGTCTGGCTGGCTTGGAAGATCGGCAATTCCTC
>JANPGC010000319.1:0-19046 GCA_031423755.1 Phyllobacteriaceae bacterium | reverse complement strand
AGCGCCGCCTGCAGTGTGGCCTTTTCGTTGGAGACATAGACCTTTTCAATCTTCAGGCCCGGGATAGGCTGCGGGCGCTTGGAAAAGTCGATGCCTTTGCGGCCCATTGCCTTGATGTCGGCAGAAAGCACCCGGAACCCCAACGGGCCGCCGAGCATGGCGACGAAATCGCCGTTGGGCTGAATGCCAAATTGCGAGGCTGGCGCGCCAGTGTCTGTCGAGGGCGCAGGAGGCGCTGCGACAGGCGCAGGCGGCGCGGGTTGCGGCGGTGCATTTGCGGGTGCGGGTTCTCCTGCCATCTTCAGCCTCCCGGCGGCGGCGCGGGCGGCGCAGGCGGCTTGGCAACGATGACTTTGCCGAGCTTGGTGGCAAGAAGAATAGCCAGTTTGGAGCCGCGCCAGGTCCGCATGGCGGGCGCAAGGGCTTCCAGCAGGGGCGCTCGGGATTTGACGGACGTTCGCAGGAATGTGGCCGTCAGAACGGTTGCCGCCGCCGTAGTCTCCTTGTCCGGCGCCTTGGTGTAGAGGTCGAAGACATTTGCAAAAACAAATTCATCGGGACCGGATTGCATGGCGGCAATGGCTTCAACCAACGCCGCCTGCCGCAGCAGCCTGTCCTTATCGACGACTGGCGCGGGAGCCGCCTTTGCCGGCATTTCAAGTTTTTGCTTTTTGTGCGGCGCGGCGTCTTTCTTCTTGACGGTTGGAACTGCTTTCGCCTTTGGCTTGGCAGTGGACAGCGACTTGGGCTTTGCAAGTACTTTCGGTGCAGCGGAGGCATGCAATGGCTTTTTGGTCTCCGGTTTCCTGGCGGCGGGCATGGCTGGCTTTTGCCCGAGACCGGCATCCTCTGCCATCCGTGTCGCCCCTTGCTGGCCTGCCAGCGACTGGCGCGCGCGCTGATGCGCCTCCTCCTGCCTCTCCTGTTCCAGCAGCGGCGGTTCCGGCGCTTCTTCGGGGAGCAGCGGCTTGACGAATTCGGTCATGGCCCCGCCTCGTCAATGCGCAGACGCGCGTAGGCCTCGCCAAAGGCCGTCTTGCGCACGGGTTTGCCCTGCTTGACCAGTTCGCGCCCGATTGCCTGCAGGATGATATCCATGCTGATCGCCGAGCCGCGCTGAGCCGCCCGGTGCGCCGCATCCAGCCAGCAATTGCGGATTTCAGCGCCAGTCAGCTCCATGCGCTCCGCCAGCAGATCGAAATCAATGTCATCTCCGATGGGCGCGCCCGTCAGGTGGATGCGGTCCCACAGACGCCTGCGCTCGGCCTTGCCGGGCGGCGGAAAATCGACCACGACGTCGATGCGGCGCAGGAATGCCTCATCAATGTTTTTCTGCAAATTTGTCGCAAGGATCGAAATGCCGTCGAAATTCTCCAGCCGCTGCAACAGGTAGGATGTCTGCAAATTGGCATAGCGATCACGGGCATCCTGAATTTCGGTGCGCTCGCCGAAGATCGCGTCGGCTTCATCAAAGAACAGGATCACATCAGCAGAGGCAGCTGCATCAAACAGCCGGTCGAGGTTTTTTTCGGTCTCGCCGATGTATTTCGACACCATCCCGGCGAGGTCCACGTGAAACAGAGCGAGTCCAAGCTCATTGGCAATTGCCCCGGCGGCCATGGTCTTGCCAGTGCCGGACGGCCCCTTGAACAGGACCGTAGTACTGTCGCGCTTGCCCATTACAGGGCCCAGCCTCCACTCATCCAGCACAATGGAGGACGTCTGCCGGGTTGAGACCAAACCGCGCAAGGCCGTCAGCGCTTTGGGTTGAAGAACAAGATCGTCGAGCGCGTGCGGCGAGGTCATTTGCCTGGCAAGTCCGGCTAGACTTGCGGTCATTAACGAAACCGCTGCTGGCCATAGCGTGCCGGGCTGTTTGTGGCGCTTCATGAGCTTTGCCAGTTGCAGCACGCCAAGGTGCGGCATGGCGCTGAGCTTTCGCATCTCATCGTCGCTGATCGCAGGCGCGACACCGAGAAGGTCGTCAAGCAAGCGGCGGCGTTCTGGCGGCGCAGTCGGCGCGACCGTTGCCAACCCGGCGCAAACGCCCGCATCGTGCCATGCCGACGGTCTTGCCGTGACAAGCAGCAGCGGGGCCGTCAACATCGCCGCGGCATCGCGCCGCTCGGCCATGCCTGCTGCGTCAAATCCGGCCAGCACCGGCATTGCGCCCAGCAAGCGCGCCTCGCGCAGACAGGCTGCAAGCGTCGCTGCCTGCGCTGCCCGGTCCAATCCGGCGAACCTGCCGTGTTCGATGAGCATGATGCTCAGGCTCAGCCCTGATGCTGTTTCAACGGCCAGAGGACCATAGTCCACACCCACCGGGCAATCGGCCAGAATGATGTCGCTGCCGCTGGTTTTTTGCGCCGCAGCTACTGCCAGCAAATCGTAAAACGGCTGCAAGGCCGCGTCTTCGGTTTGATCGCCTAGAAGACGATTGAGCACAACCTCGTCAACCCGCAGCGGGCACTCGGCAAACGGCCGCTCAGGCCCCGGAACAATCAACCGCGCGACCACCAGCGGCGCCTCGGTTGCCAGCATTTTGCGCAGCGTCAGCATATCGATGTCATGGTGATCCATGAGGCGCAGCGCCAGCGCGGGAGTCAGATGCCGCTTGGCCATGTCGTCATTCAGGTAGCCATAGACACGGCCGTAACGCGGATCGATGGCAGGCGCGGCGGCGTAGAGCAGCAGATCCAGTTCCGCTTCGGCAAGGCCGAACAGCGTGGCGAGACGGACCCAGATGCCGTCCGGATCAATCTGCCGCGCTTGCGCCAACTGTTCCTGCAGGTCAGCAATCTCCGCCGCTGACACGGCCGTTCCGGAGGCGCGCAGCATCCCGGATGCTTCCGCAAGAATCGCCTCGGCTTCATCGTCGGACAAAAAGAGGCCAAGAAACCCTTCCTGCCGGTCCGGTCCTCGCAGCGCCCGCGTCAGCGCCACCTCATGCCGCAGGCGCAGGGCCACAACCATCATGGCTTGGCGAAGCCAGTCCGCCGCGTCGAACTTGTGTCTCGACGGCGCGTTCATGAGAGACCGCCAATGTTCAGGACCAACAACCGGTTGTTCAAGTGCGGAACACGCATCTGGTCGCCAGACAGGCCTGCCATTTTCAAAATGATCGACAGCGGCGGCCCGTCGAGTGTGACCACAATCATGTCATCCGAGATTTCTGCCTGTCCCTGAATTTGCAGGAACTGCCGCAGAAGATAGGAGCGCGAGCTGGCGCGCAGGCCGGGCAACCGGCTGGCAAAACTTGCCAGCAGATAGTCGCCCCATCCATCCGCGCCCTGCCTGCCTGTTATCAAACCGCGCGATTCCGGGGCGAGACGCGCGATGCCGGTTTCCGGGACCGGCGGATAGCTTGGATCACCAGCGTCCTCATCGTCCGGAAACAGTGATGCGATCATCGGGTCAGTTTCAAGCCGCTCACGAAACGCCCCGTCCGGGATCGAGAGCAGCACCTCACGCATGCAGCTCAGACCAAGATGCTTGGCGAGCGACAGGCGCACGGCGTCGGGCAGCAGCAGGGCGAATCCGGCGAAGGGCGATTTGAGGATGAGAGACTTCGACTTCCAAGCGTCAGGCTTGTCCGCCCGCCTTTCGTGCGCTGACGGAGCGGGTTTCGAACGCCTTTCGAGCAGCGAAACAATAGTGTTAGCAAGCACTGTGCCGCCTTCATTGCGCAATGCGGATTTGGCAAACTGAACCAGGTGGGATGGCAGGGCTCCGGTCTTTGAAGAGCGGGCGAGCGCGAACTCTAGACCATCGCGGCCACGGCTTTCATGCCCCGGAAATTGTTCTTCGATGGTTTTGCAAACTGCCGCCAGAATGGCCGCGCCGAACAACGGCAAGAATTCCTCCGGATCTGCAAATGCGCCACGAATGCTGGCAAGCTTGAGGATGCGGATATCGATGTCACGGTCTTGCAGCGATTCCAGCGCTTCAACGAGCCGCAAGAGCACATCGCTGCCCGCACTGTTGAAGGAAGCGATCTGCTGAACTTCAGCGCGGCTTGCCAGGGCTGCGACAAGGCGTGGGGCCTCGTCTTCACCAAGCCTGTCGATAAAGCGGAAGCTATTGCCAGTCCGGCTGCCGTTCTTCGCCAAAACCGCCAGAACCGCTGGTCTTGCCTTCACGATCTCCAGAGAAGCCTCAAGCGGCGGCAGCAGTCGCAGCGCATGAAAATCCGGAAACGCCCATGATGGCTCGTGGGCAAAGCCCAACTGCCATTCAATGTAGCTGGCCATATAACTGACGGGGTCGGGCCAGGACCGGATGCCGGAGGATTGCGACGCCAGTGCCGAGCGCAACGCTTCGCTCACACGCAACGCCAGCATTCCCGCCAGAATCGCTTCATCCCAAGTGCCTGAATAGGCCAGTTCAAGTTTGAGACTGTCGATGCGGACAATGCCCTCACGCCCTTCAAGCCATGGCTCGGATGCGCTGGCAAGAAGCGCCGGGAACGGCCCTGAAAGCGCCCTGTTCATGGTGGACTTGAGTGCGGCAACGGCGGGCGGATAGGACAGAACTTCGCAGTCCGTTTTCATCGTGCCAATGCTCAGGGCGTGGTTTTCCATCCATCTGCCGCCTTACAGTTGAAGGCCGCCGACAAGGAACCGGTTGGTCTTGATGTCGGCTTTCATCGTCTCCAGTTTTGTTCTCTCTATGCCAGTGGCAGCTGAAACCTCGCCAAGATCGACCACCATCAACTTTGCCGGATTGTCGATGCCAACAGCAGTAAGCTTTGTCTGATTGTCGAGCGATGTAACCTCTACGTCGGTCAAGCCATTCGCGACCGCCCGGTTGTTCAGAACCTGCCAGTCGACCGGATTGACCAGCGAGCCCTCGATATCCGGGCCAACCGTCGTGAATATCTGCGGCGTGGTGAACGGCCCGATTGTCACAAACGGCGGCGGCGTGGTGAAGGGCTGGATGGTCACAAACGGAGGGGGCGTGGTGAACGGCTGCAGCGTGAAGCCTATATCCGGCGTGGTGCGCGGCCTCCTCGTGGTCGTCAGCGAGAGCGTTGTTGTCGGGGCGGGCGTGGTTGTTGGAAGGGATGTTGTCGTTGTTGTAGGTGCTGGTTTGACAGCGCACATGCAGGCCGTCATCCAATCCTGCAATATGCTGACCGGCAGGCGCATGCGGCGGTCCCGGTAGGTCAAGGACAAGACGCCATCTGTCAGCGCGACCTTGGCGACAACCAGATAATCATCCTCCGGCGCTACTGTATCCGGCATTGGCAGTGGCTGGCGTCCTTCATCTGGAACCTTGCACATCCATTCGGTTAGAACTTCGCAGCTTTTTTCATCCTGAATGTGCGGATATTTCAGGCTGCAGACGATATCGAACCGCGCGCCTTCACAGCGGCGCGACGGCAAGAGAGAATTGGCGGGATGGGCGCAGCCGACGGGGACGCCGGGCCGCAATTCGCTGTCGGTGAAATAGGGCCGTGCGACGATCCAGCCCTCGATTATTCCATCTCTCGCGCGCGCGTCAATTGCCGCGCGTTCCTCAAGGTCAACAATGTCGCAGGTCGCCGAGCCCGGCCCGCAGCAGCCACTCAGCCGTGCTGAAAGATCAGCAATTTCCAGCGCCTCCGTCAGATAGATTTCATTGCCGTTGGGCGTGATGCCATAACCTTTGCCAAGTTTGAACTTCCCGCTCTCCAAATCAACGTTGAGAAACGTGAAGCCGGCGACAATGCCCCAGCCGTGCATCAGACGGCGCATCCGCTCCAGTTCCGCGTCGTGGCTGACCCTGTCCAGAGTCAGGTCTTCCGCGCGCACGATCTGCCGGTCGAAATAAAGCGGCGTGACCACATCATTGACCGAAGTTGCGAGCGGATTCATCTTGATGGCGTTGGCCATGACCGTCTCCTTCACCCTTCAGTGACCGTGAACCAGCTCAGGAACGTGTCGCCCGGGCCACCCCGTCCTGTCGGCAGCTGTCCACCGATGTGGGAGCCGTCGAGCGATGTCTTGCCATCCTCGCCGACAACGAAGTCTGCATAAAACACCAAGCGGACGGGCTCGACGTTGGGAACGCCAAACTCAAAATTGTCTGAAGCCCGCAATGCAAAGCCTTGCGAAAGGTCTGCATTCCCCAAAATGTCCCAGTTGACGAGCAAAGTTTTGTCCACTGCGTCAAACTTGAGATTGGTGATCGGGTTGACTTCGATGACGTCGAATGCCGCCCAGAATGACGATCCACCGCCGGAAAGCACGCGATGCTGCAACTCGACCAACATTGACGGACCAGCCTTTTTGCTGCCGGTGAATGCGGGCCATTGAACCGGTTTGTCAAAGGCAACTGCGATGCCCTTGCCCAACAGGGCGCTGCGGAATTTGGATGCGCTGCCGAACTCCGCAGCGTGCTTCCAACTCATGCCGACGATCGTATTCATCTCATCCGTCGGCGCAGCAGCGGGCGCGGGGAGCTTGATGGCCAGCGTACGGTTGGGCGCATTGCCGGTAATCGCGACTTGCGGCGCGGTGATTGCGGTGTCGTAGATGACTGTGGCCTTATCAATGCCAAGGCCTGCCGCGCCCGGCGCGGGAGCCGGGATGGTCAGGTTGACGACAAGCCCCGCGGGCTGTTCGGTCGTCGTTGCCGACGGGGTCGATCCCACCGGACCCTGAGCCACTGTCAGGCCGGTGATGCTCTTGCCGTTTGGCCCTGTTGGCCCGTCTGCACCCTGAACGCCAGGGTCGCCGCGCGGACCGGGAGGTCCTTCGGCAACGCCCTGTGCCAGAATGCATTCAATAACCTCGTGCAACGTGTGTGCGGAAGGGACGATGGGACGGTAGGTCTTGTTGTCGATGACGACGATGTTGTCGCCGCCGGTGCCCGGATTGACGATGAAGGGCTTGGCGACGGCGTTGTAGAGTGGCAGATGACCGAGAATGACCGCATGATCTTCGGCTTCATTACAGTGGCTACAGCCATCTATGATTTTGTCGAAATGGATGCCGCAGTCATTTTCGGATATGTCGATGACCGCGACAAGTCCGCGATCCGGCATGGATTCCAAATCTGCGTCCGCCGCCGCGACATAGGCTCGCGCGCCATTGGGGGCGAGCGCCAGCGACAAGCCGGTGCCATCGATGGCAATGGTCTCGGAAGACAGTTCTGGCGTGTCCGGCGCGGCACCCTCCGCCTTCACAAGCTCCATGTCTACGGGTGTGAGCTTGGTGTCGTCCCCGTCTCGCAGGAGAACATAGGCCCTCGTTTCGGTCGGTGCGATGGCAAGGTCAAGACCGCTTGCGGCCAACGTGACGCCGCGCCCTTGCGGCTTGAGCTCATTCTCTCCTGCAAGCCGGAAGCGTAGCAATGTGGTTTGTGCAGCCTCTCCCGTACCATTGGTCAAAAGGTAGAGGAATTCGTCATCGAGGCTCCAAGCGACTGAGCAAAGCAACTCGGTGTCCGTGAGCTTCAAATCAGGAACAAGGGCATCCTTCGGCTTCATGCCACCTGCATTCAACTTGGAAACATTAATGAGATAGAGCCTTTCGGCCGGTTTGCCATCAGGCGCTGCAATGGCAAGGAAACGCCCGTCGTGGCTGAACTGCATCATTGATGCACCGCGCAAGGGCGCATCAGTTTCGGCTCCGAAACCATGCTCGAACTTGAGGCTGGCGGTTTCGTCCGGGCGTTTGCCGCGGGTGGTATTGAGGAGCCATTTTGACAGATTTTCGGCCGAAAAAGATGTCAGCGTCGCGTTGCCCGAGTCGAAATTCAGAATAAACAGCGCGCCAGACGTCGGCGAAACCGAGATGCGCGAGGATGCAAGATCACATTCAATGACGGCTTCCGGCTTGGCATCGGACTTTGCCTTGCTTGCCCGCCACACGCCAACGCCTGCGACGTCTGCGGTGCCGACGCGGAATGACCCTGCGGCAAACACAAGCTGGTCTTCGCGGCTTGATGACGTATCCGTCGAAGCGCCATTCATTTCAAGCAGCGACACCAGATCCTGGGTATCGCTGTCATGCAGGTAAAGATGGGCGCCCTTGGCGTTGCTGTCGGCAGCGATCTGCAGCCATTTTTCGCCGTCGTTGATGTGAAGCGCGCGCGGTTTTTGCGCGCCGAGTGTAATGGTGTGCACCCATTGCAGCTTTGCGGTGACGGGAACTTCAACCGGCGTGACTTTTTTTGGGTCCCTTGCGCTCAGCACAAATTTGAACTTCTCGGCAATGCGGCCATAGTTGCCGTCATTGGAGGCCGAGCATCCGGGCAGAAGGACCGGCACCAGCATCGTGCCGACATCGCAGCGCTCGATGCCGATAAACAAATGCTTGGTACCGTCGAGTGCCTTGGCAAGATCAGCGTCTTCAGCAAGCATTTTGGCGATGTTCAAACCCGTCTGCACCGGCACGATGATTTCGTTGCCGCAGCAATCGAGCGCCATGCCGGGCTGGACCACAACAAACTCGTTGCGGCAGCCATCAGCCGGATGCTGGACGAGCTTCAGGCCGCAAACTGTGCCGGTTCCATGCAGTAGCGCATTGTGCAGCCGCCGATGGCCGCGTCCATAATCCTGTTCGTCGGTGAAATCCTTGCTGACCAACAGCTTGCCGTCAAAGTAGTTGTTTCGCTGCGGCTCGTGCAAACCGCACGGCAGGCAGGAATGCGTCTGATCCTCTAGCATGACAGGTTCCTTTCAGGATTGGAGGAACGAACTCGGACAATGCCGCTTGGCAGCAGTTCGGCGGTTGAAAGATCGAGGCCAAGATGGCCAAGCCCCAGACCTTTGGGTGAGAGGCCGCCAATCAGCGTATCCACGCCGATGGTTGATTGCGTCCCAATCGATATGCCCGGTTCAATCAGGCGCAAATTGATGCGCACATGGGCCGGCGCGTTCTTGGCAATGAGCTTGGCGAGCCGCGCCTGTGAATTTGCATCGGGCGCGACAGACAGTGGCAAGACGACCGTTGCGCTGTGGGCGACGGCAGACGTGTCCAGCAGGCTGCCGCCGATGGAAGGAGCCGTGCCCGCGGGGAACCGGAAATGCTCAAGGATTTGCGGCAACGGGTCGGCAAGTCCGGTATGCCACTGGAGCATCCTTTTGAGGCCCGCGACCGTTCCCCGGATGGAATAATAGTGGATGGCCTCCGCGACCATCTCCCGCCTTGTGGCGACATCCCACTCGGCGAGGAAGGCAATATCAAACCATGAGCCAAGCCAGTCGAGAAATGCGCCTTCCGGCGTTGCATAGGGATCGAACAATGCGACGATGTCACGATTCGAGCCAGAGATTTCGGCATAAATCGTGTCGAAATAGCTGAGGAACCGGTCGAGGAAGCTAACGCTTTCGGGGTCTTGGTGGAAGCTCGCCGGCAGATAGCGCATGGCGCTGCGGCGAGGGCCGTAAATGTCAATCTCGTCTATGACGGGCGACACCGTGCCGTCGCTGAACAGCGTCACGCGCAGCCAGAGATATCGTCCTGCTCCGCTTTGAATCAATACCTCCGGCGCAAGCGGAAGCGCCTTTGGATCTTTGGGCGTTTCAAGGACCAGCGGCGCACTCCACTCGTCGTCTGATGTTTTCATGATGCGGTCAAATTCGATCGCACTGTCGCTGGTCAGCGTTTGCACGAGCAGGCGCGTGTTGGGCGGCAATGTGCAGCGCATCGCTACGCGGTCCCAAAGAAATCCTGTCTGACCGCTGTCCAGCGCCTTGGTGACAAAGCTTCCCGAGCGAGGCACGGGCACACGCACCGGCATGGCGATGAGCGGCACACCAATGCCCTTGAGGCGACCGTCACCAGTCAGTTCAACGCCCGCCAACTTGACCGGCTCACGACCGGGCAGTGCCGGATCAGAATAGAGCAGCGTTTCCTTTTCACTGAAAGTCAGAGCGGGCGGCGTGAGCCAGACTGTCGCCGGGTCAACATCCACCACGCGGTAGCCGCGCTCATCCAGCCCGACAATCTTGCCATCATCCAGCGTGTATATGACCGCCTGAGGACCATCGTCATGTCCACCGCAAGAGCCGCCGCAATCGTCCGCGCAGTTGCATGATGATGTGGATGTCTTCAACGGCGCTGCCAAAAAAGCAGGTGCTTGAAGACCCGCCGATGCACGCGGGAAAGTCAGGTCGCGCCGCCACATCGTATCGTAGCGGTGGATGGTGCCTTGGGAGGGATCGGCGATGTAAGCGCGGCCTTGGCTGTCACACGCGAGCGCTGACGGTTTGCCGTCCTGAATGTTGATAACCTGCCGAAGTTGCGCAGTCGGAAAAGCTATGATCAGAACGCGTGAGGCGCCGGGATCGGCAATTGCCATGTCGCCGTTTGGCAAGAACAGAACATCACTCGGGCGAACCAGCGTGTAAGGGTCGTCCGGGATCGGCGGCGGCGGCGCTACGTCTTCGGGCTTTGGCGCAGGCGGCAATGCGCGCGCGGCCCAGAGCGGCGTGAATACTGCCGCGTCTTTGTGGCTTGAGGCCTGCGCAGTCCAGATTACACGAGCGACCGGGTCTGCGATGAACATGCGGCCGGTCGGCGAAATTGCTACGCCGCGCGGCAGCCGCTTGCCGCCGAAAGTGCCAAACGGTTCATTGACGGCAATGGCGGTGGCTCCGGCGACGGCGAGCTTCAACGGGCCGCTCAAGGTGGCAATGCCAGGGCGCGACAACGCGTCGCCCAGCGGCCAACCGGTGCTGGCGTTGAGCCGGAGGAAGGGCGGAACGGTGTCGCGGATGGCACTAGTCATAACCAGCCACCATTGCAATTGTATCTCCCGTGAGCACCGGAAGATATCCATCCGGCAGCGGCGCGACATCGGTCCAGTTGGTCGGCGTGCCTTCGAGGAAAAGCTGAAGCTCGGATGCGCGCTTGACGCCGTCCACTGCCAAAATACGGTCGTACAGATCACCAATGTAGATGTCGTCACCCATCGGCCAGCCAGTGCTGTCGGCACCACCTTTCAGCGGATGAAGGAAATCCAGCAAAGACTCCTTCACCGCGCCAGAGACCGCCGTCAGGTCATAGCCAGCCCGAATGTTCAGCCGGAATGACAGTTTGCTGATCTTCTTGTACTTCGGGCCGGTGATGTGCAGTTCCGTTGTGATTAGCCGACGCGGCTCAAGCCACGCGCAGATGGCACGAAGCTGCGCCTCGGAGGGTTGGGGCGTGTCCTCATGATTTTCCGGGAGCACTACAAGGGTGACCGAGCCATCCTTCTCGACAAAGTCATTGGCGGCATTGACCGCGCTGCGGGCAATTGCGAAAGCGCTATGGATTTTGACGTTTGGTGTCTGGACGGCAATCTCGGCAAAGTCATCAGCGCTCATTGCCCGCTTCAAATTACGCAGATCATGCGGTGCGCGCAGCTTGACGGTTTCCATCGGCTCGGAATCGCTGCCGTCATGGGCGGCGCGGACGTTCGACGCGCTGGCTATGCCGCGCACTTTGCCCTTGATCTTGCTGATCGTGCCTGCCGCAACATTGCCAGCCAGTCCGCCGCCGACACGGTATCTGGCTGCAATGATCTGGCTGTCCGCCACGGGTACGCGCCCGCGCCTTCCATCGCCGAAAGTGATCTGGCCGGACTGCGGATCAAGCATGTAGTGGACGTCATCCGGCAGTGAGCGGTAGAAGTCATCCACCCGGATCCAGGTCTCCGGCAAGCCTGCGGAGGTTACCGACAACTCCAGCGCAGGACTGTTGGTAAGCGGGTCAACCAGCACCGGCGCTTTCGGCAAAGTGAACTTCTGCGCCGGGCGGCCGTTTGACCGTCCTAGGCTGTCGTCCAGCCGCGTTGCGCCCTGAGTGACCGGAACGGTATTGAGACGGAAGGCGTTGATGATGGCGGGCTTGGGCTCGTCCGCGCCGAACGACGCCTTGATCTTTGCGCGCAGCCAGTAAAGTTCGCGGAACCTGTCCTTTTCCACCGGCAGTCCGACAGCATAGTCCGGATTGATCTTGATCCAGTCTGCCAGTGTCAGCGCCGCCACGTTGAGCGTCATCGGCGTTATTTTCGCAACAGTCTGCGACACCGACTCTGAGCACGCCGCAAGTGCCAGCGTGTCAGCCGGGTCAATAACGCCCATGGTTTTCCACTTGTCTGCCAAACCTTTCAGCACGGTCTGGCCACCCTGTCCCTCCAGGGCCGCGATCAACTCATCCTTGTCTGAAGGCGGTTTGGCCTCTCCGAACGCCGTCCAAAAAGCGGATGATAATTGATCTGCGAAAACGGGTTCAGCCCCGGATGGGATATCGAACACCAGATGACCCGAACGTGACAGGTTCAACGTGGTGTCCGAGGAAACGGACAGCGTGCTCCAGCCCGTATTGTCGGCGTCCGTGAACAGGCTTGCGTCCTTGGCATTGCCAGTGAAAATCTGCCATTCGATCCGCGGCGTGAACGGCACACTGCTGTTGGCGCAAGAGGTGGCGAGCGGCCCGGCGATGACGATCCCCAGCGGGTCTTCATCAAAAACCTGCGTCGCTTCGACGTGAATATCCAGCGGCCCTGATGGCAGCCGGTCATCGTTGTAGACATCGGCTTTCTCCGAGCGGATGGGCCGAAGCAGCAGACCGAGATAAAATGTCGATCCGACAGGCAGCGCAGGGTCGAACGGCGCGAAGGAATGCAGCCAGACTGTCTCTTTGGCGTAGCTGGTGACCAGTTCCTTCGCCAGTCCGGACGCGCCCTTGCCGGTGATTGCCGCGCCGACATGAGCGTTGAGGGCGACAAGCGTGCGGTCGGTTTCAAACAGAATTTCCTGCGTCAGGTCCGGGTCATCAACCGCAACCTTTGTCGCCAGCGGCACCGGCCAGACAAGGCCGTCATCGGGTTTGTCCAGTTTTTCAGTCTTGAATTCGAGTTCGGCTCGGGCAGGATGCGCGGGCTCTGGCGTGACGCCGAGAAGGTCTAGAAATTTGATGTAGTTGAGTTCCGGCACGCGATTGAGTTCGTATAGAATGGTTTCCGTCATCCATGCGTGCAACTTGACGAGGGTCATGCCCGGATCGCTGTCGTTGAAATTGGTCCATTCGGGCGTGTAGCGCGGGATGCGTTCGCGGGCTTCGCGCACCAGATCATCGAAGCGGCGGGTGTCGAGTTCGGGGGCGGTCAGGGGCATCGCGCAATCCTCACTTCGGGCCTTCGTTGATGTAGAACGGGTAGACAATGTTGTGCGCCGCATTGTTCGAGCGCGTGCGGTAATCAACTTCGATCATCAGCGTTTCGGGCGCGTCGTCGTGCGCTGTCGCACGCACCCCGATCACGTCAACGCGCGGCTCCCAGCGCACGAGCGCAGTGCGGACCTCGGCCTCGACAGTGGCTCGCGTCGCCGGATTGTTGGGCGCAAAGACATAGTCGTGGATGGCACATCCGAACTCGGGCTCCATGATCCGCGAGCGGCGCGGCGTTGACAGGATGATCCAGATCGCCTCGTTGATCGATGCATCGCTCTGCGACCAATCCAAGCCCCCGAGCGCGTTGACACGGATTGGATATTTCCAGCCTTTGCCGAGAAAACCCTGACCGATATTTTCGTTGCCGGTTATCGCCATGGTCAGTCTCCCACCAATACTGTTGGCAGGCCTATCATCACCTGACCCATGGCATTGCCGCCGTTTTGTTTGGTTGTGTCGAACTGGCGCACGATGCCCTTGCCGTTTGCCTTGACGGTATTGGACGACGTTTCAAATGTGCATTCGCCATTCTGTGTCCCCGAAGGCACGCCCTTTCCGGTTCCTGCCTCGCCGCCAGTTGACGAGGAAATCTTGCTGGTCTTCAAAATAACTGCTTTGCCGCCGGCCTTGACGTTGGTTGCGACCGGGTCGGCAGAGGAAAGCTGAGCTATGTTCGGGTAAGGCATGGGCACCATTGAGGGGCCTGCCGGTGTGTTCAAAATGTCCGGGAATGCAAAACAAATGCCGGTCTTGGTGGCGATGGGTTTGGCCATGTCAGAACGCCCCCTCCATAACCTGCGCCAGCCGCCATTCGATTGACTTACGCGTGTTTGGCGCAACGCCCGGCTCATCCCAGTCAAACCGGCCGCGCCAGATGATCTCCGCCGAGTTTGCATCGGGTTCGACAATCAGCGTGTCGGGAACAAGCGGGATCGTGTCCCTTATGCTCCAATGGCCTGGCTTGTCTTCGCAATCGCCACACCAGCAGCGAAGGCGTGCGTTCATTGCAAGATCAGGCAAGGCAAAAGCGTAGGACGTATCGACAGCGCCTGCGGTTTTGACAATGCCCACGGTTTTGCCGGAGGGCAGAGCTTGCGCCTGACTGGAGGCGATCGCCGAGAAGCCGACGCTGCGGCGGTAAAAATTATTGAAAATAGGCCCGTATTCCGGCGGCAACTGGTCGCCCGGCACCGGCATGAATGTGTCAGCAGTGGCCGTCTTGCGTCCAGCCTCGGTGCGCGAATGCCAGCCGAACAGGTTTTCGCTGACGTCAGGCGCTCCGGTCGCCGTCGCAAGACGGGACAGCCACTCAATTCCGTCAACACGCACCCTGCCCGCGACATTTGCGCCGCCCCAGCCCTCAACGACGATGTCGGTCCTCGCCTTCTGCAGGGCAATGTCGGCCTCGCGCTCAAGATCATAGCCGACCACCTTGTCATCCGACGGGTCAGTTGTGCCTTTGGAGTCGATGATTGGCGCGCCGTCATCAGCGAAGACGATATCAGAGCGTGACTTGACCAAACTGCGGATCATTGTCCGCGCTGCGCTGCCGGTGTCGATCAGGTCATATGCAGCCTTGACAATGACGCAGCCGGACTGCTTCTCGATCCCGCCAGCCGCGCTGACCGTCCAGCCGGAAAGCACCACCCCGCCGTATGAATTTGGATCTGGCAATTGAATGTTCATGGGTTCAACTCCACGGTTGATCCCTTGATGGTCGCCTTGCCGCCGGCCTCGATGGTGAAATCCTTGTCGGTCTTTATTGAGATCCCGTCGGCATTCATGGTGATTTCGTTGTTGTGCTTGTCGCGCAGCGTGATGCCGCTCTTGTCACCGTCGATCAGAAGCAGCGCATTGCCATCGCGCGACTGGATCATCCGTTCTTTCGGGTCGGTTGTCGGGGTTTCGACGCCGCCTGCAAACAGGTAGCCAAGCACGATCGGACGCTCGCCGCAGAAGGCGACGACCGCGGTGTCATCCACTTCCGGCACGAAACAGAAACCGGCCTTGTCGCCAGCCATCGGGCCAGAGACGAGCATCCAGTCGGATTCCATGCCTTCGCCCTGGTCAAACCTTTCGATACGCACCATCAGGCCCTCGATGCTCGACTGTGTCTCGATCACCTTTCCAAGCACCAGCGCCGGAGCAAGGTCGTCCGTCATTGCAGAATCTCCTTGCGGGCCTGAAAACTGGTCGTGTAACCGGACGCCCCGATGGTGTGGGTGGTTTGCGTCAGCCGGTAGACGCCATCGAAACGCGCGCCCGTGTCGACGATCTTGATGGTCTTGCCAGACCTCAGTGAAGGCAGGCCGATGGCGGTGCCGCTTGCGGTGATCAGGGAGTTTGCGATCTCGACAAGGCGCTTGATCGCCTCCTTTTCAGCATCTTCCTTTGACAAAGCCTTGCTTGGCTTGATGACTTCCGTAATGCCTTTGCCGGACGCTTCGAGCGCCTTGACACCGGTGGGGCCGAGCGCTTCAGCGAGGTATGGGATATCGGAGAATTTCTTTATGACATCGAGCTTGCGCTTGTCTTTCTTCTCCATTGGGTTTGAGCCACGGACGATGACTTGCGAGACCTGTGCGGAGGCAGATATCACTGGCGCAAATGACAGAAGCGTCCTGCCCCATTTGAACTCTGCGACAGGGTCTGATTTCTTGGCCGTGAGTTTGGTGAACTGGATCTTGGTCTTGGGCGGCGTTGTGGCGACCGCCGAGCCCTTTGGCGGCTCGGGCGGGTGAACGAAGTTGAAGAACATGCCAAGATCCTTGGCCCGGCTCGCCAGCGCGTCGTAGAGCGTGCCTTCGACAACAACCTTGTTCTTCTTCTCGCCCGGTTCAGTTATTTCGGCGAGATCCGGCTCGTAGCCATTCTCGCTGCACAGTTTCTGGATGATGTCCTTGGTCGTGCCGTCATAATTGCCCAGCACCTGCTTTCGCTGCAGCTCGCGGTAATCTGCATCAACCGCACGGATGCGCACCGATGGCAGGCCGCTTGCCGGAAACGACGAGGCCATTGATACGACTTCGCCATTCATGACAGCCTGAATGCCCGGCTTGCCGACATAACCGAACAGCAGCGACACTTTCGTACCCGGCTCGAAATTCGGCGCATCTTCGCTGCCTATTTTCTTCGGGTTGCCCTTGGCGTCCCACGGGCTGGAATATTTAACCGCCTTGGAAACAGGGTCCCAGTCGTGCAGGACAAACTCGAAGAAGCCCGGCGCGGCCATATCGTCTGTAAAAGTGATCTCCTGCACATCGCGCATCACAAGCGCACCTGCAGTGCCCCGCTCAAGATTGATCTGAAACGCGGGAACCAGAAAATTATACTCAGTGTAGAATGTTTCAGCGCCCATCATGTCACCAGCGGCGGCAATTCAAGCCGCATTCCCGGCGCAATGTCCCGCGCATTTGCAAGGCCGTTGTGGTCGGCGATCACCCGCCAAAGGCCGGCATCGCCAAATGCGTCGTGGGCAATCAGCGGCAGTGTCTCGCCTTCAGTCACCACATGCAGACGGGTATGGTCAGCTGACTTGTAACCAATTTCATTGATCTGTTCTTCGATGGTCGCATGACGCTTGAGAGATAGAGAGACCGTCGCCCGCAGCGGCGCGCCAGATGAGTTGAACAGCGTGTATTTGCGCGTGACAGAGAGGACCACAGCCTTGAAGAAATTCTCGGTGGTCTTGGAATGCCCCATTGCGTTGCCGGGGAAACTGTCGCCCCAGATGACTTTCAAGAGTGGCGGCATATGGTGCTCGCCCTTGATCGACACCATCTTGCAGAATTGGTTCACCTCGGCGGCGACGTCCTTCTTTGTCACGCCCTTTGCCGTGCTGGTCGCGTCGAAGAAGAGCTCAAGCGTCAGCGTTTCTGCGTCACCGCGCACGAACTGGAGTATCGGCTGCTCCAGCCCGGGAATGGCGACTTCGGCATACTGAGCGGCCTTCGTGAACGACAGGTCGGACGGCGAGTATTCCAGCGAGATCGGCGTAGAGCCATCCGGCGTGCCGTCAGGTTTCAGCATCTGGAATGTCAGCTGGATCATGACTTACAGCCTCCTGCCCGGAGGCTGCTGAGCGAAGGTGGTATCGACAGACCTCTGGGCCTCAACCATCTGTTCGCGCTTCAACTCTTCCTTCACCAGCCGGACGATCTCGGCCATGAACTGCGGTGAGCGCAGCACGTCCGGGTCTGTTGCTGTCAGCGTTGTTTCGACAGTTCCGATTTTAACATCTACCGCCATCGCTATAGCCCCACCGCGCTCTTGAGCGCTGCAACACCCATGCCCGGGCTGAAGGTCAGCTTGAGTTTTTCATGGGCGATTTCGAGTTTTTCGATGGCGAGCGCGCTTGACGTCGCATTGAGAGCCGGGCCGGACCATTTGACCGGGATGCCGTTTTCAAACGACCAGCATTTGATCGGCACCCGCAATTCATTGGCGAGATAAATCATGCCATTGCGGCGCTTGCCTTTGCCTTGCAGAAATTCGTCGTGCCAGAGGTAAAGGTCCTCGGAAAAGCCGATGCCGCGCGACAGGGTGATGTTTGTGTAGTTCGCCCGCGTCGGGAAGCGGAACACCCGGTCATTCTGGCCGCCTGCCCGGTAGTCTTCGATCTGAATTTCGCTTTCGAGCCCGGTGCATTCGGAAAAGCCGCCGAGCAGGAAGTCTCCGGCAACGCTGGCGACCTGCGAGATTGCGGAAGCCGAAGAGTCAATCAGCGAGATGTAGAAATTGAAGGCGGGCAGAGGTCCAAGGAAGTCCATGGTCACAGCTCCGTCACTTGAACGGCCTCAAATTCGTGGCCGAGGCGGAAATAAATGAATTCAAACGGCTGCGTCGGCGCAACGCCGATGTCCAACACAAGCTTACCCTCGTCCCGGCTGGCATCGGGATTGTTCTGAAGATCGCATTTGGCCGAAAAGGCTCCTTCCGGCACGGTGCCTGAAAGAATGCCTTGGCGGAAAAGCCGGTCAAGAAGGATTGAGGCGCTGACCTCCACCGAATGGCGGGTGATCAAATTGTTCGGCTCGAAGACCATCCAGCGCAAGGCGCTTTCGAGTGACTTCTCGATGGCGTCGACAATCCGCCGGGTGGTCAGGTAACGCCACTCCGGATCAGACGAAAGCGAGCGCGTGCCGAAGATGCGAATGCCGCGTCCGGGCAGCGCACGAATTGCGTTGACGCCGATTGGATTCAGTCCTTCCTGCAGCCGGTCGTCAATCGCCAGCGTGACACCTTCGACGTAGCGCAATTGCAGGTTCGCGCCTGTGCGGTGGATGCCGATTGCTGCCTCGGCTTGGGCAAACGCGCCGACGACGTGGCCGGACGGCGGCAAGGTGATCGCTGGCAGCAAGGTGCCATCCCGACTGGTGGCCGGAACATTAAGCCAAGGCGCAAAAAATCCGATGCGGGCGCTGTCGCCAAGGCGCGATCGCCAGGTGGAAAGCTGGTCGATCCGCAGGCCTGGAGATGGCGGGTCGGCAAACGCGATCTTGTAAGGCCCGACATTGGCGGGGTTGGCCATGGCTGACTGCAATTCAATGATCTCGTCGCGCTGGAAAACTGTCGGCGCCACGATGGCTGTCATCGACATGGTCAAAGGAACAGATGGCGGGTAGGCAAACGGCTGCACCTGAAATTCAAGCGGCTCGAAACCTGGCTTGGAAAGTTTGATCGTGACCAGCGACAGGCCAATGTCGCTTACCAGAAACACGCCGTCAGCACCCGTGGCCGCAGTGCGTCCTGGCCCCTTCACCTCGACAGTCACGTCCGGCAGATCAATCTCGATACCGTCGCTGCCGACGCTCGTCACTTTGCCGCGAAAAAAACCCGGTTCAACCGGCGACAGGTCGCAGCAGTCGACCACGTCGGAGGGTACGATTTCTAGTAGTG
>JANPGC010000318.1:0-3401 GCA_031423755.1 Phyllobacteriaceae bacterium | reverse complement strand
CCGACGGCGATGGCAAGGATCGAGACGAACGCCAGGAACGGGTCAATCGGGCCCGGCGCGAGGATCATGCCGACGAATGCCGTAAAGACCACGAGCGACATGACGCGCGGCTTCAGCAGCTGGAAATAGTCGCCCGCGTCCGCTTCGGAGAAGCGCACGTTCGCGGGTTCACTGGTTTCCAGAATGGACATTGACGGCTTCACTTTCTGTTGCGCTTAGCGCGCCAAATCATTGTTGCGAAAGGGCCGCTGATGCGCGGCCCCTCCAAATATCAGCCGGACTATTTGATCCGCGGAAGCTGTTCCCACTGATGGAACGGCGGTGGGGACGGCAACTGCCATTCGAGCGTCGTCGCGCCCTCGCCCCATGGATTGGCGGCGGCCTGACGCTTTTTGGAGAAGGCTTCCCAGACACCGAACAAGAAGACGAACACGGCTGCGGCAGACAAATACGAACCGTAGGACGAAATCTGGTTCCAGCCGGCAAACGCATCCGGATAGTCGATGTAGCGGCGCGGCATGCCCTGCAGACCGAGGAAATGCTGCGGGAAGAAGATGACGTTGACGCCAATGAAGGTCATCCAGAAATGGATATTGCCGATGGTTTCATTGTACATGTAGCCGGTCATCTTCGGGAACCAGTAGTACCAGGCCGCGAAGATCGCAAACACGGCACCCATCGACAGAACGTAGTGGAAATGCGCGACCACGTAGTAGGTGTCGTGCATGGAGCGGTCGAGGCCGGCATTGGCGAGCTGAACGCCGGTTACGCCACCGAGCGTGAACAGGAAGATGAACGCCACTGCCCATTTCATCGGCACGCGGAACGATATCGACCCGCCCCACATGGTGGCAATCCACGAGAAGATCTTCACGCCCGTCGGCACTGCGATGACCATCGTTGCGAAGACGAAATAGCGCTGCGTGTCGAGCGAAAGGCCGACCGTGTACATGTGATGCGCCCACACGACGAAGCCGACGACGCCGATGGCGACCATGGCATAGGCCATGCCGAGATAACCGAAAATCGGCTTCTTGGAGAAGGTCGAGATGATGTGGCTGACAATGCCGAAGCCCGGCAGGATCAGGATGTAGACTTCCGGGTGGCCGAAGAACCAGAACAGATGCTGGAACAGGATCGGGTCTCCACCGCCTTCCGGCGCGAAGAATGTCGTGCCGAAATTGCGGTCCGTCAGCAGCATGGTGATCGCGCCTGCCAGAACCGGCAGCGCCAAGAGTAGCAGGAACGCGGTAATCAGTACCGACCATGCAAACAGCGGCATCTTGTGAAGGGTCATGCCCGGCGCGCGCATGTTGAAAATGGTGGTGATGAAATTGATCGCGCCGAGAATGGACGAGGCACCGGCCAGATGGATCGACAGGATTGCCAAATCCATCGCCGGTCCGGGCTGTCCGGAGGTCGATAGCGGCGGATAAAGCGTCCAACCGCCGCCGACGCCATAGCCACCGGCGGGACCCGGAACAAACATCGACAGCAAAAGCAGGAAGAAAGCCGGCGGCAGGAGCCAGAATGAAATGTTGTTCATGCGCGGAAACGCCATATCCGGCGCACCGATCATGATCGGCACCATCCAATTGGCAAAACCACCGATAAGCGCAGGCATAACCATGAAGAAGATCATGATGAGCGCATGGCCAGTGGTGAACACGTTATACATGTGCTTACCGCCATCGATAGCGGCATCGCCATCCATGCCATAGACCATTTGAGCCAGGCCGGTAAAAATCTGAATGCCCGGATGGGCGAGTTCCATGCGCATCACGACGGACAATCCGCCGCCGATAATGCCCGCGATGATCGCGAAAATCAGGTAAAGTGTGCCAATGTCTTTGTGGTTGGTCGAATAGACCCATCGAACCCAACCCTGATAGGGCTTGTGGTCGTGCTCTGCCTCGTGATCGTGTCCCGCATCGTGAGCATGTGCGTCAGCCATTTCCCTCACCCCGTCCTTCTGATTCAATTAATTCTTGGCGACATCAACGGTTTTCACCGTCGCGGCATCGGCTATCAAGGTCTTGTAGGCACCCGGAAGATCAGTCAGCGCGGCGGCAAACCAAGCGTCATATTTGGCCGGTGACACGACACGAATGGCGATCGGCATGAAGGCATGGTCCTTGCCGCAGATTTCGGAGCACTGACCGTAAAACAGCCCCTCTTTCGTGGTATTGAACCACGTCTCGTTCAAGCGGCCCGGAATAGCATCAAGTTTGATACCGAAGGCGGGCATGGCGAAGGCGTGGATCACGTCATTGCCCGTCACAATCAACCGAACGGTGGCACCAAGCGGCACGACCAATTCGTTGTCCACCGTCAGAAGGCGCGGATAGACCGCCTTATCGGCCTTGCCCGCCGCATCGCGGTCGGCATCGGCCATTAGGCGCGATTCAAAGGAAACCGGCTTTTCAGTCTGGTATTCATAGGACCAATACCATTGATTGCCCGTCGCCTTGATGGTGAATTGCGGCGGTGTTGGCGGCGAAAACTGCGCGGTGAGTAATTGGAAGGACGGAATTGCGATGAAAAGCAAAACAACGACCGGTCCAACTGTCCAAATCACTTCGATCAGCGAGTTATGGCTGGTCCTGGATGGCACAGGGTTGCGCTTTTCGCTGAAACGCCAAGCCACATAAATCAACAGGAACAGAACAAAGAGCGTAATCGGCACAATGAAGTAAAGTGTGTAGCGTTCGAACCACTCGATCTGATTCATAATTCCGGTCGCTGGTTCCTGAAACCGGTAACCCCAAGGCTTGGGTTGATCGGCATAGGTGGCGCTGGACGCCAAGAGGCTGGCCAAGATCAAAAATGGTGAAAACAGCTTCTTCAATGTACGTCTCCCGCAAACGCATTTCCGTTCGAATCGAACCTTGCTCGCCGAAGCGGGCACCCTCAGTCTTTTCTAAAATCATAGAATAGCGCCTCTAGCAAGAAAGGCGAGCGATAAACGCATGCGGCAATTGTTCACGCGGCACTTTTTGAGCCAATTTTCCCGCCGTAGTAAAGCCAAAATCAAGATGGATAGGCTTTCGCAAATGAAACCATCAATGTCTTCCCTTTTGACACTGGCCGCGGCATTTTAGAGCAATGATTCGAATGGGAATGCCTATGCGTCGGTCACTTCTGGTCTCAGCAGCGCTGATCGCTGCCAGCATGCTCACTTTGCCAAGTACAGCCTATGCCCAAGCCGCGGCGTCGGGGACTGTTAAATCCACGCATGGCGCATGGTCGATCCTGTGTGATACGCCTGCGGGCGCTAAAACAGAGCAATGCGCTTTGATGCAGAACGTGGTGGCGGAGGACCGGCCCGAAGTCGGGCTTTCGGTCGTTGTCATCAAGACCGCCGACAATAAAGCCAAAATCCTTCGCGTCCTCGCCCCAGC
>JANPGC010000317.1:0-10806 GCA_031423755.1 Phyllobacteriaceae bacterium | reverse complement strand
CGAAGACAATAAACCCGCCCCAAATTTCTTTGAAACGTCTTAGCATTTTGGCCAACACCGCCCGCGCGCTCATCTAGCTACGCCCCTTGGTGCTTTTGATACATAAGGCCGCATTTTCGTCGTACTGCCTTGCTTGATGTTTTTGGCTGGGATCCCTTCAATGTCACTGAAGATGCAGATCTCGGTATTCGTCTTTACCGTAGCGGTTACCGCTGCGGTACGCTTGTGAGTCCAACTCTTGAAGATGCTCCAACAGACTTTAAGCAATGGCTTCCGCAAAGAACAAGATGGATTAAGGGGTGGATGCAGACTTTCCTCGTCCATAATCGTCAATATCATGACCTTTACAAGAGTATCGGAAAGTCTAAAAGTATGATTTTTCAGATATTGATAATCGGTTTTATTATATCTCCTTTATTATATGGGATATCAATATTAGAAATTATATACTTTTTTACAAAGCTTAATAAAAATAACTCAGAAATAAACTTCCTAATTTACATCGACGTTTTAATCATGATTCTTGGTCATATTGGTTATTCGCTTCTAGCTCTTTCTTGCTGGAAGCGTGTTAGCAGCAAGTCGGCAATCTCAATTATAGCCTGTTTACCGCTCTATTGGTTACTAGCAAGCGTGGCAGCGTGGCGGGCGGTTTGGAAATTGCTGACGGCACCACACCAATGGGAGAAAACAACCCACCATGCCGCATACAGGCAAAAGGCAGCCTCGGAAAAACCCAAGTCGCTATAAAATCTTCTTGATATCACTGCCAATAATCTTGGGGTCTGCCTTGCCAATGGCCACTTTGTCTTTGCCTGAATACTCAATGCCGGAAAGAATCAAACGAATTGTTTCCAGTCGCGCGCGGCGCTTGTCGTTGGAGCGAATAATCGTCCAAGGTGCAACCTTGGTGTGTGTGCGCTTCAACATCAAGTCGCGCTTTTCAGTGTAGTCGCCCCACTTGGAAATCCCCGCAACATCCATGGGAGAGAACTTCCAGTGCCTAAGCAAGCTGTGGCGCCGTTCATGAAATCGCTTGAGCTGCATTGCTTGGCCAAGCTCAAGCCATATCTTGAACAAATAAATACCGTCGCTCAGCAGCATTTTTTCAAAGTTGGGAGCTTCTTGCAGAAACTCCTCATGCTGCTCCGGCGTACAGAACCCCATTACGGGTTCCACGCCCGCGCGGTTGTACCACGATCTGTCAAAGGTAACGAACTCGCCAGATGTCGGCATCTGCAACGCATAACGCTGAAAATACCACTGCCCGCGTTCTGTATCACTCGGCTTGGGCAAGGCGACGTTGCGCGCTGTGCGAGGGTTCATGTTTTCACGCACCGCATTGATCGTGCCGCCTTTGCCAGCCGCGTCGCGACCTTCAAAAACGACAACCACACGTGCTTTGCTTGCAAGTTGCCATTCCTGCATCTTGACCAACTCGATCTGGAGCTTTTCCAGCTCTTTCAGATAGTCTTTCTCGTCCAGCTTCGTCTCATATGGAAATCGTCCTGATGTGAGTGCGCTTTCCTCTATCCATGCCGGAAGAACCGGATCGTCGATATCGAACTGATAGGTCTTGCTGTCGAGTGTTATGGCAATCGGCACCGGGGCCACAGAAGCAGGCTTCGCTGCAGGCTGAACAACCGACGTGTTGACCAGATGTTTTTTGTTCGACTTGTCATCACCCTGTCTCGATTTATCAGCCTTTTTCGCCATCGGATTCACCTTGGTGCATTTTTCGCCCCCATGCTATTGGCACCGCTTGCGTGCGTCCAGATGAAAAGACGAAAACAGTTAGCAGCTGCAACCAGAAAACCTAGGTGGGCCTGAAATAGCTTATGGGTGCAAGTCAACGAAGGCTACGAACTACTGAAACATTCTCAATGGCAGCCTTTGGCTTTGCAGCGGCAAACCTGCTTGCTGAGCCGACAGCCGCGAATTGCCTCTACGCAGCGCTAGCGTCCGTCGTAATCTACCTGGTTTGGCATCTGGCGCCGACAGAGAGCGATGGCGCTGCACTTGACGGCGACGGCGCCCGCAACGAGTCAGATCGGTTGATCCGGTTCTCGCAGTTGGACTTTGATGCATTGCCTCTTCCCATGCTGATCGTAAATGCGAATGCGCAAATCGTGTCGGCCAACAGCACCGCAACCAAGGAATTCGGTCGTTTTGACAACGGCGTTCCGCTTTTGCTTCGATTCCGGTCGCCGGAAATGCGTCGCGCGCTTGAATCAGCGATGCACAATCGTCAGCCTATCCATTTTGAAATGCATGAACGGGTGCCGTTGGAACGCTGGATGCGTGTCGACATATGTCCCGTCCGGGACGAACAAGACACAATCGCGAAATTCCTGATCCTGTTTCGTGACTTCAGCGAAAGCCACAGACTGGACCGGATGCGTGCAGACTTCGTTGCCAATGCCAGCCATGAACTGAGAACGCCCTTGGCTTCGATCAGCGGCTTCATTGATACACTGCGCGGGCCCGCCAAAGATGACGTAACGGCGCGTGATCGGTTTCTTGGCATCATGCAAGAACAGGCGACGCGTATGTCTCGCCTTATCGATGATCTTTTATCTCTGTCCCGGCTCGAAATGCGCAGCTTGACCGACGAAGCAATGGTTCTGGATCTGGTTTCAGTCGCCGATGAGGCCATCGATTCCATGCAGCCGGTCGCATCAGAAAGCGGTGTGGAAATTGAACGGCATTTTGCTGGAGGGCCGTTTTTGATCCGTGGAATGCGAGACGAAATTATCCAAATTGTCGAGAACCTTGTCGAGAATGCCTGTAAGTACGGCAAGCAGGGCAAGAGAGTTGTACTGGAAATAAAACAGCGAAAAATCGACGATACTGGCGAGGTCATTCTTTCGGTCAGTGACTTTGGTCCGGGCATCGACGCAGAACATCTGCCCCGCCTGACTGAACGATTTTATCGTGCTTCAGCAAACAGTGGGTCTGTGCAGAAGGGCACCGGTCTTGGCTTGGCCATTGTCAAGCACATTGCTACCCGCCATCGTGGCAGGCTTTCCATCAGCTCTCAGTTGGGCAAGGGCTCGACATTTGCCATCTATCTCCCGCAATACACAGGCCCTGACGTAGACGGCTCCAATTAGTATAGAAAAATCAGTGACTTATTACGTCATAAAACTGTTTTCAAACCGTCATATTGCTTTGGTTGGAAGTGCTTAGGAAAGCGTCAGACGGGCTGCGTCAGGCCGGTCACGAAAAACCCACCCAGGGAGTTTGTCATGAGAGTATTGAACATCGCCGTTGCAACATTGCTGGCCGCCACCGCATTTGCCTCTGTCGCAGAGGCTCGCGACCAGATCCGTATCGTCGGCTCGTCAACAGTCTATCCTTTCACAACAGCCGTCGCAGAGGCTTTCGGCAAAGCGTCCGGCAAGACCCCTGTCGTTGAATCAACGGGCACTGGCGGCGGCATGAAGCTGTTCTGCGCCGGCGTCGGCGAAGACACGCCCGACTTCACCAACGCTTCGCGTGCCATCAAGAAGAGTGAATTTGAAGATTGCACCAAAAACGGCGTGACCGATATTGTTGAGGTCAAGGTCGGTTTCGACGGTCTCACCATCGCCCAGTCTAAGGACGCCGCCGACGTTGCGCTGACCAAGACACAAGTATTCCTGGCGCTGGCGAAGGAAATACCGGGCGCCGACGGCAAGCTCATCGCCAATCCATACAAGATGTGGAATGAAATCGACCCGACGCTGCCAGCGACCAAGATCGAAGTGCTCGGCCCTCCTCCAACATCCGGCACGCGCGATTCCTTCGCCGAGCTCGTCATGGAAAAGGGAGCCGAAGGCATTGAGTCGCTGAAGGCCCTCAAGAAGGAAGATGCCAAGGCTTTTGAAAAGGTCTGGAAGTCCATCCGCGAGGACGGTGCCTATGTTGAAGCTGGCGAAAATGACAATCTGATCGTTCAGAAACTTCAGTCCAACAAGGACGCATTCGGCATATTTGGTTATTCGTTCCTCGAAGAAAATGCCGCCTCGATCAAGGGCGCAACGGTCGACGGCGTTGCGCCGACCTATGAGTCCATCGCTTCTGGCGATTACAAGGTCTCCCGCCCGCTTTTCATCTACGCGAAGAAGCAGCATGTCGGTGTCGTTCCTGGCATGGCTGAATTCCTGACCGAATACACGTCCGATGCAGCACTTGGTGAAGATGGTTACCTCGGTGCCAAAGGCCTCGTGACCTTGCCGGAAGATCAGTTGAAGGCCACCAAGGAAGCCGTTGCTTCCATGTCGGTCCTGAAGGCAGATGGGCTGATGTAGTCAGCACATGTGGACGGGGCGATCGCGGATGTACCGGTCGCCCGGTCCGGCCTATTTGCATTTTCTTTGCGACAGTTGAGCGTGAACTTGTGCCTTTATGGAGCTTCATGCAGTGCTGGGCACGGGGCAAGATCAGTTTAAGGGTGGTGGCATTCCAATGTTGATTTTCTACGTGGGCCTTTTGCTGCTAGCTTCTGCTGCTTTTGTTGCCGGTCGCTCCAAAGCAATAGCATTGCTGGCGGGCAGGCCCGGCAGCATGCACTCACTGCCCTTCTATCACGGAGCCTACGTTGCGCTTTTCGCGCTGATAGCGGCGGGACTGGTCTACGGCGCTGCAACTGCCGCGGCTTTTCCCTACGGTCAATATGCAGGTCTCTTTGCCGCCGCAGCGGCATCTGCTTATGCACTCCCCAAAATCGCGCCGGATTTTCGCACTCGCAATACTGTTGAGAGAATCGTGTTGGCAATTCTTGCCTTGTCCTCAGGGTTCGCAATTCTAATCACCGTCGGCATTGTCCTGTCCGTGCTGTTCGAGGCGCTTGTTTTCTTCTCGCAAGTTTCCCCGGTGTCGTTCATTGCCGGTTTGCAATGGTCGCCGACTTCTGAGCCTGCGTCGTTCGGCTTCATACCGCTTCTGGTCGGCACGCTGCTGATCACGCTGATCGCCATCATCATCGCCGGACCGCTTGGCCTCTTCTCAGCAATTTACATGGCGGAATATGCATCACCCCGAATGCGTGCCTATACCAAGCCCATTCTTGAGATGCTGGCTGGTGTACCAACTGTTGTGCTCGGCTTCTTTGCTGCCCTGACAGTCGCCCCGCTAATCCGTGGCTGGGGCGAGGCGTTCGGTCTTTCGGTCTCTTCGGAGTCTGCGCTCGCTGCCGGCGTGGTGATGGGCATGATGATTGTTCCGCTGATCTCGTCGCTTTCTGACGATGTCATCAACGCCGTCCCGCAGTCGCTTCGCGATGGTTCGTATGCGCTTGGGGCGACCCGCTCTGAGACCATAAGGAGAGTGGTGCTCCCCGCCGCGCTTCCGGGCATCGTGTCCGCGTTCATCCTCGCGATTTCACGCGCCATCGGCGAAACCATGATCGTGGTCATGGCAGCCGGCCTTGCCGCAAACCTGTCGTTCAATCCGCTGGATGCAGTGACAACGATCACAGTTCAGATTGCAACTCTGCTTGTGGGCGACCAGGAGTTTGACTCCGCCAAGACACTGTCCGCCTTCGCGCTCGGTCTGGTCCTTTTCCTGATCACCCTTGGCCTCAACTATGTCGCACTGCGTGTCGTGCAGAAATACCGGGAACAATATGACTGACATCACCATGCCGATCCCGCCCCGCACGGCAGACGTCAGCGCAGACCTTGTCGCCAGGCGCTATCGCGCAGAACGCCGCTTCCGGGCATACGGCCTGATATCGCTCGGCATTACCGCGCTGTTCTTGGCTTTCCTTGTGGTAGATATCGTCGGCAAGGGATTTCCGGCCTTCTTCGAACACACGGTAACGCTTCCTGTCACAGTGTCCGCTGACAAGGTCGATGCCGCAAATCCGTCGAAGGGCGACTTTGGCACGTTGGCCAAAGATGCGCTGAAGGACGCATTTCCGGCAATGTCTGGCCGCGCAGACCGGAAAGCACTGCTGGGCCTGCTCTCCACTGGTGCTGCTGATGATTTGCGCAAGAGGGTGGTTTCGGATCCATCGCTGGTCGGCAAGACCGCAGATGTGCCGCTTCTCATGAGCGCGGATGCCGACCTCTATTTCAAAGGCAGTCAGACCAGCGTCATCAGATCTACTGGCAGCGTACCGATCAATATTGCCAAGCTGGATGACAAATTCAGCATCAGCGGCCAATTTGACACTATGCCCTCCGGAACAGTTATCCGCGCCAATGACGGCGCATTTCGCGTGAAAGCAGTCAATGGTTCGACGCTTGAATTCGAGGTTTTGATTGAGCCTGCGGCAATCGGCGGGGTTCCAGCCGGTCAATGGCAGCAGCTGCAATTCTCAAAGGTAGAAGCCGACCGCCGCATAACCGATAAGGAAGCCGTAGTTCTCGAAACGCTGCAAGAACGCGGGCTTGTCTCGAAAGGCATCGCATGGCGCTTCTTCACATCAGGCGATTCCCGCGAGCCGGAACTTTCGGGTATCAAGGGTGCCCTTGTGGGCTCTTTGATGACCATCGTGATCACGCTCGCGATCAGCCTGCCGGTCGGCATCGCTGCTGCGATCTACCTTGAGGAATTCGCCCGCAAAGGCCGCATGACGGACTTCATTGAGGTCAACATCAACAATCTGGCGGCTGTCCCCTCAATCATTTTCGGTCTGCTTGGACTGGCCGTATTCCTGAATTTCTTCGGCATGCCTCGCTCAGCACCGCTGGTTGGCGGCTTGGTTCTGGCCTTGCTTGTTCTACCGACAATCATCATCGCATCCCGCGCCGCCTTCCGCTCTGTGCCCCCTTCGATCAAGGAAGCCGCCCTGGGCGTCGGCGCATCGCATCAGCAGGCCGTGTTTCATCATGTCTTGCCGCTCGCAGTGCCGGGCATCTTGACAGGCACAATTCTTGGCGTCGCCCGGGCTCTGGGCGAGACCGCGCCACTGTTGATGATCGGCATGGTCGCCTTCATTGTTGATGTTCCAAAAGGCGTCACAGATGCAGCTACACTTCTCCCGGTGCAGATCTATCTCTGGTCAGATCTCCCCGAGCTCGGCTTCCAGTCTCGAACAGCGGCAGCCATCATTTTGCTGATGGTCGTGCTATTCGCGCTGAATGCCGTCGCCATCTATCTTCGCAAACGCTTTGAACGCCGCTGGTAGGTGGCCCATGAGGAAAGAAATGAACGCAATGTCTCAGGTTGCCACAGAGGTGATGGCAAAGCCGGTGTTGCCCCAGCACAAGATCAAGGCGCGCAATGTCGATGTCTGGTATGGCGAGAAGCAAGCCATCAAGAACCTGTCAATTGATATCCCAGAACGTTCTGTTTCGGCATTTATCGGGCCGTCCGGCTGTGGGAAATCAACGTTCTTGCGCTCGATAAACCTCATGAATGACACGATCCCGACGTGTCGGGTGACGGGTTCCATCGAGATCGATTCCAAGGATATTTACGATAAATCCCTGGACGTCGTGCAACTGCGCGCCCGGGTCGGGATGGTCTTTCAAAAGCCAAACCCGTTTCCGAAGTCGATCTATGAGAACGTCGCCTACGGGCCGCGCATTCATGGCTTGGTCAGTTCCAAGTCTGACGTGGATGAGGTTGTCGAATCCAGTCTCCGCAAGGCGGGTCTGTTTGAAGAGGTGAAGGATCGCCTTTCAAGCCCCGGCACCGGTCTGTCCGGTGGACAGCAGCAGCGCCTGTGCATTGCTCGCGCCATTGCAGTCAATCCGGAAGTCATCTTGATGGATGAACCATGTTCGGCGCTCGACCCGATCGCGACCGCCAAGGTGGAGGAGCTGATCGACGAGCTGCGCGAGAACTTCACCATCGTCATTGTGACGCATTCGATGCAGCAGGCAGCCCGTGTTTCCCAGCGCACCGCGATGTTTCATCTTGGCGTGCTTGTCGAAGAAGGCCCGACGGAGAAAATGTTCTCCAATCCGGACGACAAGCGCACCCAGGATTACATTACCGGCCGTTTCGGCTAAGCCAGCACCCGAAGGACAAGTCAAATGATGCAGTCACAACACACGGTCCGCTCTTACGACCAAGACTTGAGCTTCCTGGCGGGGAAGATTGCCGAAATGGGCGGTCAGGCCGAACGCATGATCGAACAGTCGGTCCAGGCTCTGGTCAAGGGCGACGGCAAATTGGCGCAGTCGGTCATTGTTTCTGACAATTTCCTGGATGTTGCCCAGCGCGATATCGACGAGAAAGCAATCTCCACCATTGCCCGCCGCCAGCCGATGTCGATCGATCTGCGCGAGATCATTGGTGCGATCCGAATCTCCAACGATCTTGAGCGGATTGGCGACATGGGCAAGAACATTGCAAAGCGCTCCTTTGCCGTGGCTGAAAGCCGCCATCCGGTCAAGCTCTACCGCAGCATCGAAGCGCTCGCCGAGTTGGCGCTCAATCAGCTGAAAGACGTGCTCGACGCCTACGCGTCCCGCGCGGTAGACCGTCTCGAGCAAGTGCGCGACCGCGATGACGAGATCGACGCACTCTACACCTCGCTGTTCCGCGAACTCCTCACCTACATGATGGAAGATCCACGCAACATCACTGCCTGCACGCACCTTCTCTTCTGCGCCAAAAATCTGGAGCGCGTCGGCGACCACGCCACCAATATCGCTGAGACCGTCTACTACATCGCAACAGGCACTCAAATGCCCGCGGAGCGGTCGAAAGATGACACAAGCCACCAGATCACAGCTGAGAAATAGCAGGTACGGCAACACAAATGGCATTGGCACCACGAATTGCAGTCATCGAAGACGAAGAAGCGCTCAGCATTCTCTTGCGTTACAATCTGGAGGCCGAGGGCTACAAGGTTGTAACGGTCGCAAACGGCGATGAGGCTGAGGTCGTCCTCCGCGACAATGTGCCGGATCTGGCAATCCTTGACTGGATGCTTCCGGGCGTGTCCGGCATAGAGCTGTGCCGCCGCTTTCGTGCCTGGCCTGAAACCCGGCAAATGCCGATAATCATGCTGACGGCTCGGGGAGAAGAAAGCGAGCGGGTGCGCGGGCTTGCCACCGGCGCTGATGACTATGTCGTCAAGCCGTTTTCCACGCCCGAGTTGATGGCTCGTGTCAAAGCCATGCTTCGCCGGATGAAGCCGCAAACCGTCTCAGCGATCTTGAGAGCAGGCGAGATCGAAATGGATCGCGACTCCCATCGCGTCCGCCGCGAAGGCCGTGAGCTCAAGCTCGGTCCGACCGAATATCGGTTGCTCGAGTTTTTTTTGCTTGCACCGGGCCGCGTCTATTCGCGCACGCAGCTTTTGGACAGTGTTTGGGGGCAGGATATTTACGTGGATGACCGCACGGTCGACGTCCATATTGGCCGCCTGCGCAAAGCCATCAATCGAGGCAAAGAACGAGACCCGATCCGCACTGTGCGCGGTTCAGGTTACTCACTCGAAAGCAGCTGAATTCACCTGACGCGGCGGCGGTCTGATGCCGGCTGATACGCCATCTTGGCGTGAAACTGGCAATAAGGGCCCGCGTCCCCGGAATCATTGCCGCAGAAGTTGAAATCTACAGCCAACGGGTCGCCGATCGGCCATTTGCACGTATGTTCTGACAGCTCGACCAGCTTCAGCGCCTTGGATACCGGTTGCGTCAAGGCAGGCACAAATTCCAGCACCGTCGCAGCAATCGCTTGCACCTGATAGTCGGCCTTCAAAGCTGTCGCGCCGACAGCATGCGTGTGGCTGCTGATGCGCGACGAGCCACCGGAAGAGGTGGGACGTCCCGAAGATGTGGGCCGCGCAGATTGCGTCGCTGGTGCGGGCTTCTTTGCGCGTGGCTGTGCAGAAGTCTGCTTCCCGCGCCCGGACAACTTTAGCCGGTGCACCTTTCCAATCACCGCATTGCGGCTGACGCCACCGATTTGCGCGGCGATCTGACTTGCGCTCAGGCCCTCGCTCCACAATTTGCGCAGCAATTCCACTCGTTCATCAGTCCAGTTCATGAAATCAATCTCCGGCAGTGAACAGTCTCGAATCCCCACGCTCCAACCGGGCGAACCGATTGGGGCACACAACATCTGCAAGAGGACTGGGACCGCCACGCGATATATAGTTCTTGTTGGATTGAAACTACAATTATTGGCGACTCGCTGACAAGAGTCCGAAATGCAACACAAACAGCTTTTCGGAGTTTTCCCCAAGTTGTGACATTGACGAAAAAATTCTTCCGTCACGTTAGGCCGCCGCTTCGGAAATTCATCAAAATCAGGCAATTCTGGCTGTTTGTTGACTTTGGGGAACGGAAATACGATATTGTCGCCAAAGGGCCGCCGCTGTTGGCGGTCTTTTGTTTTTGGCTTTCCTGGCACATTGGCCAGCGTTTTCTGACAGGCTTTTGGTAAGACCATGAATGCTGCAAGTTCAACACTTTATCAAACCTTCGCCCGGGCAAAACTGCGCTTTGTCAAAGGCGAAGGCGTCTGGCTGATCGACGAAAAAGGCAACCGCTATCTCGACTTCGCTGCAGGTATCGCGGTCAACTCGCTCGGCCATTCACATCCGAAACTTGTCGAGGCGCTGAAAACTCAGGCCGAGAACCTTTGGCATGTGTCAAACCTGTATGAAGTCCCCGGCCAGGAAGAACTCGCCGGCAGACTGACGTCGGCCAGCTTTGCCGACAAAGTGTTTTTCACCAATTCCGGTGCTGAGGCGCTCGAATGCGCGATCAAGACCGCTCGTCGCTATCAATTTGTGTCAGGCCATCCAGAAAAATTCCGCATCATCACCATGGAAGGCGCCTTCCATGGCCGCACGCTGGCAACCATCGCCGCTGGCGGACAGGCGAAATATCTTGAGGGCTTCGGACCGAAGGT
>JANPGC010000316.1:0-5157 GCA_031423755.1 Phyllobacteriaceae bacterium | reverse complement strand
CTTGGTCATCGGCTCGTCGAAAGCCGAATCCCACGCCTTCTTGCCGCCAATCCGGCGGACCGCTGCCGCGTGGCGGGCTTCAACGGAATGGATTTGCAAGGCCGCTGTGAGGATGTCGCCATTCTCCATTAGATTCCCAGCCTGGCCTTTGTATGCGGCGACGCCTAAATCCTCGAATGTTTGGCTGAGCGTAAGGAATGTCTCAAAGTTCGAGAACACGTCCGCATATTTGCCGCCAGCGGTGAAATCCGCCTCAGGCCGCTTGACCGCAGCCGCGCCCAAAGCGCTTTGAAGGAAAGCTACATGCTGTGCCTCATGCAGGCCGATATGCTGAAAGACCGCTTCATGCTCTTTCGGGATGAAGTTCTTCTCGAGCGCCGACCGGTAGAATGCATCCTCAATGTGTTCAAGGGTGAGCGCAAAGTTCAACGTGTCGACAATTTGCTGCGGCATTCCGGCAGCGAAGGCTTCCTTTGAAGCGGCGGCCAGAACCAAGGGCGCGGACGCCAATGCGCCGAGCGACAGGGCCGCTTGCGAGAACAGGCCCCGTCTTGTGCTGACCATGCGGCCAATCAGATCGGGATCGAGTGTTCCAAGAATTGTATTGCTGTTCGTGTTCATGATGACGGTCCTTTTACAAGCTGAGCGCTGTGACTTCGGTTTTGATGAATGGATCAGCAGCAGCGAGAACTTTTGCCGGCGGCAATGCGCCATCAAGGCCGTTCTTGTCGACCACGTCAGGTCCCGAGAAGGCCACGCTTCCGGGCTGCAGCAGGTCGCGGATCGTTGCGGCATGACGCGCCTCGACCGAAACAATGGTTCCGGCGGCAGCGAGATAATCAACGTTCTTGATGAGCTTTCCCGCGCCATTATACGCGGCGACGCCGAGGTCTTCGAATGTCTTGGCGGTGTTCAGCACGCTGTCGCGGCTGGTAAAATCGATCTTTGAGAAATCCACTTCAAGGCTTGGAATAGCCTTGTCAGCGAGCGCCTTTTTAAAAAATTCCACGTGGGCCACTTCATGGTCGCGAATGTCTGTCAGGATCATCTTTTCGCTGTCGCTGATGCCGCCATATGGGCTTTCGATGACCTTGACGTAGAATGCAGCTTCGAGCTGCTCCAACGCGTAGGCATAGTTCAATATGCCGATATCGCCTTCGCCAAGATCAGCGGCGAGCGCTTCGCTCATACCGAAGTTTGGCAATTGGCCGCCGAAAATCGCCAGAGTGGCCATTGCGCCGCCGGTCCATTTAAGTACGGTGCGGCGGGAGTTTGGCGAGGACAAAATATGTCCGCCGTTGTGGGTTTGGGAGTCTTGCATTTGACGTCTCCATAAAATGACGGCTAAAATTAGCAATCATAATCAGTAACTTTTGATGTCTGATTTAGTTCCGTGTCTCGATGTTTCTAACTGCTGAAGCTGATCTGCTTTCGATTGAACCAAAATAGGTTCAGGTTTCCGGGCTTTTGAAGCGAAATGGCGCGTTTACTGTTAATTTTCACTTCGATTTGATCCGCGTTTGCAACTGTTGCTGATCCATTCGGACAAGCGTAGTGGCCTGAAAAAATTGTGTTTATCAACCATGTCGCGGGATCAGCACGAATTGACAAACCGGATCAATTCCGTCCGCAATTCAACAGGCCGCTCACAGAAAGTGAGTTTTTGGCATCGAGATCCGGACCTTGGGTCGCTTGCGGTCATGCTATCGCATAATCGGCCAATGGCAGGTAATTGCCTTCCATCGCTATAAACCCGACATTCCAGAGTCGTGAAGAGTTTCGGGCGCCGTGAGGCGTACGAAAGTCCCCGGGGAAGGAACCCGCGGGCGACGGGACGATGGCTATGGGGATTTCGATCTGCGGCTTATGTCGGCAATGGCGTGAGCGCCGTTTGGAGGCCCGAGGACGGACTCCAGCGGGCAGCTGGGATGCCCGTTCGTGCCTTGCGTTCGGCAAGGCATGTGGCTTGTCGGGAGCGTATCGGCGAGGATTGTCGCTTTGGGCGTGCATGGGTCCATTGCCGCAAGCGGCGTGCTTGCGGCTGAAGGTTTGAGTTTGCCATGCTGGATCATGGGCTCGCCTCCCGATTTGGCTTCGTCGCATGCGGCGGGCCGCGCGGTTGCCTCCAACGTTCGAACACTTCGATGATGATCATGCGTCCACCGCAGCAACGGCATGGCGGGCGAAAGTCGTCCGGCTCGTCTGACGTGGCGGTGTCCGGCGGCATAGCGACATTCAGAAGTTTGCGGGCGAGAACCAGGCTTGTCTTCCGGGCAGAACTTGCAAGCAAACCGTAGTGCCTGATCCGATGGAACCCACGTGGCAGGACATGGATGAGGAAGCGGCGGATGAACTCACCGGTCGCAAGCGTCATGATTTGCTGCCGGTCGGCACCATCGCGACGGTAGTCCTTGTAGCGGAAGGTGACGCGGCTCCCGTCGAAGCCGATCAGGCGATGATTGGAGATAGCCACCCGGTGGGTATATCGCGACAGATAGGCAAGAACCGCCTCCGGCCCTGCAAACGGTGCCTTGGCGTAGACCACCCAGCGCTTCTGACGGACGGGAGCGAGTTGTCGCAGGAATGCGCGGCGATCAGCAAGGTGCGCCATGGATCCGAAGAAGACGAGCCGACCGGCATCACGCAACGCGATCAGGCGGGTCAGGAACAGCCTTTGGAACAGCTTGCCGAGCACCCGGACCGGAAGCAGAAACGCCGGGCGCGACGAGACCCATCGACTTCCATCCAGCGCAATGCCGCCGCCAGGTACGATCATGTGCACGTGCGGATGATGGGTCATGGCCGAGCCCCATGTATGGAGCACGGCGGTGATGCCGATGCGGGCGCCGAGATGCTTCGGATCGGCCGCGATGGTCAGCATGGTCTGCGATGCTGCCTTGAACAGAAGCTCATAGACGAGCGCCTTGTTCTGGAACGCGAGTGCCGCGATCTCGGCGGGCAGCGTGAACACGACATGGAAATAGCCGACCGGCAGCAGGTCAGCCTCACGCTCTGAAAGCCATGTCTGCGCGGCCGCACCTTGGCACTTCGGGCAATGGCGGTTGCGGCACGAATTGTAGGACACGCGCCACTGCCCGCAATCTTCGCAGGCTTCGATATGACCGCCGAGTGCCGCCGTGCGGCAGTTCTCGATCGCCGACATGACCTTGAGTTCTGCCAGGCTCAGGTGACCTGCATGGGAGGCTCTGTATGCGGGCCCGGCAGCGCGGAAGATGTCGGCGACCTCGATCGAGGCGCGCACGGCTCAACCGCCGGGTGGCGATGCTTCCGCTTTGAACAAGCCAAGCCGATCAAGCGGACTGGTCACCGAGCGCACGGTGCGTGTCGCAACCTTGGTGTAAGGAGCCGTGTTGTTCAGCTTGGCGTGACCGAGCAACACCTGAATGACGCGGATATCGACACCGTCTTCCAAAAGGTGGGTGGCGAAGGAATGGCGCAGCGTGTGCAGTCCGACCCGTTTGTCGATATCGGCCATCCTTGCGGCTTCAACAACAACGCGGTGGAGTTGACGGGTGCTGATCGGCCTGAGCGTGTTGATGCCCGGGAAGAGCCAACCGTCCCGTCGCATGACACCCTGCTGGCGACCGGCTCGCCACCATTGGCGCAAAAGCGTGAGCAGATCTTCTGACAGCATTGCGTTGCGGTCGCGCCCGCCCTTGCCGCGCTCCACCCGCAGCAGCATGCGTTCGCTGTCAATGTCGGCGACCTTGAGCGAAGCGACCTCCGAAACGCGCAGGCCCGAACCATAGGCAACGGCAAGTGCGGCTTGATGCTTGATACAGGTCGTGGCGTCGAGCAGACGGGTCACTTCCTCACGGCTCAGCACCACCGGCAGTTTGCGCGGATGCGCCAGCCGGACAAGGCGGCGGGCGAGGTCTGGACGGTCGAGCGTGTTTGTGAAGAAAAACCGCAACGCCGACACAACGCTGTTCATCGTCGGCACTGGGACGCCATCGCTTTGCTGGCAGACCTGGAAGCGACGCAAATCATCAGCGGTTGCGGTATCGGGTGGCCGACCGAGAAAGCTGGCAAGGCGTCCGACATCGCGCAGATAATTGCGCTGCGTCTCGTGCCCGAAACGGCGAAGGTTCATGTCATCGATCAGGCGTTGGCGCAGCGGGCTGATCGCAGGATCGTTCGGATGATTGTGCATGTTAAGGCTCCTTGTTGAAGAAGCCCTTCATGCTCTGCTTGCGTCGACCGACGATCAATCCGCCACCGGTCAACTGTGTGGATGCGTCGTCCGCTGCGCGCGCCCTCCCGCGTAGCGGGTTCGTTCTTCGGCCCCGATCCTGCCAGGCAGCAAGGCGCCGCCATTCCAGTCGTCCAGCCGACGCTCCGGTGACCCTGAAAGCTGCCATTAGCTCGAGGGATTTCGGATGCCCACTCCCGGGCTGTTTTCTCGGTGTCGAGGATTTAAAGACGATCCTTTTGCAGGACCGCGGCTTGCTGGCGGGCATAATTGCCCGGAGGCGATGAAAGCAAAGCGCCTTCAGCGCAGATTCAAAATGGGCGAAGCGATTGCTCACGGATGTCTGATGATGCAGTCCCTCTTCTCGTTTATCGCTTTGTTCGCCTATGGGCGCGATTATCATTCCGACGCGAGCAGCGGCGCAAAAAGGTTGCGCAGATCTTCATCAGTGAACTAATGGAGCTTCTCGAGTGCCTGCCAGAATGCCGCATCCTGCATGGCGACAAAGGCTATGACAGCGATGCGATAAGGCGCCAGATCGAGGCCAAAGGCGTCATGCCCAACATTCCGCCCAAGGCCAACCGCATCTGGAAAAACTGCTTCTCGCCCCACCTTTACAGAGATCGAAACGCAATCGAACGCATGTTCTGCCGCCTCAAGGACTTCAGGCGCATCGCAACCCGATATGACCGATCCGCAACAAACTTCCTCGCCGCAGTCTGCATCGCAGCAACCGTGTGTTATTGGTTATGAGTCTGGAGCCTAACATTGGCGCTGGCAGGTTCCCCCGCATGGCAGGCAGCGGCCGTGCGGGGTCGATTTCACCGTTCCTGAGGAACGGCAAAAATTCAAAAGGACAATCGATGACAGACACAAATGCGCAGACCGTGAGCGCTAGGCAGGTTTGCGCACAGTGCATGTGGATCGGCGATGCGATCACCACC
>JANPGC010000315.1:0-18146 GCA_031423755.1 Phyllobacteriaceae bacterium | reverse complement strand
GCCCATTTTGTTTCCTCCATGGGCGATGACTTACACAATATAGGGCGATTCGCTATTCCCCCATCGCAATCAAACTCGCGTTCCCGCCAGCAGCGGCCGTATTCACTGACACCACCTGCTCCAACGCGAACCTGAGCAGATAGTGCGGCCCGCCCGCCTTGAACCCCGTGCCCGAAAGCCCTGAGCCGCCGAAGGGTTGCGTGCCCACCACCGCACCGATCATGTTGCGGTTGACGTAGATGTTGCCGGTGTCGAGGCGGTCGGTGACTTTTTTGACTGTGTCTTCGATGCGGGTGTGGATGCCGAGCGTCAGGCCGAAGCCGGTGGCTTCAATCTGGTCGAGCACCTTGTCGAGCCCGCCCGCCTTGTAGCGCACGACATGCAGCACCGGCCCGAATATCTCGCGCTCCAGCGCTTCGGCTTTGGTGAGTTCAACGATGTGCGGGCCGAAGAACAGGCCGCCGCTTGGTGCCTCAGCGGCGAAGCGTACCTTCTGGCTTTTGCGCATCGCAGCGATGTGGCCGTTGAGCATTTTCAGCTGGTCGCCATCAATCACCGGGCCGATATCCGTGTGCAAATTCATGGGATCGCCCATCTTCAATTCGCGTGCAGCACCCTCGATCATGTCGAGCATGCGGTCGGCGACATCTTCCTGCACGAACAACAGGCGCAGCGCCGAGCAGCGCTGACCGGCGGAGCGGAAAGCGGAGGAGACGACGTCATCCGCCACCTGTTCCGGCAGCGCGGTGGCGTCAACGATCATCGCGTTCATGCCACCGGTCTCGGCAATCAGCGGCACGATCGGGCCGGACTTGGCGGCGAGCGTGCGGTTGATTGCCCAAGCGGTTTCGGTCGAACCGGTGAAGCAGACGCCGTCGATCTTCGGATGCGAGGTGAGCGCCGCGCCGATGCGGCCATCGCCCGGCACGAATAGGAGCGCATCTTTCGGCACGCCCGCTTCGTGCAGGATTTTCACCATCTCATGCGCCACCAGTGGCGTCTGCTCGGCCGGCTTGGCGAGAACCGCATTGCCCGCAGCCAGTGCAGCAACAACCTGACCGGCGAAAATCGCCAGCGGGAAATTCCATGGGCTGATGCAGACAAACACGCCGCGGCCGCGATGGACGAGGCGGTTGTCCTCGCCTGTCGGTCCCGGCAGGGCAATTGGCTCGCCGAATGATTTGACAGCTTCGCGCGCATAGAAGCGGCAGAAATCGACCGCCTCGCGCACTTCCGAAACGCCATCGTCCATGGTCTTGCCTGCCTCGCGCGACAGGAGCGCGAGGAAATGATCGCGCTTGGCTTCGAGCAGATCCGCTGCCTTCTCCAGCCGCTTGGCGCGGTCTTCGACGCTCATGCGCGACCATGACTTGAAGCCCTTGCGGGCGGCATCAACCGCTTCGGACACATTCTGCGTCGTCGCATTCATCACGACACCGACCGGCTTGCCATCGACAGGCGAGCGCACGTCTTCGCGCAGCGCGAAGGCGGAAGCGCCGGGGATCAGCGGTTTGGCTTCGATATCGGTTTTCTGCTTGGCAAGCGACGTGACGAGCTTTGCCAGCTCCTTGCGGTCGCCAAAATCGAAGCCCTTCGAATTGGCCCGATCCGGGTAGATGGCGAGTGGCTTGGGGATGTTAGGATTGGCGTAGCCCTTGCCGTCATTGAGAATTTCACCCGGACGCACCAGCAGGCTTTTCACCGGGATATTGGTATCGCCGACAACCGAAACGAACGACGAGTTCGCGCCATTCTCCAGCAGGCGACGGACAAGGTAGGCGAGCAGATCGCGATAGCCGCCGACCGGCGCGTAGATGCGGCAGGCGATCTTGTCGCCGCCTTCGGTGACGGACTTGTAGAGCGTCTCGCCCATGCCATGCAGGCGCTGGAATTCGAACCCGGTCTTGTCCGCGCCGGCCATTTCCATGATGGTTGCGACAGTCAGCGCATTGTGGGTAGCGAACTGCGGAAACAGGGTCGGCCGCGCATTCAGCATCTGCCGCGCGCAGGCAAGATATGAGGCATCAGTCGCCGCCTTGCGGGTGAACACCGGATAGCCATCCAGCCCGCGCTCCTGCGCCCGCTTCACTTCCGTGTCCCAGTATGCGCCTTTCACAAGGCGCACCATCATGCGACGGCCAAGGCGCTTCGACAGCGCCTCAACATGGGCGATGACCGCCCCTGCCCGCTTTTGGTACGACTGGATGGCAAGGCCGAACCCGTCCCAGCCATCGAGCGACTTGTCGGCGAATACGGCGTCGATCACGTCAAGCGACAGTTCGAGCCGGTCAGCCTCTTCGGCGTCGATGGTGAAGTTGAGATCGTAGGATTTTGCCTTGCGGGCAAGGTCGAGCACCAGCGGCACCAGTTCGGCCATCACCCTGTCCTTGTGCGTGGCAAGATAGCGCGGGTGAAGCGCCGAGAGCTTGACGGAAATGCCCATCCGGTCCGGCAACGGCTTGTTGCCTGCGGCCTTGCCGATGGCTTCAATCGCGTTGGCGTAGGAGTTGAAATAGTGCTTGGCATCTTCCGCCGTCCGCGCGCCCTCGCCCAGCATGTCGAATGAATGGCGATAGCCTTTGCTCTCGTTGGAGCGGGCGCGGTTCAGCGCATCCTTGATGGTCTCGCCGAGCACGAAATGATGGCCGAGAAACCGCATCGCCTGCTTCGTCGCGGTGCGCACGGTCGGCAGGCCGACGCGCTTCATCAGCGTGGCAATCACGCCTTCCGGCGTCTCACCCGGCTTGATGACTTTTGCCGAAAGACCGAGCGCCCAAGCCGAACCGGCGACAAACAGCGAGCCGCCCTTGCTCTCATGCTGCGCCCAGCCGCCCTGATGCAGCTTGTCCTCAATCAGCCGGTCCTGCGTCGCGCCGTCCGGCACACGCAGCAGCGCTTCGGCCAGCACCATCAGCGCCAGACCCTCTCGGGTTGACAGGCCATATTCGCGCAGGAAATCCTCAACCCCGCCAATGCCGCCCGATTGCGCGCGGATGGCATTGATGTAGTCTGACGCCCGCCGGTCAATCGCCCCTTCCGTTGCTGAGTCGCTCTTGCCCTGCTCGAGCAAACGGGCAACAAGCTGGTCATCGGACGGCATCGGATCGGCGTAAAATAGCGGGGCGGTGGACATCAGCATTTCCTCCAGATTTATTTTTCCCTGTATAACCTATATTCTGTGGATTTTTTCACCATACTTTGATAATTGACTGGCGGATTTCTTTGAAAATTGGAGAATTTTGGTGGATATCAAATCTCTCGACCAGATTGACCGCCGCATCCTGCGTGAATTGCAGGCCAATGGCCGCCTGACCAACACCGAATTGTCCGAGCGCGTCCACCTGTCCGCCACCGCCACCAACGAGCGCGTCAAGCGTCTGACCCGCGATGGGTTCATCATCGGCTACACCGCGCTGCTGTCGCCGGAAAAGCTTGGCCGCGCATTGCTGCTGTTCGTCGAGGTCAAGCTGGAGCGCACCACGCCCGATGTCTTCGACGCCTTCGCCGCCGCAATCCGCCGCACGGCCGATGTGCTTGAATGCCATCTGATTGCGGGCGGGTTCGACTACCTGGTCAAGGCGCGCGTCGCCGACATGTCTGCCTACCGGCAGTTTTTGTCGGACCTGCTGACCGCAGTGCCCGGCATTCGCGAGACGCGGACCTATACGGTGATGGAAGAGGTCAAGGACACGACGAACTTGCCGATTTAGTTCCGTGTCACAGGCTTCGACTGCATCCGCGCCACGGTCTCCCGCTCGGCACGCTTGCAGCGCAGCGGCGGCAAGCCTTTGTCCATCAGCGCCATGTCTTCCAGCACCATGTCGCCCATGCGCTTGAAGGCAACGTCCAGCGCCCCAGCACGGTGGGCTGAGAGCAAAAAGCCGTTGATGCTGCGCACGCGGTGATCCGCAGGAAGTGGCTCAATTGGATAGACATCGGACGCGGCCCGGATGCGGCCGCTTTCCACGGCATCCATCAGCGCATCGAAATCCACCACATCGGCGCGGCTGAGCAGGATGAAAGACGCGCCGTTGCGCATGGAAGCGAAGGCCTCAGCGCCGAGAAATTTCTGGTTTTCAGACGTCACCGCCGCCACGACAAACACCGTGTCGCTCCCGGTCATGATATCGCTGAGCGATGCGGGTTCTGCGCCGTGGTCGCGGATGATCGACAGTGGTTGCCACGGGTCGTAAATGCGTACCTTGGCGCGAAAACCTGACAGCACGCGCAGCAGCGCCTTGCCAAGATCGCCAAAGCCGATGATGCCGATCTCCGAGCCGGACAACAGCCGGGCTTCGCGGTTGCCCTCTCCGCCCCAAAGCTCGGCGCCACTACGGAACATTGCATCCGCTTCGGCAATTCCGCGCGCAAGTGCCAGCGCAAACCCGAGCCCGATTTCGGCCACAGGCTCGGCAAACACCGCGCCCGTCGTCACGACATGGATGCCCCGTGCGAAGGCCTCGTCGTAAGGCATGTTGTTGATCAGGTTGCTCTCAACATTGAAAATGCAGCGTAGTGACCTCAGACGCGCCAGCGTTTCAGCGGAAAGCGGCGGCTGGCCGATGATGTATCTAGCCTTGCCGAGCGCAGCATCGGAGAGACCCGCAAGAGCGTCATCGGTTGTCTCGACAAGCTCATAATTTTCCCGGAGCGCTCGCTCCTGCCCCGGTGTAAAAATCAACTCCAACGACCGTGGAAGCGGGCATGAAATAACCAGCGGCTTGTCCGGTGACATGTCAGCCCCAGCTACTGCTTGAGGATGTCGCGCACTTCCACAAGGTTCGAGCGCACACGCAATATCTTGAAGCCAAGCGTCGTCAGATGCGTCGGCATGATCCAGCCGTCTTCCTTGCCGTTGGAAATGATCCACGGGTCAAGATCGAGCGCGGCGCGCATCTGGTCTTCCATGCGGTTCCAGACGGCATCGAGTGCCTTGGTCTTGATGATGTCCTCAAAGTCCGCGTGCGCCGCTGAAACAAAGCCGTAGTAGGCATAGATTTGGCCCATCGAGTCCCAGAAATAATTGTCGGCCTGCGTGTCAAACCAGCCGAGATTGTTGAGTTTGGACCGCTCGTCTATCGCTGCGGTTGTCGAACCGATCTGGCTGGTGATTGCGTCGATCATGGTCGCCAGGTTGTCGGCGCGCGCATCAAAGGTCGCCTCGCAATTGGCAAGCCGCGTGTTGAACGCGTTGAGGGCGTCGATGCCGATGCGGTATGACGAAGGCGAGGATTGGCGGAAGCCAAGCGGGTTGAAGCCGAAATACCAGGAACTGATATCGTACTGCAGCTGTCCGCGCGCCTTGTTGAGGTCGGGATCGATCTGCGACGTGCCGCGCACGCGGCCGAGCGAATCCACCAGTTCATTGGACATGCGTTGAACGGCGGTGTGAATGCCGCGCTGGAAGGACGCCTTGTTGTCAAAAAACGGCGTCTTGTCCCACGAAAGGCCGAAGAATCCGGTCTTGTAGAGCAGCATGGATGAAATCCAGCGGTTCTGATTGACGTTGAAATCAGTCAAGGATGCAGCGACATCGACGATTGCGGATCGCCCGCATGTCTTCGCCGTTGTGCCGCCGCCGGTCGCCGCCACTTCCTCGCCGGCGGACACCCCGCGGGTCTCCAGCTTCAAGGGTTCCACATAGTCAGGGTTATAGCCATTGTAGGTGACGGCGTTCCAGAAAAACCAGCCATAGCCGACAAGCACTGCCAGCACACCGACGCCGATCAGCGACTTCCAGATGAAACCGGTCGACCGGTAGAAGGCGAACAGTTTCACAAACGGCCACAACAGCCACGCGACCAGTTGCCCGATGCCGCGACCGATCAGATAGAATGTCCGGGAAAAGAATTCGATGATCGGATCAAGCATGGATGGTCCTCCGCAGAAAGAACAATTCAGGGCAGGTCATAGAAGCGCTTGCGCCACGCCTGCCGGTCTTTGAGATAGGTTGTTTTCAGCGTCTCTACAACATGCGCCTGATAAAGGTCCGGCCATGTCTGGTAGTCGGTGTAGAAGCCCTGCTTGTTGAAAGCGTAGCGCGCCACAAAATCCGACGGCACAAACTCGCTGATCAGCCGGTTCACCAGCCAGCGGTCCGGGTGGTCCGGCTTGGCTCGCAAAGCAAGAAAGCGGAACTGCGGCTCGATCTGCCCCGGGTCAATCCGCCCTGTTTCCGCCGCGGTCCGTTTGAGCGAATTGAGCAGCGGATAGCTGCCATCTCGCTGGATCAAAGCACTGTTGCGATGCATCCATGTCTGCAGCCAGATCGCGTCCACCTTGGCAAGATCAGTCTTCGGCTCGGCCCTGCGCACCAGATCGCGGATGACCATTTCGGCGCGATGCTCCAGAAAGCCGGACGGTTCGAGCCACGATGAGCGCGGCAGATCCAGCCGCCCCGTGGAGGCGAGAAACTTGTAGATTGCGTCCGCATCGTTGATTGACAGATAAGACACCTGCCAAGGCCGCGACCGGCGGAACCCCGGTGCATCGGGCGTCGAGATGACTGTCGTCATCTTCTCGTCGATGAACACATAAAGCCCGGAAAAATGGCTGGTCCAGAACGCATTGTGACGGAACACAACCTTGTCCGGCACGAGCGCATTCTCGCGAATGTCGCCGGCAGTTTTTGCCAGCTCGACCATCCGGTTCAACAGTTCATTGTCGCGCCATGCGTCCGGCTCGCCCGTCAGCCGGTCCGTCAGCGTGCGCAACTCCGCCGCCTTGCCGAGCGTGTCGTCCGCAGACAAGACGCGGAACTCGACCTGCTTGATCGACAGCAGATCTTCGATGTCGTCAACTTCGGAGACAGAATCCTCAATCTCGCCGTAGATCACATCCTTGATCGTCAGCGCATTGATCGCCCGCGCATTGCCGTCGAAGAATTCGAACATCAACTCGTCGGTGTTGGAAAACTGCGTCTGCACCACTGGCAGCCCCGCCTGATCCGGCGTCAGAATGATAAAGCGCCGGTTGACGCCGTTCGGGTCGAGATAGTCAAAGTCATCGAGTTCCTTGGCCACCTGTGGCGAGAAACCGGTCTTGTCGATGTTGAATTCTTTGAGCTTCGTCGCTTTCAGCCCGAACGCTTTGAGCGCCTTGTTATAGCGCTCGATCAGATGCGGCTGGTCGATTGTCAGCAGCCGACCGTAGATGAGTTCATTTTCGTAGAGGCGGTTCAAATCATATACCCCGCGAATAGGTAGCGAACGTCTCTTCCGACCAGCGTTTGGCGCAGTTGGTTTTCATGAGGAAAGTCCGATAACGATAACGCCTTCCGCCTGCGCGGCCCGAACAAGGGCTTTGTCCAGACTCGCCAAAGGCAACCGGAGTCGAAGCGCCATTTCGAGATAGGCTGCATCATAGGCGGTGAGATTATGCTTGTCGCAAAGCATTTGTGTATCTGTCCACAGGCGTTCGGCACTGTCTTTGTCGACTTCAATACGCATGCTTTTGAGCTGATCCAAGGCACCTGACCGGTATCCGGAAGACATTCGGCCACGCCTTACCGCCATGGCAAAACCGTTCGCGATTTCCGCCACCCAATGAATGGGAACAATCGCACCTTCGTCCAGCATCCGTTCGGCAACCTTCTCGGAGAGTGCGCTTTCTTCATCCGGAAATTGCCAGGCGAAAACGACCGATGCATCAACAATAAAACTCACCGCCTGCCCATCTCAATCAATCCCTTGATCGTATCGTCACCCAGGGAGTTCTTTTTTCTGTTTTCCTTGATCCACTCCATGGCCCGCCGCGCACGCGCCTTGCGGTCTTCCTCCGATTCAGGCGCCACCAGCCGCGCCACGGGCTTGCCGTTGCGCGTAATCGTCACCTCCTCGCCGCGCTCGACCATGTCGAGCAGTTTGGAGAGTTGGTTTTTGGCATCGAAAGTTCCGAAAGCAGTCATGGCCATGTTCCAGATTAAAGCTAGCTTAGCTAGATCATAGCAGAATGACCACCTTATTCAAGCTTTCGGCGCAGCCAACCGCCATCACCAGGCACCCTTCTTCTTCAACGCCTCCACCTCCGCCATCGCCCGCTCGCGCAACCTTGCGTCCCGTATCATCTTCTGCACGGCGCTATCATCCGACTTGTCGGAATAGCGGAACTCAGAATCCGCATACCGGTTCACTTCCTGCATCACCATTTCAACGGTGAACGGACGCCGCAGTTCGGAAATCATCGCCTTCTTGTCGTCGTAGCCCTTGTGCATGAACGTCTCAGGCTTCGCGAACCACTCATCCGGCAGTTCAATATCCATCGCCCGCATCTTGATGGCATCGGTGACGTTCTTGACCGCGCGGCCCGTGAAGCGCGGCTCGCGCTCCTTGATGCGGAAAAGGTATTCGCCGATCTCGGCGATTGTATCGGGCGGGCCGTTGTCGTCGACAAACTTCTTGAACACCGCGCCGAGCGCTTCTTCCTGCGGCTTGTCGTGAGTATCGTAGGCAGCCTCGACCGCTTTCTTGATTTCCTGCGCGGCGTAAAGCTCATGCTTGCCGAGCGGAATCTGGTGGTTCTTGCCGGCGAGCAGCGCGAAAATGTCGATATAGTCCTCGCGCGTCTGCGGCCCATCCACCAGCCAGCGCGCGCTCGCCCGCTGCCGAAGCGCGTCATCGACATTTTCCGGATAGTTGGAGAACATGCCAAAGGTCGCATTGCCGCGCACGACAGTCTGCGCACCGGCAAACGCGTCCATCAAAACGCCGGTGATTTCCTGCTGGCCGGCAGACGCCCTGTCGTCCGAGCGCTTGGCCGCCACCTGGTCAATGTCATCGATGGTGCCGAAGGCAATCACCTTCGGGTTGATGATGTTCTCAACAAACTGGCGGCAGTTCTGGCCGGATTTGCCCTGATAGGACGAAATTTGGTCAACGCCGAAGTTCTCGTAGTGAAACGGATAGCCCGCCACCTTGCAGTGTTCATCAACAAGCCCCGCGATCATCTGGATCAGCGTCGTCTTGCCCGTGCCCGGCGCGCCATCGCCGATGAAGGTGAAGATGAAGCCGCCAAGCTCGACGAACGGGTTCATCTGCCGCTCGAAATCATAGGCCATGATCATTTTGGCGAGTTTCACCGACTGATACTTGGCAATGTGGTTGCCGATCACCTCGTCCGGGCGCTTGAAGCTCATCACCAGCGGCTTGGATTTCTTGCCCGGCGCGACATCAAAGCCGTCAATGGTAAAATTGTCGGCTTCGAGTTTTAGATGGGAGTTCTCGAAAGCGCCAAGCCCGGTGAAGCGGCCCTTGCGCTGCAACAGCCCTTCAATCGCCGCCCGCGCCGAAGCATGCGCCCGCGCCAGCATCGCCGCCTCGTCCGGCGCGCCGGTGATGGCGGCATCCAGCGCCGCCAGCAGCGATTTCACCGCGTCCTGCGCGGTGTCGAATTGGAATGCAGGCTCGGCCGGATCGCTGACAGCCTCGCTGCCAGCCTCAATCATCTGGAAAATATAGGCAGAGAACGTGAACGCCGCGACATAGGCGGAGGCCGAGAGATAATCGCGATACTGCGACGCATCCCCGCCTTCGAGCGCCTTGACCGCATTGCGCGCCGCCAGCGCTTCCAGCGGCGTCTGCCTCGCATAAGTATCGGCCACCGCCAGCGCCACGCTGATGCCGCGCCGCGCGCGGAACAACAACGTGTGCTGGCCGATCGACATCATCGGGTCTTCAGGCCGGATTTTCTGGATCGACTTGATGAACTCGACCTCGCGCGACTTGCGCAAGCCGCCGGTCGAAACCGTCGAGACAAACCGCCGCCCGGTGCCAGCGATTTCGGTGTTCGACTGGCTGTCGGCAGCCTCCATCATCACCATCCGCGTCACCAGCGACTGCGCGGCGGGCAAATGCTTGGCAATGTCGGCTTCGTCGATTGTAGTCAGACCTGCGTCCATACTTCATTCCACTTCAAACTAATCATCTACCCTCGGCGCTGCCGCTCATCCGGCCCTTGGACATGTTTCTTGACTCTCCCTCACCTGCTTGCTTCGCAAGCTGTCCTCTCCCCGTGAGGGAGAGGGGAAAGCGGCGCCGACCCTCTTCGCCTCTCCCCCACGGGGAGAGGACAGCTTGCGAAGCAAGCAGGTGAGGGATAGTCAAAAAAGATGGTCACCCGGGCGGATGAGGGGCAGCACCAATGGTCCACGAATAGCCTAAACATCACTCACCACCTGCCCATTGGACAGCACATGCACCTTGTACCCGTCGAAAATCTTCTTCGTCTCGCCCGCCGCATAAAGGGCCTGATAGGCCTCGTGCGGCACCAGCGCGTGGCGCTCGTAGGACGAGACACCCATCCGCGCGGCCTCAAGATCATCGGTCTCGATGTGGAACTGCTCCCGTGCCGGATCGGAGGAGAACAGCCCCTTGCGGGCGGGCCTTTCCGACACTGAGAACACGTCCTGGATTGTCCAGGTCAACAGCCATGCGTTCTCGTTCTTGCGCACTTTTGACAAGACTTCCGAAACCGTCGAATTGTTCTCGGTCAAGCCTGCGCTGTAAAACGGCCCGAGCACGATGCGCCGCAATTGCTTGGGGTGCAGCTCGTCGAAATCCGTGTCAAGATTGCCGGCAATGGTGACCGGCGACAGCGAATAAGACGAATTGCGCTCGGCAAAATCATCGAATTTGCGCGCCAATGACGGATTGAGCAGCCCGTCCACCGGCAAGGGAATCTTCTCGCGCGGATTGAGCTTGCCGTCGCTTGTCACCAGCGCATCGACAATGTCCGCGCTCGAATCCTCAACGGTCGCGGTATAGACCATCGGCAAATTTGCGGACCCGTCGAACGCCCCCCAATGGACCACATAGAATGGCCGCATCGTCTTCGGATTCACTGAGACCTTGATTGTGCGCGGCAAAATATTTGGGCGGAACAGGTCGCCGTTGCGGGCCTCCTCCAGATAGACCCGCTCGGCCATCAACTTTTGCAGCGAAGCTGGAAACTCCTTCTTGCGAAGGATGAAGTCCGCCATGTCCTGCCGCAGCTGGTCTGCCGATGGAATAGCCTGCAGCCGCTCGTTCGAACCATGCTGGTCGCGTTCCAGTTCCAGCACATTCTGGAACACCGGAAACCCGGATTCCGCGCGGCTGATCTTGAACGTGTCGGTGAACGCGAGCTTGTTTTGCCAGCAGGCGAACGAGTTTTTCAGCCGTGCCAGATACTCGACCACGACACCTGCCACGAGGTCATGCTTGTAAAGCGGCGAGTTGGTATCGCGCAGAAAAATGTCCAGCCCGTCAAGCGCCGCGCGGATCGCCTCGAAATAACGACCGGCAGCGCTTTCCTCATTCGCCATCCTGATTGTTCCTGCGCGACGGATCAGGACTGGACGTAGTTTGCGGCATTATGCTTGGCCATGACATCGCCAAAACGCCGCGCAAACGCATCGTCCGCCAGCTTCTTGCGGCGCTGGATGTCGGCGGTCGCCACCATGTTCTTCTCATGCAGTTCGAGAAGATCGCCAATGTGCTTCTGCGCCGCCGCGCCGATGCCGGCCATCGTTTCTTCAGCCGCTGTGTCCACCTTGGAACCCAGCGTGTTGATCTTGTGCGCCACGTCCTGCTGCGCCGCCGTCTTCAACGAATCTTCTAGCGCCTTGTACAAAACGATACGTTGCTCAGTGTCGATGCTCAGCTTGTTGATCAGGGTGGCCTGCGCAGCAATCTGGTTGTTCAATGAGTCCACAAAGGTCTGAAACATCGACGTGTAGCGCTCCAGCGTCTGGCTCTCAGCCAGAAGCACTTGCTCCTGCGCCTGCTTCTCATTGTATTCGGTCGCCATCTTCGAGCGCTCGGATTCAATTTGCGTGCGCTGCTTCTGGTCCGTGGATGCGGCGAGCTTGTTTTCCAGATCCAGAATCATTGGATTGAGCTCGTTGATCCTCGCCTGCGTCGCTTCAAGCGAATTCATCGTCACTTTGCGACGCTCAATCACCTGAACGAGGCTGGCCTCCGACGTCTTGTAGCGGCTGTCGAGCACTTCCTTCTGATTCTTCAAAATCCCGACGATCGTATCCGACTTGCCGAGCAACTCCTGCAAATTGCCAGCCAGCGACATGTTGCGCACACGGTCTGTGCGCATGCGGGTGGCACGGTCCTTGGAGAAAATGCCAATGAATTTTTCCCAGCCGGTGTAGCTCTTCATCGTCTCGAATTCGGCGCCGAACACATTGGTCGCGTCTTCAAGACCGATGATGAGATCGGCAATATTGCCCTCCATCGTCTTCTGCTGCTTGATGACGTCTTCAATGCGGGCATTTTCGATGTCGAAGTTGGCATCGCCAATCTTGGCATCAGCCTTGGCCACCTGGCCGATAACGACGGCAGTCTGATCAAGCTTGGTCTTCATGTCCTCGACCACCTGCTTGGTCTTGGCGATTTCAGCGTCAAAGTTCTGCAAGGTGGCCATTGTTGGTCTCCGGATAAAAGGAACAGTGCGGAGAGATATAATCAGCCTTCATACGATTTAAAAGCGAAATGCCGGACTTCTTTCGAAACCCGGCACTTTCATTTTCAGATAACTTGTCCCGCCAAATCTCTCAGGGCTTCGGATCAGCCTTCAGATAAGCAATCAGATCGGCGATCTGCTTGTCGTCTTTCAATCCGGAAAAGGCCATCTTGTTGCCCGGTACGAAACCCTTCGGGTCTTTCATGTAAGCCGTCAGGTTAGCCTCGTCCCAGATAAGGCCTTCAGCGCCCTTGGCGATCATCGCATCGGAATATTTGAACCCTTCCACGGACCCTGCCTTGCGACCAACAATGCCCACCTGATGCGGGCCGACCTTGTTCTTCTCTTCGGTTGCCGTATGGCAGGCCATGCATTTCTTGAATACGATCTTGCCGGCAGCGGCGTCGCCGTCGGCAATCGCCGATGTTGCAGTCAACAATGCAAGCGCAGCACCTGCAACAAATCCCGATTTTGTCATGACAAACCTCCCCATACACAGATCACAAATTACAAGTGTCGTACTTTAGCATTGCTCGCCGTCGAAGAATAAGACTTTGATCAGGATCAAGCATTGTAAAATAGTCCAATCAGACCGCGCAAGAGCGCCCGACAGCGCTACCGCGAAAATCCGATCAGGTCTTCCGGCGTGATCCGCCCCATCTCCTCTTCCCAGTGCGGACGGCACAGCGAGACGTAAACATCCTTGCCGATCGCCACCTGCTCGCCCTGTCTGGCCACCTTCCCGTCTTCGCCAAGCCGCACCACCATCGTCGCCTTGCGTCCGCAGCGGCAGATGGTGCGCACTTCGCGCAAATCGTCGGCAAGAGCCAGAAGCGCCTTGGAGCCGGAGAACAGATTGCCCTGAAAGTCGGTCCGAAGGCCGTAGCACATCACCGGAATACCAAGCCGGTCCGCCACCCGCGCCAGCTGCCAGACTTGTGCCTCCGTCAGGAATTGCGCCTCGTCGACAAACACGCAATGCACCGGATGCGCGCCGATGCTCGCATCGACCCGTTCATACATATTGTCTTCATCGCGAAACATTTCGGCCTTTTCTTCAAGCCCGATGCGCGAGGAAATATAGCCCTCGCCGTCCTTGCGGTAATGCCCGGCGACATACAGAAGCGTGCGCATGCCGCGCTCCTGATAATTGTAGGACGCCTGCAACAGCATGGTGGTCTTGCCGGCGTTCATGGTGGCGTAGTTGAAATAGAGCTTGGCCATGGCGTGTTCCCGCGTCGTGCGATTTCCTAAGCCAACACACGCGGATTCGCCAGTCAAACAGAAGCGGTTTCAACATCTGCCGCGCCCAAACCACTTCCTGTCGCAACCAAGCCACACAATCACTTTCATCCGGAATGAAATCATGATTGGATTGAACCAAGGGACAAAACAAAAAAATTGCATCCGGTCCGCAAAAACAAATGGGAAAACCAAAATGAACAAACTCTTTTCTGCCACGCTGCTCGCGACAGCGTTCTTTGCCAGCGCCGCCTATGCCGGCGATGCTGAAACCTGCAAGGCCGTACGCTTTGCGGATGTCGGCTGGACGGACATTCAGGTCACCACCGGCGCAACACAAGTCATCCTTGAGGCGCTGGGCTACGAGCCTGCTGTCAACACGCTGTCTGTACCGGTCACCTACGCTGCGCTGAAGAGCAAAGACATCGACGTCTTCCTCGGCAACTGGATGCCGTCCATGACCGCCGATATCAAGGCCTATATGGATGACAAGTCCGTCGAGACCATCGGCACCAATCTCGAAGGCGCCGGCTACGGCCTCGTCGTGCCGCAATATGTCGCCGACGCCGGCGTCAAGAGTCTTGCCGATCTCAGCGCCAACAAAGACAAGTTCAACGGCAAAATCTACGGCATCGAGGCTGGCAATGACGGCAACCGCATCATTTCCGAAATGATCGCCAAGCCGGAAAACAAGCTCGAAGGCTACGAGATCGTTGAGAGCTCCGAGGCGGGGATGCTGACCGAGGCTGAAAAGGCGATGAAGAACAATGAATGGATCGTCTTCCTCGGCTGGACCCCGCATCCCGTCATGGGCGACATGAAAATCGCCTATCTCGACGGCATGGGCGATTCAGGCTTCGGCGCGGCAACGGTCGCCACGAACGTCCGGGCAGGTTATGTCGGCGAATGCCCGAATGTCGGCAAGCTTCTCACCAACCTCAAATTCTCGCTCGCCATGGAAGGCGCAATGATGGCGCCAGTTTTGAAAGACGGCGCTGATCCGAAAGAGACGGCCAAGACCTGGCTGAAGGCCAATCCGGACACGGTCAAACCATGGCTCGAGGGCGTCACCACCTTTGACGGCGGCGATGCAATGGCGGCAGTGTCTGCGGCGCTTGCAGGGTAATTTCCTGTCAGCATAAGGCGCGGCGGCCGCGGTCCTCTGCGGCTGCCATCAAAGCGGGGTGAAATTTAGGGAGGGGAATATGGACCCGGTATCCAAACTGATCGCCGCATGGAAAATTCCAGTCGGGAAATGGGGCAAGTCATTTATCGACTTCATCGTCACCTATTTTGACTGGTTTTTCGATGCGCTGTCGAATGGCCTTGGATGGATAGTCGAAGGCTCGACCTTCCTCCTTCTGCAAATCCCTGCCGTGCTGCTGGCACTGATGATCGCAGGCCTTGCCTATTGGCTGCAGAAGTCAAAGCCGCTCGCCATTGTTGTCCTTCTTGGCCTCCTCTTCATCATCAATCAGAACCTCTGGAAAGAAACCGTCCAGACCTTGGTCCTCGTCGTCGCCGCCACGGCGCTTTCCATGGCCATTGGCGTGCCCATCGGCATCTGGGCGGCGCACAAGCCAAAAGTCTGGCGCGTGACCCAGCCAATTTTGGATCTGATGCAAACGATGCCGACCTTCGTATATCTCATCCCGATCCTTATCCTGTTCGGGCTCGGCGCCGCCCCCGCCCTTATTGTCACCATCATCTTCGCCATGCCCGCACCAGTACGCATGACTTATCTTGGCATCACTTCAATCCCGAAACCGATGATTGAAGCGGGCGAAAGTTTCGGCGCGACCAAGAGCCAATTGCTTTGGAAGGTCGAGCTCCCCGCCGCGCTGCCGTCAATCATGGCAGGCCTGACCCAGTGCATCATGCTGTCGCTGTCCATGGTTGTCTTCGCCACGCTGATCGGCGCGCCAAGCCTTGGCAATCCGGTTAACAAGGCGCTCGCCAACCGCAACATTCCGCTCGGCATCGAAGCAGGCCTCGCGCTGGTCATCCTCGCTATAATCCTTGACCGGATGCTGGCGCAAAAGGCGGAGACAAAGAAATGAGCGCCGCCCACGATACTGCAATGAAGCCCGCCGTCGAATTCCAGAACGTCGACATCATCTTCGGTTCTCGCGCCAAAGACGCTCAGGACATGCTCGATCAGGGCAAGACCCGCGCTGAAATTCTCGAGGCCACCGGCTCCGTGCTCGGCGCGGCAGGTGCCAATCTTGTTGTTAACGAGGGCGAAATCTCCGTTCTGATGGGCCTGTCCGGCTCCGGCAAATCCACGCTGCTGCGCGCCGTCAACGGCCTCAACAAGGTCACGCGCGGCAAGGTCATCGTCCATGGCATTCATGGCATAACCGACGTCGTCTCCTGTTCCGAGGAAGAACTGCGCAAGGTCCGCCGCGGCGCGGTCGCCATGGTGTTCCAGCAGTTCGCCCTTCTGCCGTGGCGCACCGTGCGCGAGAATGTCGGCCTCGGCCTCGAACTTTCCGGCGTGCCGCAGGAGGAGCTCGACGAGCGCGTCACACGCCAGCTCGATCTGGTCGGCCTCACCCAGTGGGCAAACAAATACGCGCACGAACTCTCCGGCGGCATGCAGCAGCGCGTCGGCCTCGCCCGCGCCTTCGCCACCGAAGCGCCAATCCTCTTGATGGACGAGCCCTTCTCCGCGCTCGATCCGCTCATCCGCACCAAGCTGCAGGACGAACTGCTGCAACTGCAAAAGTCACTGAAGAAAACCATCATCTTCGTCAGCCATGATCTCGAAGAAGCCCTCAAGATCGGCAACACCATCACCATCATGGAATCAGGCCGCATCGTCCAGACCGGCAAGCCCGAAGACATCGTGCTGCGCCCCGCCAACGACTACGTCCGCGACTTCATCGCCAACGTCAACCCGCTCTCCGTCCTCACCGCCTGGAACGTCATGCGCGGTGTCAGCGAATTGGAAAAGGATGAAAACGGCTGGATCTGGCTGGACCGCCGCAAAACCACCCGCTTCAAACTCGACAAAGACAGCCGCGTCATCGACGCCGTCTCCAACGGCAAGAAGTCGCAATGGGTCTCCTGCGCCGAGGTCGAAAACGAAATCGAAGGCTCCTCAAACCCGGTCTTCTGGGCAACCCCCGGCACCAACCTCAAGACAGTCATGCTCGCCATGCACAAAAGCCAGGCCTCACCGGTGGCGCTGTTTGATGAGACGTCGAGGTTTGTTGGGGCAATTGGGATACGGGATATGTTGCAGGCGGTGTTGCGGAGGTGAAATTCATATAGCTGACATTACACAATACAAAATTGGGAAGGCTTTTTAAATGTTAAGCTACTTGGATATTTTTATAAAGAAGAAAATTATAATTGCGAATATTATTATAGTTATATTTGGAATAACATTTGCACCGAATCATTTAATGGCGCAAGATGCTGACAAAGAACAGATTGAAAATAGTGCTGTCGACCTCTTGAACACGCCTCATCCGATTTCTGAAGAAGCGCTTAAGGACATTGAAAAATCACTTGAGCCAGACAAATGGGTTGAGGTCACTCGGCCTATGATATCGTGTGGCGCAACCAACGACGATCCAAATTTGAAAGATCTTCTGCTTGAGACGCTCATTAAATCTCCGTCAAATTTAAAACTACCAGCGGGATGCGAAATGTTGAGAGTGGGCGGAAAATATATGTTGGACGAGTGGCAAACCGAAGAAGATACTGAGATTGTAGTAAAGATGTGGGCTGGGGTTTGTCCAAGCGGATGCCTCCCAACAATGACTCCTGTTTATGCTCCACCGCGAAGAATAGTTGGCGCGTATTTACGCCCAACAACAGCACCGTATGGATGGTAAATTTGACCAATATCACGTCAGCTAGAATCGCATTGCTCTAGTAAAGAGAAAATCAAGAAATGCTTTATATTTGGGCCTTTGGCTATCCAGTTTTCGTAAGCAACGCCCGCCCCACCGCTTCCGGCTCCCGTCCAATCACCACCAAATAAGCCCGCGCCGCCGCATCCGGCTCCTTGCGCCCCTGCTCACAATCGCGCAGCGTGCCGAGCGGGATGTGGAAACGGGCGGAGAATTCTTCCTGTGAAAGCCCAAGCGCGCGGCGCATGATTTTGACCCGCGGCATGCGCTTCATCCGCGCAAAGTCTTCGTCTGTAAGAGGTTGTGCGTCAGGGTCGCTAGGCGCCGCAGCGTGGCTCTGTTCAGGCGTCATCGCGTCAAAACGGCGCCAGTCGGGTGTTGATTTTTCCAGGATCATCTTCATGTTAACGAGTGAGGCATACACTTGTTTATTACAAATTTCCACCCTCAGTGCTGCCCCTCATCCGGCCCTTCGGGCCACCTTCTCCCCGCACCCGGCGGGGCGAAGGGGAGTGCAGCGACGTTGGTAAGTGTCCCCTTCTCCCCGCCGTTTGCGGGGAGAAGGTGCCCAACGGCGGATGTGGGGCAGCG
>JANPGC010000314.1:0-11365 GCA_031423755.1 Phyllobacteriaceae bacterium | reverse complement strand
GCGCGCGCCGTAGTCGCAAGCATCGCTCCAGCATCTGGCGCCTTTGTTTTCAGGGCTCATCACCCGCGACAGGAATCCGACCCTCCGCCACCAAAGCACCGGCCTTTGCCACGACGACCCGGATCATGACACCGTGTCCCTTTGCAAAGAGCACGCGGATTATGCGGGAGAGATGAGGGGACGTGGATAAGTCACGCTGAAAATTTTTTTCACTTGAGGGATTCCAATGGGTTGGCTGGCCTGCCTGCGTGGACAGAGTGCTGATGGTGAACCCCGATCCTTGGGCTGACTGGTCCGCCTCTACATCGTCGCGCCAATCTGCCATGGCACGAACTCATTGTCGCCGAGACCCAGCGCTTCGCTCTTGCTCTTCTTGCCCGATGCGACCGCGATGACTTCGTTGAGAATCGCTTTGCCCTTGTCGGTGATCGAAACGCCGCTGTCGATGATGTCGCCGCAGTTGATGTCCATGTCTTCTTCCAGAACCCGGTACATCGCACTGTTGGTCGCAAGCTTGATGGTCGGGGCGGGCTTGGAGCCGAAAGCCGAGCCCCGGCCTGTGGTGAACACAACGAGCTGTGAACCCGATGCGATCTGGCCGGTGGCAGACACCGGATCGTAGCCGGGTGAATCCATGAACACGAAGCCGCGCTTTTTGACCTTTTCGGCGTAGAGCAGCACATCCGCCAAAGCTAGAGTGCCCCCCTTGGCCGCCGCACCGAGCGACTTTTCCAGAATGGTCGTAAGACCCCCGGCCTTGTTGCCGGGCGATGGATTGTTGTCCATTGAGCCGCCGTTGATGGCAGTGTAATTTTCCCACCAACGGATGCGGGCGATCAATTTTTCACCGACTTCGGTCGATGCCGCGCGGCGGACCAGAAGCTGTTCCGCGCCGTATATTTCCGGCGTTTCCGACAGAAGCGCGGTGCCGCCGTGGCGCACGAGAAGGTCCGTCATCGCGCCAAGCGCCGGGTTCGCCGTGATACCCGAAAACCCGTCCGAGCCGCCGCATTGCAGACCGAGCGTCAGTTCGCTGACGGGGATCGGGACACGTTCGACATTGTTGACCGCAGGCAAAAGCGCTTTGATTGTCGCAATGCCGGCAGCGATTGTTTTGCGTGTGCCTCCTGCCTCCTGAATGGTCAGCCCGTGAAAGCGCTCATGTCCCGAAGAGCCGAACATCGCCTTCATCCGACCGATCTGCATGACTTCGCAGCCCAGACCTACGAAAATGGCAGCGCCAACATTCGGGTGGGTGGCATGGCCCCACAGCACGCGCTGCAAGGCGTCATACCCTTCGCCGGAGGCGGCAATGCCGCAGCCTGTGCCATGCGCAAGCGCAATGACGCCATCGACATTGGGATAGTCATCGAGAATACCCGACCTGTTGCAGTGGTCGGCAATATGGCGGACCACGGTTGCCGAGCAGTTCACCGTTGCGCACAGGGCAATGTAGTTGCGCGTGCCCGCGCCACCGTCTGCGCGGCGATAGCCCATGAAGTTCGGACGGTTGGCCTCTGGCAGATAATCAACCGGGGCAAAGTCCTCGCCGATATGATAGTCTTGGTCGTGCGCTCCCATCGAGCAATTGTGCGTGTGGATATGATCGCCAACGGCAATCGGCTCTGATGCATAGCCTATGATCTGGCCGAACTTGAATACTGGCGACCCGGCGGGGATATCCGCGGTCGCAATCTTGTGGCCCGAAGGCGTGTTGCGCGCCAAGGGATTGCCTGACCCGGCAGGCATGCTTCCGGCTCCGAAGGCTTTGGTCAGGACTATGACATTGTCCTTGGCGTGCAGGCGGATCGTGCCATCGGTTGCGCTCATCGCACGCGCCTTTCAGACATCTGGCGGATATGTTCCGGCCCTTCATGCATCAGCGTCGGCCAGACTGCGGTTTTCCACCGCGCTCTGGGCGTCCAAGACGGCAATGGCGCTCTTATAGGCGGAGTCCAGATGGGCGCGCATGGCGGCGCCCGCCCGCTCCGGATCGCCGCTGTTGAGTGCGCGGACTATTTCCCTGTGCTGATCAAGCGTCGCCTCCCCCTGACCCGTGCGTGGCAGGGTCATGTGGCGACAACGGTCGATCTGGGCTTTTGATATTTCGATGGTTTTCCACAGTCTCGGCAAGTTGCTGATCATGGCAATATGCGCATGAAACTCGTCATCGGCGCTGATGGCTTCCACATATTGAAGCCGCTCCAGCGCTCGCGCATGCTTGTGCATGATATCGGCCAGCCGGTCTGTGTGGGACTGGCTCATGCGGGACGCGGCTTGGCAGGCGCTTTCAACCTCCAGTGCACGGCGGATCAAATAGGATTCAAAGATTTCGCTGCGGTCGATGCGCGCCGCGCGGGTCGCCGATTGCGCAATGACTTCAACCAGATGCTCATCGCTCAATTTCTTCACGGCCTCGCGGACCGGCGTGCGCGAAACCGACAGCTGCGCAGCGATATCCTTCTCGTCAATGGTCTGGCCCGGCTTGATCGCGCCGGTGAGAATCAGCGTTCTGACAATCGAATAAATCTGCTCGCGCAAAGAAATGCGCCGGTCCAGCTGGGTGTTTGACAATTCAAAGGCCATGACTGTGATACTAATATAATAGTTCTGGACAGCAAGAGGAAATTGAGTTTAGCTGAAGGAAATTTCGAGTGCGTCTGGGAGGACACATGAGCGGAGAGACCGGATTTCCCAAGCTTCACAATGCGATGTGGCCAGGTCTGGTCGGCAAGGGTCCGGATAGCGAGCCGCCGATCAGCCTCGACACGATGATTGACTTGACGGTCAATGCGCAGGTTGACGGCGTCAAGTTCGACGGCATCGACATTTTTCTGATCGATCCACACACATCCATTGACGCAAGCGACGATGAGATCAAGGCGCTGGCGGACAAAGTCCAGAAGCACAATCTGAAGATCGGTTCCGCCGTCGCGCCGATCTGGGGCAGCCCGGCATTTGGCTCGGCGGATGACCGAAAGACTTTCGTCGAGGTCATCAAGAAGGCCTGCCGGATCATGGGACGCTTGCGCGATCTGGGCGTTCGCGACTACGGCATCATCCGCATAGACTCCGCCGGAAGTCCCGCCGATTTTGACAAGGACCCCGCCGGTAACACCAGATTGATTGCGCAGACATGGCGCGAGGCGGCAGACGTCGCCGAAGCGCATGGCGAGCGGCTGGCGGCAGAGGGCGAAATCTGCTGGGGCGGCATGCATTCATGGAAGGCGATGGTCGCGACGCTCGAAGGCGTGGGCCGTCCGAAAACTGTCGGGTTTCAGGCCGACATGGCGCACACGCTGCTCTACACGCTCGGTTACAACGCTCCCGAAGCCCGCATCCTGCCGGAAGGGTATGACTGGAAAGACAAGAGCGTTCTTGACGCAGCCTTGAAAACCATGACGGACGCACTTAGGCCATGGATGATCGACTTTCATGTGGCGCAGAATGACGCCACGGTTAAAGGTATGGGCAGCCACGACAAGACCGGTCGCCATTGTCTGGCCAACGATTCGAACGGCAAACTCGACATCGCCCACCATGCCGGTTTCTGGCTGCGCGACGGTGACGGCAATCTGACCAAGGCCGTGCAGCATATCTGCTGGGATGGCTGCATGTTCTCCAATGACATCATGCTGAAACAGCAGACATGGAATGATGTGCTGGCGGCTATGATCAAGGTCCGCAATGCGCACGGGTGGGCTGCGTAAATGGCGAAGAAAAAGCTCAATGTCGGCATGGTCGGCTACGGCTTCATGGGCCGGACACACTCGAATGCGTTCTCACAAGTCGGGCACTTTTTCGACACAGGGTATCAGCCTGTCTTAAAAACCATTTGCGCGCGTGACGGCGCCAAGGGCAAGGCGTTCGCGGAACAGTGGGGCTACGAATCTTCAGTGACTGACTGGCGCAGGCTGGTGGACGACAAGAGCATTGACCTGATTGACATTGCCAGCCCGAACGACACGCACATGGAAATAGCCATCGCTGCCGCTGAGGCAGGCAAGATGGTGATGTGCGAGAAGCCGCTGGGGCGTTCTGCGGCTGAATCGCGCAAGATGGTGGATGCGGTCGAGAAAGCCAAAGTCGCCAATATGGTCTGGTATAATTACCGGCGTGTGCCTGCCGTCACGCTGGCCAAGCAGTTGATTGACGAGGGCAAGCTCGGCAAGATTTTCCACTACCGCGCCAAGTTCCTTCAGGACTGGACGATTTCCAAGGATTTGCCGCAGGGTGGCCCAGGCCTTTGGAGGCTTGATGTCGGCGTCGCAGGCAGCGGTGTCACCGGCGATCTTCTGGCGCATTGTATTGATACCGCGATGTGGCTGAATGGCGGCATCGACACGGTCTGCGGCATGACCGAGACCTTCATCAAGGAGCGCCATCACAACATCACCGGCAAGACCGAGAGTGTCGGCATTGATGACGCGAGTCTGTTTCTGGCGCGGTTTTCGAACGGGTCGCTCGCCAACTTCGAGGCGACGCGATACGCGCGCGGCCACAAGGCGCTCTACACTTTCGAGATCAACGGCGAGCATGCCTCGATTGCCTGGGACCTGCACGATTTGCACCGGTTGCAATATTTCGACCATCGCGACGAGGGCCGCGAACGCGGCTGGCGCTCGCTGCACATCACCGACAGCGACCATCCCTACATGTCGCAATGGTGGGTTCCGGGCCTGCAGATCGGTTACGAGCATTCCTTTATCCATCAGGCCGCGGACTTCCTGTCGGGACTTGACGGCAAGACACCGGCTTCGCCGACGTTCAGGGATGCGCTGGCGACGGATCTGGTGACGGATGCCGTTCTGAAATCAGCGAAGAATGGTCAGTGGGAGAAGGTTGGCTGACAGAAAGATTTTCCTGGCCGGGCAAAAGAGCGTCCGGAACGGATCGTAGAAATACGGATGACCTGAAGGAGCGGGACATCCGGATCATGCGGCAAAGCCAAACGCCGCTCAACAACAAGACTTGTTGGAAAAAGTGAGAAACGCGGCCTTCAGGCAAACGGCCGGTAACGAAATGGGAGAGCAAGCATGTTAAGACGCACATTCCTGTCGCTGACATTGGGCACCGCAATGGCCCTGTCCGGCGCATTTCACGCGGCCGCGCAGGCGGAAGAGTTGACGATTTTCTGGGCGGAATGGGATCCGGCAAACTATCTGCAGGAACTGGCCAACTTGTACACCGCCGAGACCGGCGTGACCATTACGGTGCAGACCACGCCATGGCCGGATTTCCAGACCAAGGCCTTTGCCGAATTCAATGCCAAGGGCGAAGCTTTCGATATGGTGGTCGGCGACTCACAGTGGGTTGGAGCCGGCTCGACGGGTGGTCACTACGTTGACCTGACCGACTTCTATGCCAAGCACAAGGTCCTCGATTCCATGGCCCCGGCAACAGTAAAAGCCTATGCCGAGTATCCCGGCAACAGCGGAAAATACTGGTCGATTCCAACCGAAGGTGACGCCGCTGGCTGGGCATACCGCAAAGACTGGTTTGAAGACCCCATGGAAATGGAAGCCTTCAAGGCCAAGTACGGCTATGATCTTGCCGTGCCGAAAGACTACAAGCAGCTGCGCGACATTGCGGAGTTTTTCTATCGCCCCGATGAAAAGAAGTACGGCATCGCGATCTACACGGACAACAGCTACGATGCGATGCTGATGGGCATTGAAGGCGCGATCTTCAGCTATGGCGGCGAGCTCGGCGACTATTCGACCTACAAGGTCGACGGCATCCTCAACACGCCGAAAAATGCCGAAGCAGTCGAGATGTACAAGCAGCTTTATGGCTTCACACCGCCGAACTGGGGCAAGACCTTCTTCCAGGAAGACAATCAGGCAATCACCGAGAACCTTGCGGCGATGAGCCTCAACTTCTTTGCCTTCTTCCCGGCGCTTGCCAACAAGGCATCGAACCCGAATGCGGACGTGACAGGCTACTTCGCCAACCCGGCCGGCCCGGATGGCAAGCAGCATGCTGCGCTTGGCGGACAGGGCATCTCCATCGTTTCCTACTCAAAGAAGCAGGAAGAATCGATGAAGTTCCTGGAATGGTTCATCAAGGACGAGACCCAGAAGAAATGGGCTGAGCTTGGCGGCTACACGTGCAACAAGGCGGTTTTGGAATCTGAAGCCTTCCGCAAGGCAACGCCATACAATGAAGCCTTCTACCAGACCATGTTCATGGTCAAAGACTTCTGGGCCGTGCCGGAATATGCCGAACTCCTGACCCAGATGAACAACCAGATCTATCCCTATATCATCAGCGGCGAGGGCGGCAGCGCACAGGCTGTGCTCGACACCATTGCGAAGGAATGGACCGAGACGTTCAAGAAGTACGGCCGCGGCGGTTAAGCCTCCGACCAATGCGGGCAGGAGGGGGAAACCCCTCCTGCAATTTACGATAATTTTGCGAGGACCAGATGGCCGGACTTGCCACTTTACATCCGTCGTCCAAGGCGGCTGCGCGCGGTTGGAGCGATCTGACCATCAGAAACATCTTCATCATTCCGACGATCATGTTCCTGATCATCTTCAACGTGTTTCCGCTGATCTATTCGCTTGGCTATTCATTCACCGATTTCCGCGCCTCGGTAAATGAGCCGGTGAATTTCATCGGGCTTGCGAACTACCGTGAGCTTTTGAACGACCCGCGCATCTGGAACAATTTCTGGGTGACAGCCAAATATGTGATGGTTTCCGTCTTCGGACAGATGGTGATCGGTTTCGGGCTGGCACTTTTGCTCAACCGCAAAATTCCTGCCAAGGGACTTATCACGACGCTGTTGATGCTGCCGATGATGATGTCAGCGGCGGTGGTCGGGCTGTTCTGGCGGCTGCTTTATGACCCCTCGTGGGGACCGCTGAACTATGTTCTCGGCCTTGGCAATCTGGCATGGCTGTCTGACGCCAATCTGGCGCTTTATGCGGTGGCGATCACCGACATCTGGATGTGGGCGCCGTTTGTCATGCTGCTGTCACTTGCAGGCCTGTCTGCCGTGCCGCAGCATCTCTACGAGGCTGCCGCCATCGACCGCGCCGGGTCATGGTATACATTTTTTCACATCACCCTGCCGCTGGTCTCGCCGCTGTTGTTGATCGCCCTGATTTTCCGGACGATGGAAGCGTTCAAGACCTTTGACATTGCCTACATCCTGTCCACGCAGCCGACCACCGAGCTGGTGTCGATCAAGCTCTACAAGTTCGCGTTCCAGGAATGGCAGACCGGCAAGTCCTGCGCGTTGGCCTACATCGTTCTGATCATGGTGCTGGCGATCACCAACATTTACGTGAAATATCTCAACAAGGCGAAGGAGCGCTAGTCATGGCTGTCGTCACTTCGTCACGGAAAAAGGTCTGGAACCGGGTCGCAATCGCGGCAGTGATCGTTATCGCCATCGCGTTCCTGTCACCGCTCTACTGGATCGGTTCGACCGCATTCAAGCCGCGCAGCCTTGCCACCACTGTGCCGCCTACCGTGTTCTTCCAGCCGGAAATCACGCCGTTCATCAAGCTGTTCACCAAGCGGGTGCAGCTGACCAAGCCGGTGGACCCGGCGGTCTATGCCGCAGCGCCCTGGTATGAGCAGCGCATCTATGATGGCGGCGAGCGCATCCTGCGCGTCGGGCCGAACATCCAGCTGTCGCAATATCCGAACCGCTTCATGAACAGCCTGATCGTCGCAATCATCAGCACGTTTATAGCGGTCTCAATGGGCACGATCACCGCTTACGGTTTCTCGCGGTTCAAGATGGCGGGTGAGGCGGACTGGCTTTTCTTCATCCTGTCCACCCGCATGCTGCCGCCCATTGTCGTCGCGATTCCGATGTATCTGATGTACCGGGTGGTCGGGCTTAACGACAGCCATATCGGCCTGATTATCCTCTACACCGCCTTCAACCTGTCCTTCTCGGTTTGGCTGATGAAGGGGTTCATGGATGAAATCCCGAAGGAATATGAAGAGGCGGCGCTGGTCGATGGCTACACGCGCATGCAGTCCTTCTTCAAGATCGTGCTCCCCGAAGCCGTGACCGGCATCGCCGCAACATCCGTGTTCTGCTTCATCACCGCATGGAATGAGTATGCCTTCGCGTTGATCATGACCAATCGGCGCGCGCAGACCACGCCACCGTTCATCCCCAGCCAGGTCGGCTCCGGTCTGATCGACTGGACAGTCATTGCGGCGGGAACTCTGCTGTTCATCATTCCAGTCGCCGTCTTCACCTTCATGCTGCGCAATCACTTGCTGCGCGGGGTGACGTTCGGCGCGATCCGCAAATAGGAGGCTGATCATGGGTTTTCGCGAAATGAGCGTGAGATACTTCGAACCTGCCTCGATCTGGATCATGGTGCTGGGGATCATTGCGCTGTGCCAGCCGATCAATCTGACGCTGCACAGCTATGGTGTGACGATCATCCTGATCGGGCTTGTCGGCTTCAACATCTTCTCGAAAATCAAACCCCTCCCGTCCCAAACCTCTCCCTCCGAAGGATAGACGTCGCAAATGGCAGAGATCATCCTCAGGGACATCGAGAAGTTTTTCGGTTCCGCATATGTCATCCGCAAGCTCAACCTCGTGATCAAGCATCGTGAGTTTGTTGTGCTGCTGGGCCCTTCGGGCTGCGGCAAGACAACAACACTGCGCGCCATCGCCGGGCTTGAAGAGATCGACAGGGGGGAAATCCTGATCGACGGAAAGCCGGTGCAGGGCCTTGAGGCCGGTGACCGCGACATCGCCTTCGTATTCCAGCTCTTCGCGCTCTATCCGCATTTGACCGCCTATGAAAACATCGCCTTCCCGCTGCGGGCGACGCGCGAGAGCAAAGGCAACATTGACAAAAAGGTCCGGGAGGTCGCGAGATCCCTGCAGATAGAGCATTTGCTCGACAAGCGGCCATCATCACTCGCAGGCGGCGATATGCAGCGTGTTGCAATCGGTCGGGCGCTGGTGCGGCGGCCAAAAGCCATGCTGATGGATGAGCCGATGGGCGCGCTGGATGCCAAGTTGCGCGAAGAAATGCGCACCGAGCTGAAGCGGCTGCATCTGGAGAACGAGGCAACCACCGTTTACGTGACCCACGATCAGGTCGAGGCCATGTCAATGGCTGACCGCATCGCCATCATGAATGACGGCATTTTGCAGCAGGTGGGCACGCCGGACGAGGTGTATCACCATCCGGCCAATCTGTTTGTCGCGCAGTTCGTCGGCAGTCCGGTGATGAACATTGCACCTGTGTCCATAACGGCCAAGGGCGATGCGCTGGAGGTAAGTCTCGGCAGCGACACTTCGGGCTTTGAGTTCCCGCAAGAACTCGCCGCGCAGATCAAAGCTTCAACATCGGGCTCTGGCGATCTCACGCTTGGAATTCGACCGGAAGGCGTGCAGCTTTCGCGCACCATTGGAGCGGGTTTCGTGCCCTCACAGGTGCATCTCATCGAGCCGCTCGGCGCCTATGACATTGTCGATCTGAAGTTCGGCAACACGCTGCTGCGGGCAAGAACCAAGAGCGGTTTTGCCGGGAGAACGGGCGAACAAATCTGGGCGCGGCTTGATCCTTCGCAGACCCATTTTTTCAATTCAAAATCAGGCGATTCCCTGCACATAAGGCTCGGCAATGGCGCAAATTAAATTCCAGTCTGTCACCAAGAAATTCGGCAGCAACACTGCGCTCGATGCCCTGTCACTTGATGTTGCCGATGGCGAGTTTTTCGTGCTGCTCGGGCCGACAGGCGCTGGCAAAACAACGGCGCTGCGCCTGATTGCGGGCCTCGACATGCCGGACAGCGGCACCATTGAGATCGCGGGCGAGGACGTGCGCGACCGCACCGCGGCAGAGCGCGATGTGGCGTTGGTGTTCCAGTATTATTCGCTCTATCCGCGCTACACGGTGCGGCAGAATCTCGAGTTTCCGCTTCGCTCGCGCACGCGCAACTTCACGCAAGGGGAGATTGATCAGCGCGTTGATCAGGCGTCAAAGACACTGCGCATCACCCATTTGATGGACCGCAAGACTGACCGGCTGTCGGGCGGTGAAATGCAACGTGTCTCGATCGGCCGCGCCATCGTACGCGAGCCACGTGCGTTCCTGATGGATGAGCCCCTGTCGAACCTTGATGCCAAGCTGCGTGAAGCGCTTCGCTCGGAACTGAAAGAATTGCAAATCCGTCTCAAGGCGACATTTGTGTTTGTGACCCACGATCAGGTCGAAGCGATGTCGATGGGTGACAAGGTGGCGGTGCTCAGCAAGGGCAAGCTCGTGCAGGTCGGCACGCCGTGGGAAATCTACAATCGCCCGCGCGATCTGTTTGTTGCAAGCTTCGTTGGCTCGCCGTCGATGAACCTTTTGCCGGGCACGGCGTCGGGCGACCAGTGCAGTGTGTTTGGCGGCGCGCAGAAGCTGAAGCTGCCAAACAAATCCGGCCCCGCCGAAGTGACGGTAGGCATTCGCTCCGAAGACGTTCAGGTGAGCCATGACGGGCCGGTCGATGCGATTATCCATGATGTCGAAAACCATGGCGTCGAAAAAATCGTGACGCTCCGGGTCAATGAGCTGCTGCTGAAGGCGACGGTCTCATCGAAAATGGAGACAATGGTTGATGCCAAGGTAAAGTTCGCAATTGACCCGGACAAGGCGCATTTCTTTGACCCGTCAACCGGATTGAACATTTCCGCCTGAAAAGTGGCAGTTGGTGAATGAGAGAAGAGAGCATGCGTTTTTCAGGGCGAAGGGCAGTTGTCACCGGCGGTGCATCAGGCATCGGCGAGGCCGTGGCCAAGCGGATCAAGGCCGAGGGCGGGCAGGTTGCGGTCTGGGATTTGAACGGTCCAATCAAGGTCGATATTTCTGACTATTCGTCCGTTGAAAACGCAGTCAAAGAAACGCTGGCGCAGATCGGCGGGATCGACATTCTCATCAACAGCGCAGGCATCACCGGCCCGACCGTGCCGCTTGCCGAATTTCCTATTGATGGCTGGATGCAGGTTATGGCGATCAACGTCAACGGGACGTTCTTCACCAACCGTGCGGTCATTCCGTTAATGATTGCGCAGGATTACGGGCGCATCGTCAACATCGCCTCCATCGCCGGCAAAGAAGGCAACCCGAACGCATCCGGCTATTCAGCTTCAAAGGCGGCAGTGATCGGCATGACCAAATCGCTCGCCAAGGAAGTGGCGAAGCACAACATATCGGTCAACGCAGTCACCCCGGCCGCCGTGCGAACGCCGATCTTCGACCAGATGCCGCAGAGCCACATCGACTTCATGCTGTCGAAAATCCCGCGCGGGCGGTTCGGCACCGTGGACGAGGTGGCAAATCGTGTCTGCTGGCTGGCGAGCGAGGAATGTTCTTTCTCGACC
>JANPGC010000313.1:0-27668 GCA_031423755.1 Phyllobacteriaceae bacterium | reverse complement strand
AACCGCTTTTTGGCAGCGGATTTGGTCTTCATCTTGGGCATTTTGCTCTCCTTGAACATAGGGGATGCGGCTCAACTGACCAGTAGAGTCACAAGCATGGAAAACCGCCACGGCATGCCCTGCCGGGCGGTTTCAACGCGGCCCTATAACAAGGGCTGCCCAAGAGCGCAACACCTTGCGGATTGTGCCGTGAGAAAAGTTCAATAAAGCCTGAAAAGCACGGGAATGACGCCGATATCCTGCAAATATTCAGCGAGTTCAAACGCAGGCAGCGCAACGAAGAAGACAAGACCGTCCAGCAGCGTTGTATACATTCGTTTGGTTGAGATCGTCAAAGTCGCCTGATCCTTGAACAGACGGGGGTTTGGAAAGAAGCGCGGGACAGTGGCGCAGTAATTGGCATAGGGCGCGCCGAAAATGCCCGAAAGATGCTTTTCCTCGCGGCGGGTGACGATCTGGAAGGCCAGCCAGCATAGCACGCCGAAAATAATGCCTGCTGTCAGCGTTCCGGACTGAAATCCAACCCCGATTGCTGCGATGGTCGAGAAAAAATAGAGCGGATTGCGCATAACCGAATAGGGTCCGTCCATGATGACGGTACTGGACTTGTGCCCACCGATGTAAAGGGTTGACCAAATTCTGCCAACAACGCCGATCCAGATCAGGCCGATCCCGGCGAGCTCTATGTCTTCAGCCAAGCCCTCATCTATCCAGATCGGTCCCGCCAACATCAGGACAGCGCCGACGAGCAGGATGCCGATGAACAGCCAGAGCCGCCGCATTTTCTGGTAGCGGCCCAGCGCCTCAATATCTTTGGGAGCAACGTTGTTGATGGTCATGTTTTCTGTTTCTCTGATCAGAGTACCAGTCGAGATGAGCGGCCAGACCCCATGGAGGACCAGACGCTATAGAGGAATTGTATGGCGAAATCGAGCCGCCACAGGCGCGCACGATGTCCGCAGTGGGGAAACCTTTACATGAAGACGTTGACGGCCCGCTGACGTAAAAATCTCAGCGGGCCGTCAGTATCAAAAACATATTATCAAGCAGTCACTTCGGTGCCAGAACCATCATCATCTGGCGGCCCTCAAGTTTCGGCTCGGCCTCGACCTTTGCAATGGCTGCAGTCTCCAGCTTCACCTTGTCCAAAAGCCGCATGCCGAGTTCCTGATGCGCCATTTCGCGGCCACGGAAGCGAAGTGTGACCTTCACCTTGTCACCTTCTTCAAAGAACCGGTTCACCGCCCGCATCTTGACGTCATAATCATGGTCATCAATGCCCGGACGCATCTTGATTTCCTTGATTTCGACAATCTTCTGCTTTTTGCGCGCTTCCGCCGCCTTCTTTTGCGTCTGATACTTCAAACGGCCAAGATCAATGATCTTGCAGACAGGTGGTTCAGCGTTTGGAACAATCTCGACCAAATCCAGGCCGGCTTCTTCGGCCATCGCCAAGGCATCGAAGGTGTTTACCACACCGACATTCTTGCCTTCGGCATCAATCAGCTGGATTTTGGGAACGCGAATATCGCGATTTGATTTCGGGCCATCCTTGACGGCGGCGGGTGGGGCTCTGAAGGGACGACGAATGGGCGTGAACTCCTGATGTTGTTGATGGCCGCAATGTGCGCGGGAAGCCGCTGATGTCAAGACCTGATGCGCCTCGCGACGCCATTTCCGGCCCCAATCGCCGCTTTGCGGCCTTTGCAAGCGCTGTCAGCCATGGCAAGAGCAGCAAACCAACCTGCTCCCGGACAAAGCATGACCAATCAACTTGACGTCCAAAGCGAGAAACTCGCTTACGTGAAACGCCATGGCGAAGGGTGCGGCCTTGTCTGGCTCGGTGGCTGGCGCTCGGACATGCATGGCTCAAAGGCCGAATTTCTGGACGGCGTCGCCGTGCGCGAGGGATTTCCATTCTTGCGGTTCGACTATTCCGGCCATGGTCTGTCGACTGGCCATTGGCGCAACGGTACAATATCGAAATGGGTCACCGAAAGCCTCGCCATATTCCAACATGCCGCGCCCGACGCTTGCATTCTCATCGGCTCATCGATGGGCGCGTGGATCACGCTGCGCCTTTTGGCCGAACTGCAGAAGTCGGGCATGGGCCATCGCATCAAGGGAATTCTTTTGATTGCCCCAGCGCCCGATTTCACAATGGACTTGATTGAGCCAAAACTGACAAACGCAGAACGGACGGAACTGGCGACGAAAGGCTGGTTTGAGGAAAGATCAGAATACCTCTCCGAACCCAACAGTTGGTCGCAAGCATTTCTCGACGACGGCCGAAACAACCGCGTGCTTAATGGCATTATCCATACGCATTGCCCGGTCCATATTCTGCAAGGTCAGAAGGATGAAGATGTGCCGTTCACTCACGCCTTGAAGCTCGTCGCCCATCTTCCGGCTGACCAGGTCACGCTGACGCTGGTTCCGGATGGCGACCACCGTCTGTCCCGGCGGCAGGATTTGACTCTTCTGGAAACAACAGTTCTCAGCATGCTCAAATCCGTGAAAGTCAGCTGACATGCGCGCCTCCGTCATCGCCTCGGCCCTTGTCGCTGCCATTGTCGGCTTTGGCGGCACCATCGCGCTGGTGGTCTCCGCCGCAGTCGCCGTTGGCGCAAACGCGGAGCAAATCGGGTCATGGGTCACCACCATATGCCTTGCAATGGTCGCAGAAACGGCGATCCTTTCATGGCGGCACAGAATGCCGATTGTCACGGCGTGGTCCACCCCGGGCGCGGCGCTGATCGCGGCTTCTTCGGGCTTTGACATTCACGCGGCCGTGGGAGCCTTCATCTTGACGGCACTTGCCCTGATTGCCACGGGTCTGTTTTCGCCTCTGATGAAGCTCGTCTCGCGCATTCCGGTCTCGGTCTCCTCCGGCATGCTGGCAGGCATTCTTTCCAGCTTCGTCATTGCTGCAGCGAAGTCCGCAGGCGCGGATCCGCTGCTTGTCCTGCCGCTGGTCGCGGCCTTCTTTTTGCTCCGCTTGTGGAACCCGGCGCTTGCCGTCCTCGGGGTGCTGATTGGCGGCATCGCCCTTGCAGCCTTCCTAGGCCTGTCGCAATCCGCGCCTGCGTTTGCGGTGACGATCCCCGTTTGGATTGCCCCCGATTTTACATTGGGTGCGGCACTCGGTTTGGCCTTGCCACTTTATCTGGTCACAATGGCGAGCCAGAACTTGGCCGGTCTCGCCGTCTTGCGCGCCGCTGACTATCATCCGCCGGCAGGCGAACTGATCTCGGTCACAGGCTTCTTCTCGCTCCTGTCCGCGCCCTTCGGCGGCCATACCACCAACCTTGCCGCCATCTCCGCCGCCATATGCACCGGCCCTGACGCACACCCGGACCATGAAAAGCGTTGGCAGACGGGTCCAGTCTATGCGCTTTGCTATCTGGTGTTGGCACTGGGCGGAGGTTACTTCGTCACAGTCCTGGCAGGACTTCCCAAGAGCCTGATCGCGCTTGTGGCGGGCCTTGCGCTGATGGCCCCGCTCGCCAATGCAATGACCATCGCCCTGTCGAAAGAAAGCGAGCGCACGGCTGCCATCGCGGCCTTTGCCACAACCGCATCCGGCGTTGCCTTTTTCGGCATAGGCTCTGCCTTCTGGGGCCTTGTGATCGGCGTTGCCATCCTGGCGCTTGATGGATTGAAGACATACGGATTCAAGGGCTGAGCCAGTATTTTTCGCGCATTCTTGAATCGCTGGTTTTCCATTCCCATGTCGTGGGAAGCGGCAGGCTTTCTGCCGGAACGACCGAGTTCCAACGGATGAACCGTATTGGGCGAGGGTCACCTGCATGAGGATTTATGCACATGAACACGTCCACAATGATCCGTCCGGCCTGGACCCCGGCAACCGTTGCCTTGACCGTCGCAGGCTTCATGGTGTTCTGGCCGCTCGGCCTTGCCATGCTCGCCTACGTAGTCTTCGGCGACCGCTTTGAAGGCTTCAAACGCGACGCCAATGCGACCGTCGACGGCATGTTCCGTGGCTGGGGCCGTGGTCCACGCGGCTACAGCGCAACCGGCAACGTCGCTTTCGATGAATGGCGCGACAAGGAAATCGAGCGCCTCAACGAAGAACGCCGTAAGCTGGATGAACTTCGCGCGGATTTCGAAGAGGAACTGCGTGAACTGCGCCGCGCCAAGGACCAGGAAGACTTCGACCGCTTCATGGCCAAGCGCAACGCATCGCGCGAGACCGGCGTCGCCAAGCGCGGCAAGTCGGTTCCGGACACCAGGATCGACTGATCAGCGATTCAGAATAGACACGCAGCGCCGGTCTGAAAGGGCCGGCGTTTTCGTTTTCGACAAGATTCCGCGAATCGCCTAGGTTTGTTTGATGGTCTTCGGCTTTCTCCGCACAGCACTGAAAAAGGAACCGCTGAAAAGCTTCGAGCGCGAGCACGAGGTGGCAGGCCGGTCGCTGACTTTGCATGTGACGGAAAGCGCCCGCGCCTCGCGGCTGACATTGCGTATCGAAACCGGCGGTCGCGCCTTGAAAATGACCGTGCCTCCCGGCATGCCCTCTCGCGAAGTGGAAAGCTTCCTATTTCGCCATCAGGGTTGGCTGGAAGCCAAGCTTGCCAAATATCCTGACAAGCCCAAACTGCGCCCCGGCGTCAAACTGCCCGTGCGCGGGCTTGCACACCTTATCCTGCATGAACCCGCCAGGCGCGGCTCTGTCGAGCAGGCGGCGGACGAAGATGGCCCCTATCTGATGGTCCATGGCGACCGGGCACATCTGGGCCGCCGTCTGTCTGATTTTCTGAAGAAGCAGGCGAAGCACGACATTGAGCCGATGGCGCTGCAACTGGCACTCAAATGCGGCAAGAAGGTCAAGTCCATAAGTTTCAAGGACACGAAAAGCCGCTGGGGCTCATGCACCTCGGATGGCAATCTCGCCTTCTCCTGGCGCATCATGATGGCCCCCAAACCCGTCATCGCCTACCTCGTCGCCCACGAAGTCGCGCACCTCACTGAAATGAACCACGGTCCGAAGTTCTGGAAGCTTTGCAAGCAGCTTTGCGAGGAAGCAGGGTTTGAGATGGACAAGGCGAAGGCGTGGCTGAAGCGGAATGGCGGGGCACTGCAGGCGATCGAGTTTTAGTGTCGCTCAGCGATTGTTCAAATGACGCTATATCCCCGATATCGACTCATAGTATTCAGTCGCTGCGGTTTGCGCCTTTTCGACGCGATTTCACGGCTGTCCGGTGTAAATGACAATCTTTCCCGTCATTCGACCGGTTTCGCTGGCCAATTGTGCCTTTGCCGCATTGTCGAGGCTGAACTCGCCACCGATCAGCGGGCGGATCTGGCCCGTGTCCACCAATTCTGCAAGTTTGGTGAGGATTGTTGCCGATGGCTGAATGAAGACGAAAGCGGCACGTTTGCCTTCAGCTTTTGCGCGTTCTTCAGAAGGTTTGGCTGCAATTGATACCAAAATACCACCCTTGTTCAAGCTTGCCCACGCCGCGTCATGCACCGTCTCGCCCAATGTATCGAACACCACATCCATCTGCCGGGCGGCCGTGGCTATATCTTGCGTCTTGTAGTCGATAACATCATCCGCTCCGAGGCTGCGCAGAAGAGCGAGTTTGCCCGTTGATGCAGTGGCGGTAACATGCGCTCCGAGCGATTTTGCCAGTTGGATTGCTACGGAACCCACACCACCGGCACCGGCATGGATAAGAACACGTTGACCAGCGGACAAACTCGCCGCGTTGATCAAAACCTCCCACGCAGTTATCGAAACCAATGGTAAGCTTGCAGCTTCGACATGACTGATGGTGGTCGGTTTGAAAGCAATCTCGCTCTCGCGAACTGCGACATATTCAGCATAAGTTCCGTTGCGCATAATGTCGGGACGGGAATACACTGCATCACCGGCCTTGAATTCCGTTACGGCCGCACCGACTGCTTCGACAACTCCGGAAACATCCCACCCGAGTGTCAACGGCAATGGATAGTTGATCATCTGTTGCAGATAACCTCGGCGAATTTTCCAATCCACCGGATTCACTGAAGCCGCAACTGTACGGATCAGCACATCATCATCATTCAAAATTGGCAACGGCGCGTCTTCAACGCGGATCTTTGTTGCATCACCATATTCATGAATGCGAGCGGCTTTCATAGGATTTACCTTCCAAACTTGTGACACTCTGAACGGGAACGCGATCCGGGCCCGTGAAGTTCCCGATTTTCAATGATGAAAAGGAGTTACCAGCAATCAATCCGATGTGCCAATTGGCGGGAACTTCGGTCCATTGGACTTTGAGACAGCTATTTATCCTACTGCAAGAAATTCCTGTCGCCGCTGTCTTGAAGCCCATCCCCCAGCCAGCCGCCAAAGGCGCCGTCCTCGCCAAAGTGACCCTGCGCGCTGCTGAACGCCTTGGTCTTGCCGCAAATGGGCTCTCCGGAATCATCTGCCTTTCCGAAGCTTCATTGTCGCGGATGCGGTCGGGGCGGTATCAACAAGAGCCGCGCTGCAAGCTGTTCGAAATTGCGCTGTTGTTTGTGAGCCTGTTTTGGCCGCCTGACGGATTTTCGCTGGCAGCGATGATTTGGCTCGACTCGATGGCGGCCAGACACTATCTCCCTTGCCATGAAACCAGCCATTAAAATCTGCGGACTTTCACGCGCGGAAACCGTTCGAACTGCGCTCGAAAACCGCGCGGACATGATCGGCTTCATTTTCTTTGCCAAAAGTCCGCGCAATGTGTCTGTCGAGCAAGCGACGATTTTGCGCGGATTGGCAATTGGCAAATCTGAGGCCGTCGCGGTAACCGTCGATGCTGACGACGCTTTCCTTGACGCCATCGTCTCCGGCATGCGGCCCGACTGGCTGCAACTGCACGGCCATGAGACACCGGAGCGGGTAACGGAGGTCAAAGCCCGCTATGGCCTGCCGGTTATAAAGGCCTTTTCCGTCCGCGACGCCGCTGACCTTGATGCCATTGCGCCATACAAGGGCATCGCGGACAAGTATCTGTTGGACGCCAAAGCGCCCAAGGGATCGCAGCTTCCGGGCGGCAATGGCGTTTCGTTTGACTGGCGGCTTCTTGCCGCGCTTGACCCGGGGCTTGATTACATGCTTTCCGGTGGGTTGAACGCAGGCAATGTCGGCGAGGCTCTGGCGATCACCAATGCGCCGGGCCTTGATGTTTCATCCGGAGTGGAAAGCGCGCCGGGCGTCAAGGACATCGGCCTGATCAACGGATTTTTTGCCGCCGTGAAACATGCGCGGCCTGGAGCAACATCGTGAACAAGCCAGCAGAGCCAAATTCCTTCCGTACCGGTCCTGACGAGCAGGGCATGTTCGGTATATTCGGTGGCAGATTTGTTGCCGAAACGCTGATGCCGCTGATCCTTGAATTGCAGCAGGCATACACCGATGCAAAGAATGATCCTGCCTTCAAGGCGGAACTGGAGCATCTCAACACACACTACACCGGCCGTCCGTCGCCGCTGTATTTTGCCGAGCGTCTGACGCAGCATCTGGGCGGCGCGAAAATCTACTTCAAGCGCGATGAGCTAAACCACACGGGTTCGCACAAGATCAACAACTGCCTCGGCCAAATCCTTCTTGCCAAGCGCATGGGCAAGACCCGCATCATCGCCGAGACCGGCGCTGGCCAGCACGGAGTCGCCTCGGCAACCGTCGCAGCGCGTTTTGGCCTGCCCTGCCACGTCTACATGGGCGCAACCGACGTGGAGCGTCAGGCACCGAACGTGTTCCGCATGAAGCTGCTCGGCGCGGAAATCACGCCGGTCACTGCCGGGCACGGCACCTTGAAAGACGCGATGAACGAGGCGCTGCGGGATTGGGTCACCAACGTCGAAGACACCTATTACATGATCGGCACCGCCGCAGGCCCGCATCCCTATCCGGAGATGGTCCGCGACTTCCAGTCGGTGATCGGCCGCGAGACGCGCGAGCAGATCATGCTTGCTGAAGGCCGCCTGCCGGACATGCTCGTCGCAGCCGTTGGCGGCGGCTCGAATGCCATCGGGCTGTTCCACCCGTTCCTTGATGACAAGTCAGTCAAAATCGTCGGCGTTGAAGCTGGCGGCAAAGGCTTGCAGGGTGAGGAGCATTGCGCTTCGCTGACGGCAGGCTCTCCCGGTGTGCTGCATGGCAACCGCACCTATCTCCTGCAAGACGGCGACGGCCAGATCAAGGAAGGCCATTCGATCTCCGCCGGTCTGGATTATCCGGGTATCGGCCCCGAACATTCCTGGCTGAAAGACACGGGCCGCTGCGAATATGTGCCGATCATGGATACTGAAGCGCTCGACGCGTTCCAAACATTGACCCGCCTCGAAGGCAACAACCCGGCACTGGAGCCCAGCCACGCCCTCGCCGAAGTCATCAAACGCGCGCCCACGATGGGCAAAGACCAGATCATTGTGATGAATCTCTGCGGGCGGGGTGACAAGGATATCTTCACGGTTGGGAAGATTTTGGGGATGGGGCTGTAGTGCTTTAGGTGGTCAGATGGTCAAGAGATCAAAACGGTTGGCTGCCTTTGATCGGCGAACTGGGCTGCTAAAGCTAGGCATTGTAAAGCTTGGGCACTTAATAAAAAAATTGAAAAAGAAAGGCGTAAGTGAGAATTCACCAGCATCGTGGGAGCATTTACGGCTTATTCGCACATACGAAAATCAAAATTTAGCCCTAAAAAAGGAACTAAATCTCAGGACTTCGGAATCAACGAATAATCAAAAGACTACTTATCTGACCGATTCACCTATTCGATTGGTACAAGGGGGTTCTCCAGGGCTAAAGAAGCTGTAAAATGAATGTCACCATATACAACAACCCCGCCTGTGGCCGTCACGCAATACGTTGACGATGATGAGGGCTGTAGGAAGTGGATGAGGCGATCAGACGCGGCTGAGCGGGTTGCTTCGGTAATCCACTGTGTTACACTGCAACGCATATCTAATTGGAGACCATACACGTGCCATCCGCCACATTTTCCATGCGCATGGATGCGAAGACGAAATCCGGGCTTGAAGCGGAAGCCAAGCGGCGCGACAGGTCTTCGGCGTATATTGCCAATGAAGCGATTGAGGCATTCCTCGACAAGCAGGCATACAAGCGCGAGTGTTTGGAAGCTGCAATTGCCGACGCCGACAAAGGCGTATTCATTTCCGAAGAGGCGATGGATCGCTGGATGGAAAGCTGGGGCACCAAAGATGAACTGCCGCCGCCTGAGCCAGACATATTTCCCGAAAACGGCAAGCCGTGAGAATTGTCTTCCTGAAGTCGGCGCGGCTTGATGTCGCGTGGTTTCGCGAATACTACACCGGAAAATTTCCTGCAGGGCAGTCGAAAGCAGCCACGCATTTGCGAGAAGCAAAGGTTCTCCTGAAAGCCTATCCCTACGCAGGGCATCCCTCCGACACAGAAAGCTTGAGAGAACTGCAGGTGCTAAAAACACCTTTCATGCTCGTATACAGAATTCAAGCAGATGAGATTCAGATCGTTCGGCTTTGGGACCAGCGCGCCGAGCGTCCACAGAACTGGATATAGAGGTAATTAGTTTGACCACCCGCATCGACACCAAATTTGCCGCCCTGCGCGCCGCCAACCGGCCCGGTCTCGTCACCTATTTCATGGGCGGCGATCCGGATTATGACACGGCGCTGTCGATCATGAAGGCGCTGCCTGCTGCCGGGTCCGATGTGATCGAGCTTGGCATGCCATTTTCGGACCCGATGGCCGATGGCCCGGCCATTCAAGCGGCAGGCCTCAGGGCGCTGAAGGGTGGCCAGACCCTGAAGAAGACGTTGCAGATGGCCAAGGACTTCCGGCAGGGCGACAATGAGACGCCGATCGTGATGATGGGCTATTACAATCCGATCTACATCTACGGCGTCGAGAAATTCCTTGTGGACGCCAAGGCCTCCGGCGTCGACGGCCTGATTGTTGTTGATCTGCCGCCGGAAATGGACGAGGAACTGTGCATCCCGGCGCTGAAAGCTGGTCTCAACTTCATCCGCCTCGCCACCCCGACCACCGACGACAAGCGCCTGCCGACTGTGCTCCACAACACATCGGGCTTTGTATACTATGTCTCGATGACCGGCATCACCGGTTCAGCCCTTACTGACACGACAAAGGTTGCGCAGGCGGTCACCCGCATCAAGTCGCACACAAATTTGCCCATCGCCGTCGGCTTCGGCGTCAAGACTGCGGAGCAGGCCAAGGTCATTGGCCAGTCCGCCGATGCCGTTGTCGTCGGCTCTGCCATCGTCAACCAGATTGCCAACACCTTGACCAAGGACGGCAAGGCCACCGCCGACACAGTTGACAGTGTCGCCACCATGGTGCGCGGCCTTTCCACGGGAGTTCGCGCCGCGCGCCTTGCGGCGAACGCCTGAACGACCTAGATTCAAGCTCAGAAAAACAGGTCAACGCCCATGAACTGGATCACGTCCTATGTCCGCCCGAAAATCAACTCGATGCTTGGACGGCGCGAAATGCCAGAAAATCTCTGGATCAAATGTCCAGAGACCGGCGAAATGGTGTTCCATACGGACCTCAAGAACAATCTGCATGTGATTCCGGCTTCCGGCTTCCACATGAAGATACCGGCCAAGGAGCGGCTGGCGTCGTTTTTTGATGGTGGCCAGTACTCAGTTCTCGACAATCCGAAGGCGATCATTGACCCGCTGAAATTCCGCGACGAAAAGAAATACACGGACCGTCTGCGCGACGCCAAGGCCAAGACGGGTCTTGACGATTCGATCATCAACGCCACCGGCACGCTTGATGGCCTGCCGATTGTCGCCATGGTGCAGGAATTTGCCTTCATGGGCGGCTCGCTCGGCGCAGCGGCCGGCGAAGCGATCATCAAGGGGTTTGAGGCCGCAGTGGCGCAGAAGCGACCACTGGTGCTGTTTGTCGCTTCCGGCGGCGCGCGCATGCAAGAAGGCATTATCTCGTTGATGCAGCTCCCACGCACCACGGTGGCGGTGAATTTGCTCAAAGAGGCGGGCCTGCCCTACATCGTCGTTCTGACCAACCCGACCACAGGCGGCGTCACGGCTTCTTACGCCATGCTGGGTGACATCCATCTGGCCGAACCCGGCGCTCTCATCGGCTTTGCCGGGCAGCGTGTCATCGAGCAGACCATCCGTGAGAAACTGCCGGAGGGCTTCCAGCGCTCGGAATATCTGATGGACCACGGCATGGTCGATCAGGTTGTCGCCCGCAAGGATCTGCGACCGACGATTTCAAGTCTCCTGCACATTTTGATGAAGAAGCCAGCTCCGGTCCGGGACCAGCTTCCCGCCGTGGCGTGATGACTGCGCTCCTCACAGCCGAGCAGGAAATCGAGCGGCTCCTGTCGCTGCATCCAAAGGGTTTTGACCTGTCGCTGGACCGGATAACCGGCCTTTTGGCAACGCTCGGCAACCCGCAGCGCAAGCTGCCGCCCACCATTCATATTGCCGGAACCAATGGCAAAGGCTCGGCCTCGGCCTTTTCGCGTGCGCTGCTTGAGGCTTCCGGTCATTCCGTCCACGTCCATACCTCGCCGCACCTCGTACGCTGGCACGAGCGCTATCGCATGGGGCGAAATGGGTATGGACAACTGGTCGATGACCAGACATTTGCCAATGCCGTGCGCCGCGTGGCTGATGCCAATGGCGGGCAAAAAATCACGGTGTTTGAAATACTCACCGCCGTTGGATTCGTGCTGTTTTCGGAGGCACCCGCTGACGCCTGCGTCATGGAGGTCGGCCTTGGCGGCCGGTTTGACGCCACCAACGTGATTGAAAAGCCAGCGGTGACGCTGATCATGCCGATCTCGCTCGATCATGAGGCCTATCTCGGCGACCGCGTGGAGCTGATTGCAGCCGAGAAGGCTGGGATCATCAAGAAGGGCTGCCCGGTCGTCATTGGCGCGCAGAGCGAAGATGCGGCGCGCGAGGTGCTGATCGATACGGCTGCGCGCCTGCGCTGCCCGATGGCCGTCTACGGGCAGGATTTTCACGCTCGGCAAGAACATGGCCGCATGGTCTATGAAGACGAGGACGGTTTGCTCGACCTGCCGCTGCCGCGCCTGCCCGGCCGCCACCAGCTGGCCAACGCTGCCGCCGCCATCCGCGCAGTCAAGGACGCAGGGTTCCCGCACACCAATGAAGTTGCCGAACGCGCCATGCTCAACGTCGAATGGCCCGCGCGGATGCAGAAACTCGACAAGGGCCGCTTGATCGGCTTTGCGCCCAAGGGTTCGGAAATCTGGCTCGACGGCGGCCACAATCCGGGTGCCGGCGCGGTCATTGCAGAAGCGCTGGCCGAGCGCGAGGATAAGATTGAGCGCCCGCTGTTCATGATTACCGGCATGATCAACACCAAGGACGCCACCGGTTATTTCCGCGCCTTCCATGACATGGTTCGCCACGTGTTCACTGTCCCAGTGACCAACAGCGAGGCGGGCGTGCCGCCGGAGAAACTGGCGCTGATGGCCGAAGATGCCGGGCTTTCCGCTGAGCCGGTTGCCTCGGTGGAAAATGCGCTGAGACTGCTCGGCGATGATTGGGATGCCAAGGAGCGGGCACCGCGCATTTTGATAGGCGGCTCGCTTTATCTGGCGGGACAGGTTTTGGCGGAGAATGGAACTCCGCCGGAATAGATCAATCCAGCAGTTTCTCCAGTGTGAGAAACCGCTCCTTCAGCAAGAACCGGTCATAAAACCGCCGCGCGCCTGTATTGCCCGCGTGCACCCCGAGCCGCAGCCATTTGCGGCCCGCCTGCCTTGCCAGTCTCTCGCATTCGGCCAGCAGCAAATGGCCTATGCCACAATTGCGGTGCGCTTTCAGCACGGCAAGATCGCCGACATGGGCATACTCATAGAAAACCTCTTCGCGGCTTTCCTCTGAATTGAGCGACGGGTTGAGTGTGGCGTACCCGACGGCAAGACCGGCGAGGTCAGCGACCAGAAAATGGCCATTGTTGCGCTGGTTGTCTTCGATGATCCAGTCAACATACCAGGGACCAATGTCTGCAGACGGTTTCAGCCGGTCATAAAACTGCAGCTCATGTTCCTGCAATTCGCGCACTATAGCGACAATCTGCGCCTCATCGCTGTGGCGATAAGGGCGGATGGTGACTTTCTGATTCATGAAAGACCCATAACGCAAATCCACACGGCATAAACCGAAAATGAACGGGCTGTTCGGACTGCGTTCAAAGGCAGCGTTGCAATCTCTTTTCAACAGACCGGAACAACCCGGCTGGGGAACACGGGCCAAGCCCAAACGGAGAAGATCATGTCCAAATCTGCCAACAAGTCAGCCGCAAAATCACTGTTTGCCGTCCTGGCGCTCACCGCCACCTTTGGCGCAGCCAATGCCGAAACCGTCCGCGACCACCGCAGCCCCGAAGTACGCGACCACCGCGTCATTTGCGTCATCGGCGACCCCAACTGCCGCGACCATCGCACTCCGGTTGTTGTCGTCCCACCGCGCCATGTGCCACCGGTGGTCGTTGTGGACACACCACGCCCGCCGCGCGTTCCGATTGATCCGGGTATGGGCAATGGCCACTGGAATGACGATCATGAAGATGACAACCGCATTTCCTGCCGCGAAGGTCGTCAGATCGTCCGTGAAAACGGCTTCCGGCATGTTCGTGCCTTCGATTGCGAAGGCCGCATCTTCGGCTACCGCGCCGAAAACCGCAGCGGCGGCGCAAAGATCCGTGTAACCAACCGCGGCGAGATCATCTCGGTCCAGTATTATATCTACTGAACCGCTGTGTTGAGACCAAGCCAACAAAAAACCCGGCATCGCTGCCGGGTTTTTCGCAATCCATGGGTCTGAAAGTCAGGCAGCTGCGTTCTTGATCCAGCTGGACAGGACTGTCTTCGGTGCGGCACCAACCTTCATGTCGGCGCGCTCGCCGTTCTTGAACATCAACAATGTCGGGATCGAGCGCACGCCAAGCTGCGCGCCGAGGTCCGGGTTTTCATCAATGTTGAGTTTGACGATTTTCACCTTGCCGGCATATTCGGTCGACAGTTCTTCAAGCGACGGGCCGATCATCTTGCACGGGCCGCACCATTCCGCCCACAGGTCAACGACCACGGGGATGGTTGAATCCAGCACTTCGGACTTGAAATTTGCCGAATCGACTTTCACGGTAGCCATGTTTTTCTCCTGTCCGGGTCTATGCCGGAAATTGTTTCATGCCGGATGTAAGCCCGACTCGCGGCACATTCAAGAATGACAGTCTCACGAAGCGGTGAGCGCTTCAAGCGCGGCATTCAGCGACGCTTCGTCAAGGCCGATGAAATGCGGACCTTCGGTGTAAACCAGCGCTGCCTCGACTTGCCTGTCCGGGTATAGCGGCTGCAGGACGGACCGGTAAAGCGCAAGCTGGGCAAGGTGGCTCTGCGGCACCTCGGAAATCGTGCGCGGTGCGGGGCGGCTGGTCTTGTAGTCGACGATAAGAACGCGCTTGTCTGTAACCGCCAGCCTGTCGATCTTGCCACTGATGCCGCGCGTCTCGCCGCCAATCGTGACTGTGCCGCCGATGGATACTTCTGCGCGCGAACCCGGGGTGAACACGGGTGCAAAACGGGTATCGTTGAGAATGGTGAAAACCTGCTCCAGGAGGCGGCTTACATCAACTGCCGGTCCGCCAAGCATCCGCGCCAGATAACGCTCCGCTACTGCCCTGCGCTGATCGTAAGCCATGCCGGGGAGTACCTCCAACAGGCGGTGCACCGCCGACCCGCGCCGCAGGGCCGCGCTCGGCTCACCTTCTTCAGGGGAAAGCACCGGCGATCTGGACTGGCTGACCGGACTTTCTTCTATCGACAAGCCGGTGCCCGACGGTGTCAACGGACGCGGTGGCAGGATGACCGGCGGCAATTTCTCAGACAGCCAGACCGGCAAGTTTTCCGGCCAAGAGGCATTCGATACCTCCATATCGTCACTATCGAAAACAGTTTCGCCAAGTTTGAACACCAGACGTTGTGCCCCGGTGACCGGATGCTGCTCTTCGCTTGCCCCCGGTTTCCCGGCAAGCGCGGTGCGCACCATGCTGATCCATGTCGGAACCGGGGATACCTTGACCCCGGTGTATCCGCAGACATAGAGCACATCCTCCGCCCGCGTCATGCCGACGTAAAGCAAGCGCTTGTATTCAGCGTGTTGCGCATCAGACAGCGCCGCGCGCATCGGCTCGATCGCGCTATTGCGAAACTCCTTCTTCGGCACCCAGACAAATCCATCCATGCTGCGGTTTCCCGCAGCAAGCGGAACGGCAAGCAGCGGTGCCTCATGGTGGCCGCCCAGCGGATTGGAACCCGGATCAATCAAGAAGACATAAGGCGATTCCAGCCCCTTGGCGCCGTGCACCGTCATGATGCGCACTTCGTCACGTCCGGCGCTGGCCTCGCGCTTGATTTCGGGAGCCGCGGCCGACAGTGTTTCGACAAATGTCTGCAGCCCGTGCAGGCCACTTTTCTCCGACGCAAGAGCAAACGACAGGAACTCGTCGATAATGTCAGCCGCTTCCTCGCCCAGCCGGCAGATCAGCTTCTTGCGCACGCCATCGCGGCCGAGCACGCGGGCGAAAAACTCATACACAGGCACAAAGTCTGCTTCGCTGCGCCAACGCTCCAGGTCGGCCACGATCCCGGCAAGCCGGGAGCTGTCACGCGCGCGTTCCCGAAGGCGGGCGAGCAGCGATGTCCGGCCTCCGCGCCCGGAGGCGAGGTCGGTCAGCTCATCCTCGCTCAGCGAAAACACCGGACTGCGCAGCAGCGCTGCCAATGACAAATCATCGTCCGGCTGCAAGGTGATCCGGGCAATGGACATCAGATCGAGAATGGCGATATGGGAAGTCAGCACAAGGCGGTCAGCACCCGCGACCGGCACTTTCCGGTCCTTCAGGTCTTTGGACAGCGCATGCATGAATTGGTCACGCCTGCGCACCAGAACAAGAATGTCGCCAGCGCGGACAATCTTCCCGGTCGCCGCATTGCGTTCCTTGCCTATTGTCGCCTGAATTGTGTTGGCGACTTGCTCTGCCAACTGCACCGCTGGCGCAGTCGCATGATCGACGGGCTCGGTCCAATCCTCCTCCGTCTCGCTTGATGCTGCCCGGATCTGCTCCCAGACTTCCACCCGCCCATGCTGATTTTGCCGGTTCGTTGTATGAAGGATGTATGCGCCTCCCGATACAAGGCCGGGCTCGGAGGGGCCGGTGTCAAAGACATGATCGACAGCCTGCAGGACTTCCCTTGTGGACCGGAACGACAACGGAAATTCAACTGGCGCAAAAGGCAGACCGGCGTCCCGCACGGTCTTGCCCCGCTCGCGCCCCGTGGCGGCGAAGACTTCCGGGCGCGCGCCCTGGAACGAGTAGATCGACTGCTTTTCATCGCCGACCACAAACAGGGTGCGTCGCTGTTTTGCTGCTGTTTCGCCGGCGAAAAAGTCAGCCGTCAGCGTGTTGACGATGTCCCACTGGCGAGGGCTGGTGTCCTGCGCCTCGTCAACCAGCACATGGTCAATGCCCTGATCAAGCTTGTATTGAACCCATCCGGCCGCAAGATCACGATTGAGCAGCCGCTGGGTCGCATCAATCAAATCATCATAGTCAAGAAACCCGCCCGCGCGTTTCATGTCACGGTGAATCTCCATCAGGCGGCGCAGCAGCACGTGGGCTGACTGAGAGATATCCAGCATCGCCCGGCGGGCGAGCTTGTCTTTGACTGCTGCGATTTCGGCGGCAGCAAGGTCGAACCGCGCGGCAAAGTCTGAAGCGATGGATATCAACGGCTCCTTGGCGAAGGTGGAAGACTTGCGCGGCAAGCCGTCCACTTTCAGGAACGTTTCCTGCAGCAGTTGGAACCGCTCTTCGGCAGCGGTGGCGAGAAAGACCACGGCGAGTTGTTCGCCGAAGGACTGGATTGTCGGAAGCCTCGCACCGCCTGCCGCTTCGCACAGTGCAAGCAGCAAATCTTCAGGCAGCGCCGCCAATGGCCAAGCCCCGGCCATCATCGACTCACGCGTCTCGCCTGTCTTGAGTCCCGCCATCGCTTCAAGCGCCTCAGGCGCGACGATTCCCTTATCCAAGCCCGCCAGAAATGCCTGAAATGCACCCCGTTGCGGGCCGGAGAGCACCGCGTCGTACAGCGTGTCGAGCCCGGATTCGCCTGCTGCATCCAGTGCGGCTTCAAACGCCAACATCAGGGCCTCGTCGCCGCCGCGCTGCGCTTCGATGACAAGCCGGCGCTTGGCCTCTCGCCGGTAAAGCGCATCGGTCTCATCGTCCAGCAGTTCGAAGTGGCCAGCAATGTTGGCTTCGAGTGGAAACCGCTTCAAGACAGTGGTGCAGAATGCGTGAATGGTCTGGATTTGCAGACCGCCCGGTGTTTCGAGGGCCTGCGCAAACAGGCTGCGCGCTTTCTTCAAACGCGCGGCGTCCGGTCTGCCGCCGTCAATGTCGAGAATTGACGCGGACAGCGCCGTATCATCAAGTGTGGTCCACGCCGACAGCCGCTCGAACACGCGGTTGACCATCTGTGCCGCCGCCGTTTTGGTATAGGTCAGGCACAGGATGCGCGAAGGCTCGACGCCTTTCAGCAGAAGCCGGATCACCCGTTGGGAGAGCACATGGGTTTTGCCGGAACCCGCATTGGCCGAGACCCAGACAGTGCTGTCCGGATCAGATGCGCGCGCTTGGTCGGCCCGTGTCTTTTCGTCAACTTCGATGGATTTCTTGCTGGTCACGGCGCTTCTCCCGGCTCGTCGCCGCCAGACGACCATTCTTGCGCCCTCGCCAAATGGTCATAGTCACCATCAAATGCGCTCTTGAAGGGCGCGCGGCGCGACAGGTAGCCGTGATTGGCGACCAGATAGTGGCGCACAAGCTCATTGAGTTTCTGCCAGGCGCGTTCACCAAGCGCAGCGGCATCTTCACCATCGGTGTTCTTCTTCGCTGTCAGTACCGACTCGCCCTTGACGGTCCCGTCCGCCTTGAGGCGGACATAGATCAGATCACTGGCCGCTATCGCCTTGCCATTGAAAAATCCACCCCGTGCCATCAGCGCTGCCTCCAACGCCAATTGCGGTGACAGCAGCTGGAAGGCCTGGGAAATGGATGGCGTCGACCCGGTCTTGTAGTCCAGAATGTCCGCGCCGCCGGATGTCAAAAGGTCGATCCGGTCAGCACGCCCATTGAGCGTGACACCGGTGTCGTCAATTGGAATTCTGAGTGATTGCAGTTCAACGCCACAGGAAGCGGATTGCGGTGCCCTTGTTGTTTCAAAGGCGACAAATTCATCAATCATCCGTTCAAACCGCCGCCACCACAGGATCTCGGTTTCCGGGGGAAGACTTTCTTGCGCGAAGAGTTTCCTGCCAACCGCCGTCAACTCGGCAGGGGTCCCCGGTGCGGACGCGCGCTCGGCGACAAAAACTTCGGCGATCTTGTGAAAAAGCCGCCCGCGCTCCATCACGTCAGGATCGCGCAGCAGGTCATCCAGCGGCCGCAGACCAAGGATGCGCTTGGCATGGATTGCGTAAGGGTCGCGGATGAGCGTCTCAATTTCGGTAACGCTGAATTGCTTTGGCCTGATGTCGAGCGGCGGCTTCGGGCAGGGGCGCTTGGCAAGATCAACCTTCGGGCCAAGATCAAGCCCGCGCGCCCAGCGAAGATGGTTATCCGCGCGCGCCTGCATTGATTTGGTCTCGTCTTTACCCAGCACCGCATGCAGCCGCTGCAGCCAGCGCGAGGGGACCGATGGCGCGCCTTCAATGCGAGCGGCGCGGGAGAGGATCACCCGCTTGGCACCCATCAGCATCTGGAAATCGTGCGCCGCAAGGCCGATCCGGCGCTCTGGCGGGTCGATGCCGATTCCGCCCTTCATGCCGCGCGACAGGAACGGATCATCGGCAGGCCGTGCAGGCCAGCTCTTTTCGTTGAGCCCGCCGAGAATGATCGTTTCAACATCCTGCAGCCGCGCTTCAAGCGCGCCCCAGATGAAAACGCGCGGGTCTGATCCAAGGCGGGGCTTGACGGACTGGCCGCTGGTCAGGGCCCGGTACACCGACGGCCACTCTCTCGCATCGAATTTGTAGCTGTCTGACACGCTCACCAGCGCGCGCAGATGTTTGGCAAATGCTTCTCCGGCCTCGCTGTCGTAAAGTGCCTTGAGGCTGCCGGTGCCATCTTTGCCAATCGCTTCAAAGACCGACACGCTGAGACGGCAGGCCTCGGTGACGCTTGTGTTTTTGGTAACCATGAAGTCGATCAATGGCCGGAGCGCCGCGCCAAGCGCCAAGCCGATGTCAGCGGCAAGCTCGATGTCTTGCGGCCCGTAGCGGTCTGTCCAGCGCTCCTGATCGCGGTCCCCGGATGTCACCGGCTCCGAGATGACCTTGAGAATGCGCCCGATATCGAGCGGCGCAACTGTGCCGCGCATGCGGATCATTTCCAGAACCTCAGCGCCGCGCCGTGCGGTTTTGCGGTCTTTGCCGAGAGATGTGAGCGGATGCTTGAGCAGCGCCAGCAGCCGGGCCGGATCAGCAGTATCGAACACCACATCCAGCATCATCTGGAACAGCACGGCAGGCGGCGTCTGGTCAAGCGGTGTGCCAGCGGAATCGTCCGCCTTGATGCCGAACCGCTCGAGCTCCGCGCTGACGCGGCGGGCAAGCGTCCGGTCGGTGGTGACCAGCGCTGCGGGATAAGCGTTGTTTTCGACGGCCTCGCGCAGGGCGACCGCAATGGCCAGCGCCTCCTGGCTTTCCGACGGGGCGACAATTTCGCAGACTGTCTCAAAACCTGATTTGACGTCGTTCCCGCGCAGGCCGGACCAGAGATGGGTGACATCCGCAGGCATCAAGGCGGCGGAAACCAGTTTGCCCCGCGCGCTGAGCGCAACGGTGACATTGCCGATTTGCAGCACATCAGCGCGCGCAATTTTTAGCTTGTCAAGGAGCCGCTTCAACCCAAGCTGCGGATGGCCGAACAGCGATGGCGCGTCTTTGAACTTGTCCAATTCCGTCCATGCCTCATCGCCAAGCATATTGGCAAAGTCCAGTCCCGGCAGCACGACCGCTCCCTGCGGCAGCGTGGCGATGACGCCGAGGAGCGCTGCAGTCGCGGGCACGGACCCTGTCGAACCAGCGGCGATTACCGGCCCTTCAGAGCCTTTGCTGCGCAGCCTTTCCGCTTCTGCTTCAAGGATGAGATTGCGATGCGTGGCGGGGTCTGAAAGACCATTGGCCTTCAAATGCTCCGGCCAATGTTCGGTGACGATGGCCATGAAATTCAATGTCAGCTGCCACCAGCTCGCCAAGGCTTCCGGCACAATGGACTGGAGCTTCTGCCAGTCTCCACCCTCGCGCTCGGCCTCGTCCATCAGGCTCGCCAGATCGCGCGCCAGCCAGACGGCGTCGGCGCTTGTGGTTGGCAGCACCATCGGGTCTTCGCCAAACAGATCGCGGACCGTGTCGGGAATATTGCGCGCCCATTGCTTCACCAGCCGCGCCAGTTGCAGCACGCGCTCTTCATTGCCGATCGGCGCGTTGAACGAAAGACTATCGCCCGTCTCGTCGAAAAAGCCGAGGTCCTCCTCAAACTCGCCGAGCGGCTTGATGGTCGGCAAGATGGCCGCGCCAGAGGTGCTGCGCCGCGAAAATTCCGAACGCAATGCGCGCGCTGCGCGGCGGGTAGGCACATAAATGGTGACCGTTGATAGCGCCAGAGGGTCGCCGGAAACCTTGAATCCATCGACGAGTGTGCCGTCGCAGAGCGCATCAGCGAGCGTCGAGAGGAAGGGTGCGCCCGGCGCGATGGAAAAAACATTGGCGCGACCGCGCAGGCTCATGCCGGAACCGTGTGTCTTGCAACGACCGCCTCCGCCGGAGCAATTGCATCAGGCGTTCCAACTGTCAGCCATTGTCCGCGCATCGGCAGGCCAAACAGGCGGCCGACGGCAACCGCGGCGTTGAATTCGCGATTGAGCGAATGTGCGTCCTTGTCCGCACCGCTGAAAATGCGCGGATGCAAAATGCCGACGCCGGCGTAAATGTAACCCTTGCCAGCGCCCTCGGCGAAACGGGCGATGCGTCCCTCTCCATCAATTGTGAAATCGCTCTTGTCGCCGTGGCCAGTCGCCTGATCGTGAGACGCCAGCATCAGGAGAATATCCATGCGCGATGGATCAAATGCCTTGGCGAGCCGCAAGAGGTTCGGTTCGGAATCGTCCAGCCAGAATGTGTCCGAGTTGACGAGGTAAAACGGATCGGCACCCAACAGGGGCAGCGCCTTGATGATGCCGCCACCGGATTCCAGCAGCACGTTGCGCTCGTTCGAAATCTGGATGGCTGGCCGCCCGCGCTGCGCCAGATGCGTTTCGAGCTGATCGGCAAGATAGTGCACATTGACCACGGCGTTGGCGACACCTGCTGCTGCAAGGCTGTCCAGACCCCAGTCAATCAGCGCCTTGCCCGCGATCGGCACTAGCGGTTTGGGTATGGTGTCAGTGATCGGGCGCATGCGTTTGCCAAGGCCTGCGCCAAGCACCATCGCGCTGTGCGGAACAACAAGTGTGTCAGTCAAATCGAATCACTCTACGGTCTCGTTTACAGACCCATATCAGCATAAAATGCCGAAAGCCGCGCCAGCCCTGCAACCTTTAATGTGCGCGACACGTAGGCTTCGATGCGCGGAAGGTGGGCAAGGTAGGAAGGCTTGCCGTCGCGCCTGTCGAGGCGGATGAAAATGCCGAGAATTTTGGTGTTCCGCTGCAGCGCCATGATCGCAAACTCGCGCCGTAGCGACGTGGCGTTGACCTGTTCGCTGTCACCTCGCCGCGCGAGATAGGCACTGAATGTTGCCTCTTCGATTTCCGGCGAAATTGTCACCCGGGCGTCCTGCGCCAGCGAGGCGAGATCGTAGGCATTCGGTCCCCACAGCGCGTCCTGAAAGTCGAGCACGCCGATCTTCTGTTGCCCGCTCTGCCGCGGCCGCCAGATCAGGTTTGGCGAATGATAGTCGCGCAAGACGAGACCGTAGCGGCTCTGGTCCAGCGATGCGAACTGCTCGTCCCACATGGCAATAAATTCGGTGCGTTCCGCCGCGCTTGCTTCCCGGCCAAGCCGGTGGGGCAGATACCAGTCGAGGGCGAGAAGCGTTTCGATCATCAGCGCGTCACGGTCGAAAACCGGGATGTGCCAGTCGAAGTCGCTGGTTTTGAGATGCTGCGGGACACCGGCGCTGTGAATATCCGCCAGCAACCGCGCTGCCGCGCAATAGCGTTCCTTGACCGGCTTGCCTTCGTCGGACAGGAACGAGCTGGTTCCCAGATGCTCCAGCAGCAAGAAATTCTCGTCAAGATCGCGCGCCAGAATCGTGGGCGTGGCGAAACCTTTGGCCTTGAGCGCCTCGCCGATGGCGACGAACGGGTGGACGGTCGGATTGGTCGTGTGTGCCACCTCGCGGTAAGGCTTGCCGTTCCAAACCGGCGGCCCCGCCGGAGCGGCCCGCTGGTCCATGAGCACAAGATCATCGCCCCCATTGCCGGTCACCAACTCGTAGACACGGGGCGAGGCATCGCCAACAAACGGGCGGCGCAGCGTATCTTGCAGGCCAGCCTTGGCGAGAAATCCGCGCAAGGCCAGCGACCGGCGGATGCGGCTTGCCGCTGCATCATTGGCTGAAATCGTTGCAGTCCGGCCAGTGTCCTTGTGCACGATCTCTATGCGGATCGCATCGTCTGACAAAAGGCTGCCCGCGCGCTCTGGCCATTCGACCAAGGCAATGCCGTCTTCCAGCGCCTCATCAAGGCCGAGCTGGTCCAGTTCCGACGGATCGGCGAGCCGGTAAAGATCAAAGTGGGAAACCGGCAACGGCGTGTCGTAGGCTTGCACGAGCGTGAAAGTCGGGCTTGGCACATCGAGTTCAGGGTCGCCGGCAAGTGAACGGATCAACGACCGCGCCAGTGTCGTCTTTCCCGCGCCGAGGTCGCCTGAAAGCGCGATCAAATCACCCTTGACGGCGGCGCGGGCGAGGTCGTTGCCCAAAACGATTGTCGCAGCTTCATCGGCAAGGTCGACGGTGATCGCCGTCATGGCCTATTCGGCCGCATTCTGAAATGCGGTTGGATCGGTCGGGAAGCGGCACTCGACGAGCGTGCCTTCGCCAGACTTGGAGTGAATTGCCACCTTGCCGTGATGCAGCTCAACCAAGCCCTTCACGATGGAAAGCCCGAGCCCTGTGCCACCGCGCTTGCCGCTTGCGCCATGCGCCACGAAGCGGTCGAACACGGAGTTCAATACATCTGCAGGAATGCCGGGACCTTGGTCGTGAACGCCAATGATGATCTGCCCGCCCTCGCGCCGTGCCGACAAGGTGACGGTTGATCCTTCCGGCGCATGATTGACGGAGTTGCTGAGCAGATTGCCGATTACTTGCCGCAACCGCTGCGCATCGGCGCGGAACCGCGCCGCGTCCATGCCCGCATTCAGCTTGAGGATCACCCCGGCCTCGGCAAACCGGCTGGCGTTGGCCTGCTGGATGTTTTCAAACAGCGACTTCACGTCAATGTCGCTGATGTCGAGATCCATGATGCCCGCATCGACGGTGGCAAGATCAAGTATGTCATTGACCGTGGTCAGCAAGACGGAGGAGGACACAGCGATGTGGTCGAGATAATCGCGCTGCCGCTCGCTCATCGGGCCGGTTGAAGGCTGCTGCAACAGTTCGGTGAAGCCGATGATGTTGGTGAGCGGTGAGCGCAATTCGTAAGACACATGCTGGATGAATTCGTTCTTCAGCATATCGGCGCGCTGCAATGCCTCGTTCTTGTCTTTCAGCGCTCTTTCAACCCGGGCCGAATCTGTGGTGTCGACGAAGGTCAGCATGGTCTGGCCCTTTGGCAGCGGCACTTGGGCAAACGCGAGAACCACTCCGGTGGTCAATTCGATCTGTCCCTGCCGGGACTCGCGCGCATCGTCAAAGCCCGTGGCGACACCGACGAAAGTGTCCCACTCCTTGTTGAACACCATATCCTTGCAGGCGGCGCGGATGGCGGTGATATGTACGCCAACCTGCGCCATTTCGCTCGGCAGGCTCCAAAGCGCCGCAAAAGACGGGTTGGACAGGCGCACCTTGCCGTCGGACCCGAACACGGCAACCCCTTCCGCCAGATTGTCCAGCGTTTCGCCCTGCACGCGGATCAAGGTGTTGTAGCGGGATTCAAGGTCAAATTTCTCGGTCATGTTCTCGAACACAACGATGGCGCCGCCCTTGGGCTGCGGGTTGGCAAGAACGCGCAGCGTCTTGCCGTCAGGCAGATGCCACCAGTCTTCGCCGCCCTCCGGCGCGCGGTAAACGCCCAGCACCTGCTCACGCCAACGCCGCCATTCCGGCTGTTCGGGCAGTTTGCCGTCCGAGCGCAGGCGGTCTAGGACAAGCCCGTGTTCCGGGGCAGATTCAAGGAAGGGAATATCGAGAGCCCAGAGTTTCTGAAACGCGTTGTTGAATGAGCGCAGCTTCTGGCTTGAGTCAAAAATCGCCACCGCGGTCGTCAGCTGGTTGAGTGTGTCCGATTGGCTGCGCAGCGTGCGCTCAAACTCTTCCTTCAGCGAATCCATCTCGGAAACGTCTCGCGCCATGCCGATGGCGCCTGCGGGCGTGGCGACGTCGACGACGTCGAACACTTTCCGGTCGCCCTCAACCACGGTCGCAACGCGATCTTCAAAGAAGCCGCCTTGCGGCCGCTTGCGCTCGATCATTTCCCGTGCTTGCGTGCCGAAGAGCTCGCCGAGCGGCGCTATCGGAGTTTGCCCTTTGCGTCCGGTGTCCTTCATGAGAATGGCTTGATAGGCTTTGTTTGCCCAAATCAGAGTGCCGTTCGGCTCACGCCGCCACACAGGATTGGGCAAAGACTCAAGCAGTGCCATGAACAGGCCATTGGCGTTGCCCAGCTCCTCGGCATCATGGCGAAGGCGCGCAATCTGCGCCTGCAAGTCGCTCAATCCGAGAAACCTGACAAAGGCCGCAGTGCCGGTCCGGCGGCCCTGAACATCGAGCAACTGCCCGGTGATGGTTTCGCAATGCATTTCAAATGCTGTACCGCGCTCGCGCAAGGCCGAAACAGCGCGGTCAAGTTTGGCAGCAGATTGCGGCGCAAGCCAGCGGCCGAAGGCGAGAAAGTGCGAACGCTCCTGTGGAACGCCGCTGGATTTCGGCATCGAACCGACAAGATCGGGCTTCTCTGCGCGGCTGTCCCATATGATGGTGCGTGCATCGCGGCTGGAGAGCAGCGCATCGGAGCGTTCCAGCGAGGCCGTGAGGTCGGCAACGCGGCTGCGCAGCGACTGGTTTTCGCCAGCGACCTTGCCGCGTTCGCGGATCAGCCAGACGGCGGACAAAAGCGCCGCGCCCATCGCGCCAAGAAACATGGAAAACTCAATGACCTGAAGCGAAGTCATGGGGCCTGAAAGCGCCGAAAACAGGCCGCCTTCCGCCGCCGTTGCCAAGCGCGTTCCGGTGAGCATGGTTGTTGCAGCAAGACATGCGCGCAAAGGCACAGCCGCAAATCGCGTCAGCACTTGATCTACCCCGCCCGGACTACGTTGCCCGTCATCCGCGAGGGCAGCAGCCGCTAAAATCGTCTTGGGGATTTCCCCTGGCATTTCCGGTCATCTCCGCCGCTTGCTTCAATGGACCGCCCTGACGCGCCGCTCTCTGTCCTGCCCCTGAAAGGCAGCCGGAGTGGTCGCGAATCAGTGCACCATAAACGCTTGCCGAATCGCCGTGAAGCCTTCGTGCGCACAAAATAAAACCCGCGCCAGAGTCAAGGGGCGCGGGCTCAATATCTTGTGGGTAGTTCAGAAAAACTTAATAGCGGTAGTGTTCCGACTTGAACGGACCCTGCTGGGCAACGCCGATATAGGCGGCCTGTTCATCCGAAAGCTTGGTCAAACGCACGCCAAGCTTGCCAAGATGCAGGCGGGCGACCTTTTCGTCGAGGTGCTTGGGCAAGACGTAAACCTGATTGGTGTACTTGTCGCCGTGGGCATAAAGCTCGATCTGCGCCAGAACCTGGTTTGAGAAGGACGCGGACATCACGAAGGACGGATGGCCGGTGGCGTTGCCGAGGTTCAAGAGACGGCCTTCGGAGAGAAGGATCATCCGCTTGCCGCTTGGGAACTCGATCATATCGACCTGCGGCTTCACGTTGGTCCACTTGAAGTTCTTCAAAGCGGTAACCTGAATTTCATTGTCGAAATGGCCGATATTGCCGACAATCGCCATGTCCTTGAACATGCGCATGTGTTCGATCGTCACAACGTCCTTGTTGCCGGTGGTGGTGATGATGATGTCAGCCTGCGGTGCGGCTTCTTCAAGCGTCAAAACTTCAAAGCCGTCCATGGCCGCCTGCAAGGCGCAGATCGGGTCAACTTCCGTGACCTTCACGCGTGCGCCTGCGCCCTGAAGCGAGGCGGCGGAGCCTTTGCCGACGTCGCCGTAGCCGCAGACGACCGCAACCTTGCCGGCCATCATCACGTCGGTGCCACGGCGGATGCCGTCCACCAGCGATTCCTTACAGCCATACTTGTTGTCGAATTTCGACTTGGTGACGCTGTCATTGACGTTGATCGCCGGGAACGGCAGCAGCCCCTTGGCATGCAGCTGATAGAGGCGGTTGACGCCGGTGGTGGTTTCTTCGGTCACGCCCTTGATGGCATCGCGCTGCTTGGTGAAGAAGCCCGGCGTTGCGGCCATGCGCTTCTTGATCTGCGCAAACAAAATCTCTTCTTCTTCAGACGAAGGATTGACCAGAATGTTCTCGCCGTTCTCGGCGCGCGCACCCAAGAGGATGTACATGGTGGCATCGCCGCCATCGTCGAGGATCATGTTGGTCGGCTTGCCATCCGGCCACTGGAAAATCTTGTCGGTGTAGTCCCAGTATTCGGTGAGCGACTCACCCTTTACGGCAAACACCGGCGTGCCGGTTGCGGCGATGGCGGCAGCGGCATGGTCCTGCGTCGAGAAAATGTTGCACGAGGCCCAGCGCACATCCGCACCGAGAACCTTCAAGGTCTCGATCAGCACGGCGGTCTGAATGGTCATGTGGAGCGAACCGGTGATGCGCGCGCCCTTCAGTGGCTTGGTCGTGCCGAATTCCTCGCGGCAGGCCATCAGGCCCGGCATTTCGGTTTCGGCAATGTCGAGTTCCTTGCGGCCCCAGTCGGCAAGCTTGATGTCGGCGACGACGTAATCGTGGGTGGCGGTCATGTTTATCTCCTTGAATTTGGACGGGCTCTTATCAGAGAAGCGGGGCACGATCAACAAGACATAAAGAAATCTTTATGTGGGAATGTGAATGCTGAAGAGGGTGTGCCGGACTTCCCCTCTCCGTCACGGGCTTCGCCCGCGACACCCTGCCCCGGGGAGAGCCACGGGTCTCTCCCGTCCTTCGGACCCCGCAAAGCGGGCGAGGTTAAAGCCGCGCTTTTCCGTTGCCACGCCCCGTTTCCGGTCTGGCCATTTCAAAGAACTGGGAAACAGGGTGTGTGGTCCTGTCTTTGGCTGTAGATAAGCATGTGACATCGCCACACACCCTGTCCGGTGGGTTTGCACTGACAATGCCTTTGCGCGCGCC
>JANPGC010000312.1:0-20423 GCA_031423755.1 Phyllobacteriaceae bacterium | reverse complement strand
CGAAATCGCCCGGCTGCACAAGGAATTGCAGTCAACGATCATTTATGTGACGCATGATCAGGTTGAGGCCATGACGCTTGCAGACAAGATTGTCGTGCTGCGTGAAGGGCTGATCGAACAAATTGGCTCGCCTCTGAAGCTCTATGATGATCCCGACAACCAGTTTGTTGCAGGATTCATCGGCTCTCCCCGAATGAATTTCCTGCCCGCAATTGTAAAAAATAAAGTGCTGACTCTCTCAGACTATGATGGCCAAGTCATACCTTTGCCCCCTCTTGCAAACGGGATTGCAGAGGGCAGTGAAGTCACTGTCGGCATCCGGCCGGAGCACTTCAAGGCAGGCGGGTCTGCATCTCTCGATGTAACAATTGATATTATTGAACATCTCGGCGGTGAATCCTACGCTTACGCCAAGCAGGGCAAGGGCAACATCTTGACCATTGCAACCGACGACGGGCGCAAATGGACCTCAAGCGAGCGCATCAAGGCCTCGTTTGATCCGAACAAAATCCTGCTTTTTGACAAGGCCGGTAAACGCCTGCGCTAATTTCACCCAGCTTGACGCGTGGACGCGGCAGTTTCAAGTGGTTCTGGCGAGATTCAAAGCGTCCAGCCGCCATCGATGATATGGGCTTGGCCGGTGGTGTAGGGCGCGGTTGCGAGATAGACGGCGAGGTCGGCGATTTCCTCCGGCCGCCCAAGTCGGCCCATAGGCTGGCGCGAGACAAAGGCCTTCATCGCCGCATCATAGTCGCCGGTGGCGCGCAGACGCTCATCGAGCGACGGACTCTCCACCGTGCCGGGGCAGATGGCATTGCAGCGGATGCCCCGCGTCACATAATCGGCCGCGACCGATTTCGTCAGCCCGATCACCGCCGCCTTGGTCAGCGAATACACGAACCGGTTCGGCACGCCTTTGAGCGAGGAGGCCACCGACGCCATGTTGATGATTGCGCCATCGCCGCGCTCGAGCATGCCCGGCAGCACCGCTCTGATCGTGCGCACCATCGAGCGGACGTTGAGATCAACAGCGAAGTCGAAATCCTTCTCGGACGCTTCAAGAATCGAACCCGGATGCACAAATCCCGCACAATTGAACAGCACATCCACCGCGCCAATCTCCGCAACCAGCGCATTGACGGCAGCGGTGTCCAGCACATCAAGTCTGCGGGCGGCAATGCCCGTTTCTTCGGCCAAAGTCGCCAAAGCCGCCTCATTAATGTCGGTGGCAACCACCCTCGCCCCCTGCGCAGCGAACGCCAAAGCCGTCGCCCGGCCGATGCCTTGGCCAGCGGCGGTGATGAGGACGGTTTTGTCTTTGAGGGAGAGTGCCATGGTTTGATTTCCCGGATTTGCTTGATTGGAAGGCGCGGCTCAGGCTGTTGGAAAGCTCGCGGCGAAGAGAGAATTCAGCCCGTCCACCAAGTGCTTTAATGGTCGACAGTTTGTCAGGCAATCGTTGAGGTGTTCGGACGCAGACTGCTGGAACGCCATATAGCCGTTGTGGCGCGGGCGCACCCATGCGCCTTCGAGAGTCGCGCGCGTGTTGCGATAAAAGCCGTGCGCGGCGACGTTGACCGCTTCATCTTCCCACGCATCGGCATGGCCGGGCTGTCCGTTGGAATGAGCATATAGCCCTTTCTGCACACTGCCAGAGGAGACCCAATAGGCAAAATCCATGGCGGCACCCGGGTAGTGAGATTTTGCGGAAACGGCCAAACCCGTTCCACCCAGCGCAGAGCCAGTTGGTGCATTGACACCTTGGACCGGAATGTCTGCAAAGGTGATGCGCTCCGGGCGAAAACCATCCATGGCATAATTCACATAGCCGTAGATCAGTGGCGCACAGGCGATCTTGGAGTCCGCCAGCGCCATCTGTTCATATACGGCAATCGGGTCTTGAGTCAGGCATGCAGGATCAATCAGTGCAAACAATTCAGTAAGGAGATCGTAGGCAGGCTTGGCCGCTGTGTCTGAAATCAGTGGGGCAGAATCAGTACGGCAAGGCGTGCCGAAATGGGCGGCGAGCGTGTAGAAGCACATAAGCGAATGCGGCGGGCGCAGCGGCAGGGCCACCCTGCCCTGACGCGCAAGTCCCAAAACTTCATTCCAGGAACTGGCCGGTTCTGCGAGGCGCGATGGCACGAAGGCTTGGACTTGGGCAGCCGTATCGACCGGCAGCGCCCATTGACGGCCTTTGTAGGTGTAGCTGGAAAACGATGCGCCGACTGATCGAATTGCAATCGAATTTCGCTCGAATTCAAGACGGGGAATGTCCAGCGGCAGAAGGCAGCCTTCGTCCACCACCTGCCCTACGTGCGGATGGTCGATGATGATCAGGTCGTATTGCCGCGCCAGTTCGTCGACCGGGAAGGACTCGAAATCCTGCAGCGAGCGCTGGTCCCAGGCGATTTCAACGCTTGTCTTGCGCTGCCACTCGGCGGAGCAGGCGATCAGTGGGTCGTAACCGCGCGGGTGGCTCCAGGTCATGCCTTTCAGCCTGATGCTCATGGCCGCCACTCATATTCGGCGATGGACTCTTGTTTCATCTGAATGGAAAAGCCCGGCAGCTTCGGCGGCATGTAAGCAGCGTTCCGGATGAGACAGGGGTCGATGAAATGCTCGTGCAGATGATCGACATATTCGATCACTCTACCCTCCTTGCTGCCGGAGATGCAGAGATAGTCGATCATCGAGAGGTGCTGCACGTATTCGCACAGACCGACGCCGCCGGCGTGCGGCCAGACGGGGAGATTGTATTTGGCGGCCATGAGCAGGACCGCCAGCACCTCGTTCAGCCCGCCCATGCGACATGAATCAATCTGCACAATATCAATCGCGCCCCCGGCGATGAACTGCTTGAACATGATGCGGTTCTGGCACATTTCACCGGTAGCGACTTTTACCTTGCCGATGGACTGGCGGATTTTTCGGTGACCTGCAATGTCATCCGGGCTGGTTGGCTCTTCGATGAAAAAGGGATTGGCGAAAGCGAGGCGGTTGACCCATCCAATCGCCTGATCGACATCCCAGACCTGATTGGCGTCGATCATCATGAAGCGGTCAGGGCCGAGCACTTCGCGGGCGATGGTGAGGCGACGGATGTCGTCATCGAGATCGCGTCCGACTTTCATTTTGACATGCTGGAAACCCGCATCGACGGCCTCCTGACAGAGGCGGCGCAGCTTGTCATCGGAATAGCCGAGCCAGCCTGCGGAGGTCGTGTAACAGGCATAGCCCTCGCGCTTTAGCGTGGCGACGCGTTCGGCCTTGCCAGACTGGGCCGTGGTCAGAATTTCAATCGCCTCTTCGCGTGTCAGTGCGTCGGTCAAATAGCGGTAATCGACAATGTCAGCGATCTGTTCGGGCGACATGTCAGCAACCAGTTGCCACACCGGTTTGCCAGCCTGCTTGGCGAGCAAATCCCAGATGGCATTGACCACCGCGCCAGTCGCCAGATGCATCGCGCCCTTGTCCGGGCCGATCCAGCGCAACTGGCTGTCACCCGTCAGTTGCCGCCAATATTTGCCGGGATTCTCAAGGATAATGGCAAGTTCTGTGCCGACCACCAGATGGCGCAGGGCTTCGATGGCAAGACAAACAATCTCTGTGCCGCGCCCGATGGTGAAAGTCAGGCCGTGGCCACCAAGGCCCGGCGTGTCGGTCTCCAGAATGACATAGGCCGCCGAGTAATCCGGATCAGGATTCATCGCATCAGAGCCGTCAAGGCTTAGCGATGTAGGGAAGCGCAGGTCATGGACGCGCAGAGACGTAATCTTGGTCATGCTGTCATGCTTTTGGGTTGGCGGCGCTGGACAAGAAGAATATGATCGGCGGCAAGCACCGTTTCGCCGCGCTGGTTGATGACTTCGCAACGCTCGGTCACACGGCCCATGTCAGCGCGCTTTGGATCATCGCTTTTGTCGCAAATGGTGACACGGGTTTTGATTGTATCGCCGATGTGGACCGGGCGGATGAAACGAAGGCGGTCGTAGCCGTAGGAAAACGCGACCGGATTGATCAGCGTTGCCGTAAGTCCAACGCCAATGGAAAACACCATCGTGCCGTGGGCAATGCGCTGGCCGCCGGGCAATGTCTTGGCGAATTCCGCATCCATGTGATGTGGGAAGAAATCGCCGGTGTGGCCTGCATGAACGACGAAATCCGTTTCGGTTATAGTGCGGCCGGTGGTGGTGCGCTGATCGCCGAGGCGGTAATCTTCATAGTGAATTATCTGTTCGCTCAAGATGGCAGCCCTTCAATTGGTGTGGCAGGCGTGGCACTTGAAGCATAGGCCGCCTCGACCAAGGCCATCGTGCCCCACGCGTCTTCTGCGGATGAGACGAGAACAGCATCCTCGCCTGCTGCAAAGCGCTGGACATTGCAGAATTTGCCAACGAAACCGTCCGGGAACCATGAGCCGGTGAGTGGAACCTGCACCCAATCCGAACCGCCTGCCGGATGAATCCAGAGCTCATCCGGCTCGCCCTTGGGGTAGTCGAGATTGACGCCAAGCTTCACGTAGGCTGCGCCCCTTGTGCCGCAGATGCGGAATTCGCAGGCTTGGAATTTGCGGCCGAAGAAGTGGTCGTGATTGATCGACAGCGCGCAGCGGACGCGGTCGCCATAATCCAAGATTGCGCTTGTGCGGGTCTGCGCCATCTCGTGGTTCGGGTGGCCGATGGTCTTGGCGTGGATGCCTTTCGGGTCGCCGAGAAGGCCGCGGATGAGGTCGAGATAATGGATCGAGTGCATTGCGATCTCAATGCGTGGCAGGCCTTTGAGGAAAGGCCACAGTCCCCAAGGTGTCGCTAGAGCGAGCGATGCATCAAAGTCGACGACTTCGCCAAGCAAGCTTTTGTCAATGGCGTTCTGTAGCGCCAGCATCATCGGAGCGAAGCGCAGCTGAAAATTTACCGCTGCGGTGATGTTTTTCTCACGCACGGTTTTGAGGATTTCTCGCGCGTCGCTGATGTCGCCGCCCATCGGCTTCTGGATCACAGCAACAGCGCCATCCGGCAAGGCGCGCAGCACTTCGGCGTGGCGGGAGGGCGGGGTGGCGAGGTCGAAGATTGCGTCGTTTACAGATGCGGCTTCCTCGGCTGTGCGGAATGCCTTGACGCCCCATTTGGAAGCGAGCTCCTCAGCTTTGGCATGATCAGGATCGTAGAGACCGGCAATCGGAATACCTGCCTTCCTGTATGCCGGAAAATGCGCGTCACCTACAATGGAGCCGGCTCCGAAGGTGACCATCGGGCGCGGATTGGTTGGCTTTGCCCAAGCCTGTTTCAGGCTGGCGGGGTCGAATTCAGTCAAGATGGAAAACCTCCTCCATCATGGCCCACCACTCGCCTTCCTTGCGGGTTTCAAACGGCTTCTGGCAGGGCATGCAGACCGACCACCATTCGGCGTTCTGCGGGCTTGCTACCATCTTTGCCATGTCGGCGGCAAAGTCTGTACCCATATACTCCCAATAACCGAATAGAAGATTCTCCGGTTCTTTGAGAAAAATCGAATAGTTGGTGATGTTGCACTGTGAGATGAGGGCGAGGATTTCCGGCCAGACCGCGGCATGCAGCCGTTTGTATTCGGCGATCTTGTCCGGCTGAAGCCCGATCACCATGCCCATGCGCTGCCCTTGCATTTGGCCCTCCTCAAACTGACGTGATGGTTCGGGTGAATTCGGCGACCGAGCGGGCTTTGACAATGTCCCAGTCCCAGGCAATGCCGATGCCGGGCTCGGATGGCGCGACGGCCATGCCGTTCTCGACGGTCATGCCTGACGTCGTGATGTCGTCGAGCTGCGGTATGTATTCGACATACTTACCGTTCGGCACGGCGCAGGCGAGGCTTACGTGCAGTTCCATCAGGAAATGCGGGCAGACCGGCATGTCGAACGCTTCGGCGGCATGGGCGACCTTCAGCCATGGCGTAATGCCGCCAATCCGGCCTGCATCGACCTGAACGATGTTGCAGGCGCCTTTTTGCATGTATTCGCGGAAATGGCGGAGGGAATAGAGGCTCTCACCCACGGCAATCGGTGTTGATGTCGAGCGGGAGAGGCGGATGTGTCCGTCCAGATCATCGGCAGGCAGCGGCTCTTCGATCCACGCCAGATCAAGGTCGCGCAGCCGGTCCGCGCGGCGAATGGCTTCATCGACGAGGAAACCCTGATTGCAGTCGGTCATGATTTCGAAGCCGTCACCGACTGCTTTTCGGACGGCAGACAGGCGGGCGACATCTTCGGAGACGTGCGGACGACCGATCTTGATCTTGGAACCACGAAAGCCTTTGGCCTTGGCCTGCAACGCATCCTCGACCAGCGCCTCAGTCTCGATGTGCAGCCAGCCGCCTTCGGTGGTGTAGAGCGGGCGGCGGTCGGACGCGCCGCCAGCGGTAACCCACAGCGGCAGGCCCTGTTTCTTGCATTGCAAATCCCAGAGTGCGGTATCAATGGCGGCAAGGGCAATCGAGGTGATCGCGCCGATGGTGGTGGCGTGAGTATGGTATTCCAGATCGCGCCAGATGGCCTCGATGCGGTCGGCATCTTGCCCGATAAGGCGCGGGGCGAGATGGTCAGACAAGAGCCGCATCACGGAAGAGCCGCCGGTGCCTATGGTGTAGGAGTAGCCGGTGCCGACTGCGCCATCTGAATCTGTGATGGTGACTATTGGCGTTTCCTGAGAAACGAAACTCTGGATGGCGTCTGTCCGCTTTACCTTTGGCGGAAGATCGACCATGCGCAGGTCCACTTTTTCAATGCGTGCCATGGCTCAGGCCTTTCTGTCCGAAAGCGACACGCCGGTGGTAGCGTCGAAAAGGTGAGCCTGGCTGAGATCAAAGGTGACACCGAGACTTTCGCCTGCAGCGAGCGAGCGCGGATTGAGCATGCGCGACACCCAATCGCGACCGGCGAAATCGAAGAACACTAGCGTTTCATTGCCGAGCGGCTCGGTGATTGTAACGTTCAGATCACGCTTGAACACGTCGTCCGTCGTGCCGGAGCCGATGCCGTGGCCAGTGGGGAACAGGTCGTCCGGGCGAAGGCCGAACGTGACCTTCTTGCCGGTTGAAACATTCGCCTTGAAACGTGCTGGCAGCGGAATGGCATCGCCGTTGGCAAACACCACATTGCCACTGTCAATCGTGGCTTCGAAAAGGTTCATGGGCGGGGAGCCGATGAAGCCTGCGACAAAGCGGGTGGCCGGATGCTTGAACACCTGATCGGGAGTGCCGACCTGCTCGACATAACCATCGCGCATGATGACGATGCGATCAGCGAGCGTCATGGCTTCAACCTGATCATGCGTCACATAAACGACAGTGGCCTGCACTTTGGCGTGCAGCTTCTTGATTTCCGTGCGCATTTGCGAGCGCAGTTTCGCATCAAGGTTCGACAGCGGTTCGTCGAACAGGAACACTTCCGGATGGCGCACGATGGCGCGACCCATGGCGACGCGCTGGCGTTGGCCGCCTGAGAGTTGGCTGGGGCGGCGGTCCATCAACTCGTTGAGCGAAAGTATCTGCGCCGCCTCATTGACGCGCTGGTCGATCTCGTCCTGCGGGCGCTTGGCGATTTTCAGCGAAAAGCCCATGTTCTCGCGCACCGTCATATGCGGATAGAGCGCGTAGGACTGGAAAACCATCGAGATGTTGCGCTCGCGCGGCGGCAATTCGTTGACTTCCCTGCCGCCGATCAGGATCGTGCCACCGGAGACATCTTCGAGACCGGCGATCATGCGCAGTGTGGTGGATTTTCCGCAGCCGGAGGGGCCGACCAGCGCAACAAATTCGCGGTCCGCGATTTCAAGATCAATGCCGTGGACGACTTCGAGTTCCCCGTATTTCTTGACCAGTTTTTTGAGCGATACGGTTGCCATGAGGTCAGCCTTTGACGGCGCCGGACGTCAAGCCGGACACGAGATGTTTTTGCACAAGGAAAGTGAGTGTAAGGGCCGGAACAATCATCACGACTGCAAGCGCGCACATGCCGCGCCAGTCGATGGTGAATTCCGATGTGTAGTCGAGAAGTCCGACCGGGAGCGTCTTTGAATTGACTGAACGGGTGAGTTGCGAGGCGAGTGCAAATTCGTTCCATGCGGTGAGAAAGGCGAAGATGCCGGCGGAGGCAATGCCGGGACCGGCGAGCGGGAACTCGACCTGCCAGAACGCCTGCCAGCGAGTGCAGCCGTCGATCTGCGCCGCCTCCGCCAGATCTTTTGGCACCTGACGGAAGAAGCCGTCGATCAGCCAGATCGTGAAGGGCACATTGAGTGCGACATAGGCAAGGATGAGACCAAAATGCGTGTCGATGATGCCGACACGGGCGAATATGATGAACAGCGGCAGCGACAGGGCGATACCCGGCACAGTGCGGGTCAGCATGAAACCGAGGAACAGGCCTGATTTACCCTTGAAGCGGAAGCGGGCGAAAGCGTAGCCGCCCGCCATGCCGATGGCGATGGCGATGGCCGTCGAGGTCACCGATATGACCAGTGAATTGCGGAAGTAAGACCAGACTGGAATGCCGCCCTGCCCGACTTTGCCGAACATGGCGACATAGGCGTCCAGCGACAAATCCTGCGGAATCCAGATGGCCGGCTTTGCCATGATTTCAACTGTCGGGCGCAGCGAACTCAGAACAATCCAGAAGCCGGGCAACAGGATGATGATCATCGCAATGGCAAGGCCAATGAAATGGGCGAGTGACAGGAGACGGCGGCGGATGCGGTGTTGCTGGTTGGACGCCATGATCACCACTCCGCCGCAATCTGCGCCCGCGCCGAGGCGAGCTTGCGGTAGAAATAGAAGGTGAAGAAGATCGACAGCAAGATGGAGACATAGGCCATGGCGTTGGCGAAACCCATCTTGGCGTCGGAGTAGGCCGTGCGGCCGATCAAGGTCCAGAGCAATTCCGTGCGCCGCGCGGGGCCACCGTCGGTCATGATTTTCACGATGTCATAGGCGCGCGCGACGTCGAGTGAACGGATTGTCATGGCGATGTATGCGAAAGGCATGACGAACGGAAGCGTCACATACCGGAAGCTCTGCCACGGTGTGCAGCCGTCAACCTTTGCGGCCTCCAACGGCTCCTTCGGCATGGCCATAAGGCCTGCGAGAATGAGAATGGCGAACACGGATGTGGACGACCAGACCTCTGCCACGATGATGGAGAACAGCGCCAGATTGCCATCAATAAGCCAGGGGATCGCCTGATCTGTGAGACCGAGTGACTGCAGTGCGTTGTTTACCAGACCAACGTTGTCATTGAACAGGAACTTGAACTGGAAGCCCACAAGGATGGGCGAGAACATCATTGGAAACATCATCATCGTGCGCAGCAGCCGCTGGCCGCGGGTGGCCTTTTCAACCATCATGGCAAGACCAAGGCCGAGCGCCATTTCCAAATTGAGCGCGATGGTGAGGAGGAGCACCGTGCGTCCGAATGCGGTCCAGAAGATCGGATCGGACATGGCGGTGACATAATTGCGAATGCCGATGAAGACGTAAAGCGTGTCCGGCCTGGTCAGCTTGAACGGCGTGAAGGATGACCAAAGTGAAAGCAGGAGCGGCAAGACGACCACAGCCGCAAGAACGACAAACGCCGGAAGCAACAACATGGTCGGGGTGCTGAGGCGGAGGTGTTTCATCTAAGGTTGGCCGGTCCGTTTCTGGATCGAGAGCATACAGGCTTCCCGATCCGCGCAAAGGAGGCGGATGAGGTCGACCGCGAAAGTGAAAATGAATGGCAAAGGGCCGGAGCCCTTTGCCTTTGCCTGATGACTGGTCAACGGCTCCAGAGAACTACAGCTTGCCAGCGTCCTTGAGGATCTGCGTCGCCTTTTCAGCGGCGGTATCCAGTGCTTCCTTCGACGTCTTGTCGCCCAGAATGGCGGCCTGAAGCTCAGGATAGACCACGTTGGAGATTTCGATCCATTCGGCGATCGGCGGCACGGCAAATGCGTGCTTGGAGGCTTCCTGGAACGCGGTCAGCACTTCCTTCTTGTAAGGATCGCTGGCGGCCTGTTCGATATCCCAAGCCCACACGGCAGTGCGGGTCGGCAATGGACCTGCGGCAGCTTCGAGCTTCTGGCTGTCTTCATTGGTCAGCCACCAGACGAGCGATGCCGCAGCGTCCTTGTGGGCGCAGGCTTCCGTGACCGAGAAGCCATGGTGCCCGGACCAGCCGGTGCGCTTGCCAGACGAACCTGCCGGCTGAACGATAACGCCAACATTGCCAGCAACCTTTGAGGACTTCGGATCATTGAAGAACCCTGCCCAGCCCGGCCAATCCAGATTGAGCGCGACCGTGCCGGAGGCGAAACCTTGGCCAAGATCGTCCCACAGATAGTTTGTTGTGCCAGCCGGAACGGCTTTCGCCTTGTACATGTTGACGAACCAGTCGAGCGCACGCACGCCTGCTTCCGAGTTGAACGCCGGAGCGCCCTTTTCGTCGAGGTAAGCGCCGCCTTCGGCGACAACCATTTCATAGAAGCGGCCGTTGATGGCCTCTTCCTTGCCGGCAAACTGTGTGCCGTAGAAGTTGGGCGGATTGGCAAAGAAGATTGCCTGATCTGTCACCTGCGCCCACGTGTCTGGCGGGGCAAGATCATAGCCATACTTGGTCTTGAACTCGGCCTTCTTGGCGTCATCAGTGTAAAGGCTCTTCTGGTAGTACATTGCTGACACGTCGAACTGCGCGCGCGGCAGCATGGTCAGTTTGCCTGCGACAGTCGAGGCTGAGATGTTGGCTGGAACATATTGGGCGATTTCTTCAGCCGGAATGAGCGGTGTCAGGTCTGTGTACAGGTCCGGATATTGCGGAGCGAAGGACGAATGGTTTGAGCCGACACAGAAGTTGATGTTGCCTGAGGCGATGTCGGACTTGAACTCCTTGTCGAGTTCAAAGTGGTTCTTCTTGGAGACGATGTTGACCTTGGCACCGGTGGCCTTCTCCCATTCGGCGATGCGGGCGTAAAGCGGCTCATACTGCTGGCCGCCGATCAGCTTGGCATCAATGGTCACGCCATCGAACTTGCCGGGCAGATCAATTGCAAAGGCTGCGGATGCGCCAAGACCGAGCGCCAATACGGCGAGCGAGACGGCGCTGAATGTCGTCTTCATGAATTCCTCCCTGGAATGACCCGGCTTCTCCCATTTCAGCCGGAATAGACTGCCCATTGATGAGTGTCCTATTTATGGATAAACAGACTATTCATTTTCGTCAAGCGATATGGCACAAGTTTGTGAGCACATTCCACACTTGCGAAAGTCGGTATTGCAGCCGCATAAGGGCGGGGGGATTGAAAAATGACGGCGACCGAAGACATTGACCGCTATCGTGCACCAGCGCTCGACAAGGGCCTGGATATTCTGGAGCTTTTGGCTGGCATTGAAGGCGGCATGACGCAGGCGGAAATTTCGAAGTCGCTTGGACGCACGCCGAACGAATTCTACCGGATGCTCGATCGGCTGGTGCGGCGCGGCTATGTTTCGCGCTCGGAAGGCGACCGGTATGAGCTGACGCTAAAGCTGTTCGGCCTTGCGCATTTGCACGCGCCAATCCGGCGGCTGGTCGCGCTGTCTGCTCCGCTGATGCGCGATCTGGCAGCCCGTTCCATGCAGGCCAACCATCTGGCGATCTACGACAAATCAGGCGTGACCGTGATTGCACAGGTGGATTCGCCCGGATATTGGGGGATTTCCATCCGTGTGGGGGCGCGTATCAGCCTGTTTAATACCGGTTCCGGACACATACTTCTGGCGTTTCGCCCGGTAGGCGAACGGGCGCTGATGATTGCCGAGCATGAGTTCCAGCCCGATGACGCCGATCACCCCGAAGATCTGGAGCAGCGGATTGAGCAGATCCGCAGCCGCGGTTACGAAGTGATGCCATCGTTACAGACATCCGGTGTCTATAATTTGTCGGCGCCCATTCTTGGCGCGGACGGACAGGCGATGGCGGCCCTCACTTGCCCCTACATGGCACCGATCAACCGACCCAAAGCACCTGATATGCCAGCCACCATTCAGATGGTTGCGGAAACGGCGGCGCGAATCTCTGCCATGGTCGGCGGACGTGGCGGCGAGACTGACGTTTTCGAGATTTCCCAAGCCTGAGCATCTTTCATTTCGCAGACATTGATCTCGGCTGAATAGATTGACTATTTACATATGATTGTTGTTGGTCATATATAAATTCATGAGCGTTCGGGAGGAGCGCAGCATGACCAACGACACTTCCGGCGTTATCGACACGCATCTTCATGTCATCGACATGGACAAGCTCACTTATCCGTGGCTTGCCGGTTTCGAACCGTTGCGCCGCGACTATCCACTGGAGGCCTACGAGTTGGAGGCCAGGCGTTGCGGAATTGCGGCAGCGTTGCACATGGAAGTGGATGTGGCGGATGCCGACATTCAAGCAGAGACCGTGATGGTCGAAGGATTCATGGCGCGCCCGGGCGGGCTGGTAATCGGAGCGATATCTTCGTGCCGCCCCGAGAGCGCTGATTTTCAAGCGATGTTGGATCGGTCGCTTCAACGCAAGGCGGTCAAGGGCTTCCGACGCGTGCTGCATGTCATGCCGGATGAGTTGTCAACGACGTCTTTGTTCCGCGACAATGTCAAACGCCTGTCCAACACGCACCTCCCGTTCGACCTCTGTGTCCTGCCGCACCAAATCCCGCTTGCCATCGCGCTCGCTGACCATGCGCCGGATGTCCAGTTTGTGCTCGATCATTGCGGCGTGCCGGGCATCAAAGACAAGGCGCTTGAGCCATGGGCCAGCCACATCACGGAGATTGCCAAACGCACGAATGTAGCGGTGAAGATCTCCGGAGTGTCCGCCTATGGCGATGCTGCGACATGGACCGTGGATGATCTGCGACCGTTTGTTGAGCATGCAATCAATGCCTTTGGCTGGGGTCGTTGCGTTTGGGGCGGCGACTGGCCGGTGGTGACGCTGGGCTCGTCGCTCTCTACATGGGTTGCCGCAACGCATGCGTTGATTGAGGGCTGCTCCGCATCGGAAAGAGCCGCTCTCTTGTTTACGAACGCCAAACGGATCTGGAGGCTTTGACAACATGGCTGCCCCCGCTTTCGCGCCCACAGTTGGCGTTCATTCGACGCACCCGAACGACATGCCGGAAGCGCACGCGGCACTACCTGTGTGGAATGCGGAAAATTGGTTCTACGAGGACTTCGCGGTCGGCCACAAAATCCGCTCGCTGCGCCGGACCATTTCGGAAGGCGAGTCCATGCAGTTCAATGCACTGGTGCTCGATATGCACCCCTACGTCGGCGACCAGATGTTTGCCGAGCGCGAGGGTATTTTCGGCAAACGGCTTGTGGCCGGTGCGTTCGTGTTCTCCGCTGGTCTTGGCTTGGTTGCGACCAACTGTGTGAACGCGTTTTCCTATGGCTATGACAAGCTCCGCTTTATCAAGCCGACGTTCATCGGCGACACGATTTACACGATCCGCACCAACCTTTCCAAAGAGCCAAAATACAAGGACATGGGCCTGACCAAGGCGTCTTACGAAGTGTTCAAGGGCGAAGGCGAACTGGTGCTTTACTGCGAGCATTTGCAGACCGTGCGGTACCACGACCCGTCCAATTTCGCGCCAAGGGAAGGCTGAATGATGCAACAACAGGCGGAGCAGGCGCGCGAGGCCAATGACAGTGCGGCCTTGCTGGACGGCATACTTGTTCTTGACATGGCGCAATTTCTGTCAGGCCCGTTTGCTGCCTTGAGATTAGGAGATCTTGGCGCGCGGGTTATCAAGATCGAGCGGCCGGATGGCGGTGACCTTTGCAGACGGCTGTATTTGACGGACACCGAAATCGGCGGGGATTCAACGCTCTTCCACGCCATCAACCGGGGCAAGGAGAGCTTTGCCGCGGACTTCAAAAATCCTGATGATCTGGGTTCCATTCGCAAGCTCGTCGCAAAAGCTGACGTCATCATCCAGAATTTCCGCCCCGGCGTGATCGAGCGGCTGGGGCTCGACTATGAAACTGTTCGTGCGATCAATCCGGGCATCGTCTACGCGTCCATAACCGGTTACGGAAGCGATGGGCCTTGGCGTGACCTGCCGGGGCAGGATTTGTTGGCACAGGCGCGCTCCGGATTGATGTGGCTGAATGGTGACGCCGATCAGGGCCCGGTACCATTCGGATTGGCAGTCGCGGATCTCTTGGCTGGCAATGCAATTGTCCAAGGCCTGCTTGCTGGTCTCGTCCGGCGCGGCCGCACCGGCAAGGGTGCGCATGTTGAGACCAGCCTTTTGGAGGCGCTGCTCGACTTTCAGTTTGAGGTTCTGACGACGCATTTGAATGATGGCGGACGTATTCCTGCTCGCTCGGAATTTCGCAACGCTCACGCCTATCTCTCTGCGCCATACGGCGTTTATCAATGCGCCGACGGCTGGCTGGCGCTGGCCATGACGCCGCTCGACCGGCTGGGGAACCTTATCGGTCTTCCTTCCATCGAAGGACTTGCCGCAAAGGATGCCTTCACGGCGCGCGATCCAATCAAGCGGATGATTGCAGATTATTTGAAATCCAAGCCATTGGCGCATTGGCTGGCAATTCTTCAGGCAGCTGATGTGTGGTGCGCCGAGGTTCTGGATTGGCCGTCAATGATGGAGAGCGAGGCATTCAAGCGGCTCGACATGTTGCAGACCGTGTCACGCGACGACGGCACGCTTGTGCGCACGACGGCCTGCCCGATTACAATCAACGGCGTCCGGCCGCATCGCAGCCGCGCTGCACCTATGATTGGCGAACATACAAAGGCGATATTGGCGGAATTCATGCAGCCAGCGTCATAACGCTGAAGGCGCCAGCATCAAATCTTATCGCCACCAATTGAACCTTGAATGGCCTGTCGCATGGCACGATGCGCTGCATCCGGATCACGGGCTTCGATGGCGAGTACGATCTCGCGATGCACATTGACCGCTGTTTCAAACAGGGCCTGCCTGGCCTCCGGTGGCGTATCTTTGAACGTCGTCGCCAGCGAAAGCTCGACGATGCCGCCGATGGAGCGCATGAACGGGTTCTGCGATGCCTCGGCAATTGTGCGATGCAGTTCAAGATCGGCGAGCGCGAAATTCTCCGTCGAGTCGACTGAATTTTCCATCTGGTTCACCCAATAGTGCATCGTGCGCACGTGATCTGCCGAACGACGCAGCGCGGCTAGTTCTACCGCCTTTGTTTCCAACGCCACGCGGATGTCTGCAAGGCTTGCCAGAAATGCCTGATCAGGGCCGGCGTTGAAATGCCAGGCAAGCACCTGCGCATCAAACAGGTTCCAGCGGCTGCGCGGCGAGACCCGTGTGCCGACCTTCGGCTTGGCCTCGACCAGCCCTTTTGCCTCAAGCGTCTTCAGCGCTTCACGCAGGACCGTTCGCGAGACTCCGTACTGAACCATCATCAATGCGTCATTCGGCAAGACAGACCCGACCGGAAAACGGCCTGACACAATGCCAATTCCGATCTCGGAGATGACATAGGAATGGAAATTTCGCGCTGTCGCCCGCCCGGTCAGATTGCGGAGCAGACTGCCTGGTTCGCTCATGCTTCCCGTTTCCGAAACCGGAAGAACCTTGGTGTCGATGTCGAAAAGACAAGGCGCTGGAGAATGATGAATACAAACAGCAGCGCGCCGATGACAATCTTGGTCCACCAGCTGGAGAGGGTGCCGTCAAACACGATGTAAGTCTGCACCAGGCCTTGCAACATCACGCCTATGAATGTCCCGAACATGAAACCATACCCGCCCGTCAGCAGCGTGCCGCCGATGACCACGGCGGCAATCGAATCAAGCTCAACGCCGACCGCCGCGAGTGGATAGCCTGCGGACGTGTAGAGCGAAAACACAATTCCGGCCATTCCACTCAAAAAGCTGGCGACTGCGTAGACGTTGATCGTGGTTCTGCCGACCGGCACACCCATGAGAGACGCGGAATTGGCGTTGCCACCGAGGGCATAAACGTAGGAGCCGAACTTTGTCCGGTGCGCGATGATTGCACCGATGACAAATATCAGCACCATCGTACCACCGATCAGGCTTATGCGCCCGCCGCCGGGCATTTTCAGGTAAAAAGTGGAAACAGCGTCATAGAATGAATGGTCAATCGGGATGGAATCCTGCGTCAACACGGAGGCTGCGCCGCGCGCAAGAAACATTCCCGCCAAAGTGACGATGAACGGCGGCACTTCAAGGAAGTGAATCACGGCTCCCATCGCTGCGCCAAATCCTGCAGCAACGATGAGCACTATGACAAATGCAAACAGCGGGTGCACGCCAAGCCAGGAAATCAGGATCGCCAACAGCACGCCCGTGAAACCAATCACCGCCCCGACAGAAAGATCAATGCCGCCGGATAGAATGACAAAGGTTGTGCCAACGGCAGCGATGCCGAGGAAAGCGTTGTCCGTCAGGAAGTTGCCGAGCACGCGCGTCGACCACATGGCCGGAAACTGAAACACGCAGACGCCATAGGCGATGAGGAAAATTATCGCGGTCGCTGCAAGCGGACGAAATCTCGGGTTCATGGCGCTGTCCGACCCTTTAGCAAAGCTGGAAAGTTGAAATTGAATAGTTTTCCGGCTTTGGGCGACTGGATGACAAGGATGAGGATGATCACACCGGCCTTGACGATCAGATTGAACTCGGGCCGGAAGCCGGAGACCAATATCCCCGTGTTCATCGCCTGAATGATAACGGCCCCCAGAACAGACAGTGGAATGGAAAACCGCCCGCCGAGGAGCGACGTGCCGCCAATGACCACCGCTAGGATTGCGTCCAACTCGAGCCACAGACCGGCATTGTTGGCATCTGCGCCGCGGATATCGGCGGCCGCGATGATGCCGGCGATGGCTGCGCACAGGCCGCTGAAGGCGTAGATGGCGATCAAAAGAGCCTTGCTGCGCAGGCCCGCGTAAGTAGCGGCGGACCGGTTGACGCCAACGGCTTCGATGAAAAGCCCAAGCGCGGTCTTTCGGACCAAAAGATGCGCGATGACGAGCAAGGCAGCCGCGATCACCGCTGCCATCGGCATTCCTGCAAGCGAGCCGGTTCCGATAAAGATCAGGCCCGGATCGCTGAAGGTCACGATTGACCCTTCGGTGATCAGCTGTGCGATGCCGCGTCCGGCGACCATCAGCACCAGAGTGGCAATGATCGGCTGGATATCGAATACTGCGACGAGCAACCCATTCCAGAGGCCGCAGACCAACCCGATGATCAAGGCCGCGCCGACGACCACGGCAAGCGGCTGGCCGGATTCGACAAACGTCGCCGCGACCGCGCCTGCAACGGCCATGACCGCGCCAACAGAGAGATCAACGCCCTTGGTCGCGATAACAGCCGTCATGCCGATGGCGAGGATCGCAACCGGCGCGCCGCGGTTGATGACGTCGATGACACTGCCGAAAAGACGCCCGTCCTGCCATGTGACATTGAAGAAGCCGGGGAACAGCAGCCAGTTGAAAATCAAGACGCCAATCAGAGCAATCGTTTGCGGATTGACGAGGCGGGCGAGACCTAAGCGGTTCATGCAGGGATGCTCTCGGGTTGGGCGGCAATGGCCTGAACAATTGTCGCCGGTGAGATCAGATCGCCACGCAATTCGGCCACCATCTCGCGGTCGCGCATCACGACAACGCGCGAACTGTAAGCAACGATTTCATCGAGTTCGGAGGAAATGACGACCAGCGCCAGACCATCGTCGCGCAGCCTGTTGATCATGCGGACGATTTCCGCATGCGCGCCGACGTCAATGCCACGCGTTGGCTCATCCAGAATGAGGAAGCGCGGATCAGTTGCCAGCCAGCGAGCCAAAATGACCTTTTGCTGGTTGCCGCCCGAAAGGAATTTCACCGGCATGTCGGTCGATGCCGCGCGGATATCCAGCGCCTCAATGAACTTCTCGGCAATCTCCGACTGCTCGTCATGGTTCAGTGCGCGGTGCCAGCCAAGGCTACCCTGCAAGGCGATGATGATGTTTTCACGCACCGAGAGATCGCCCAATATGCCGTCGGCCTTGCGGTCTTCGGGGCAAAATCCGAAGCCATGCGCGATCGCGTCGCTGGAATGGCGAAGGGCTATGCGCTTGCCATCAACAGTCGCCTGTCCGACATCTGCCGTATCGATGCCGAACATAAGCCTCGCAATTTCGGTGCGGCCAGAACCCAGAAGGCCAGCCACGCCGACAACTTCACCCTTGCGGATTTCCAGTCCGAACGGACGCACCTTGCCGCTGAGACCAAAGTTCTCAAATTTCACCAGCACGTCGCCGGTTTCGCGTTCGTCGCCTGCAATTGCCGCGCCGTATGTTATGACGTCCTTGCCTAGCATCATGCGGACGACATCTGTCCTGCTCAGTTTCGGGATGACCTGCGAGGACACAAGCGAACCGTTGCGCAGCACCGTCACACGGTCCGCCAACTCGAAAACCTGATCCAGAAAATGCGTGATGAACACGATGGCCATGCCGCGTGCCTTCAGGCCCCGCACGACGTCAAACAGCGCGTCAACCTCGTGGCGGTCCAAACTTGCAGTCGGCTCGTCGAGCACCAGAACTTTGCCGGACAATTCGACCGCCCGCGCAATGGCAACAATTTGCTGCACGGCGACCGAATAGCTGCCGAGATCAGCCCGTACATCCAGATCAAGACCGTATTTTTTAAGGATTTCGCGGGACTGGCTGTCCATACTTTTCTTGTTGACCAGCCCGAACCGGGTCGGCTGCCTTCCGACAAACAGGTTTTCCGACACTGTCATGTTCGGCAGGAGATTGACTTCCTGATAGACTGTTCCGATGCCGAGAGTTTGGGCATGTAGCGTATCGCGCGGCTTGACCGGCTGGCCGTCGAGAAAAATCTCGCCTGAATCCGGACGATAGGCACCCGTCAGAATCTTGATCAGGGTGGACTTGCCTGCACCATTTTCACCGAGAAGCGCGTGAACCTCGCCTGCGTGAAGGGCGATTTCTACGTTGTTTAGTGCGGGTATGCCCGCAAATGATTTGCAGACGCCTTTGGCTTGCAGGACAATTTCAGGTTCAGGCATGGCACCCCTCCGGTTCATGTCCAATGCTACGGCTTTTGAGAATTTGAACAAGAAAAACCCGCCGGCACAAAAGACCGGCGGGCAAGGATGATCAGTAGCCCAGGCCCTTGCGGGCTTCGTATTCACCCTGCGGATTGTCTGCAGGGGTGTAGAGCTTGGATTCCGTGATGATGAACTTGGCTGGCATTGTGCCATCTTTCAGGAACGCGTCGAGTGCATCGAACGCGGGACCGGCCATGTTTGGCGTCAGTTCCACGGTGGCGTTGGCTTCGCCTGCGGCCATGGCCGAGAAGATGTCCGGCACAGCGTCAATCGAGGCGACCAGAATGTCGGTGCCTGGCTTCAAACCGGCATCCTTGATGGCCTGAATGCCGCCAACGGCCATGTCATCATTGTGTGCGTACATGGCGCAGATTCCCTTGCCGCCATTTTCGGCTTTCAGGAAACCTTCCATCACTTCCTTGCCCTTGGCGCGGGTGAAATCGCCAGTCTGGCTGCGGATGATGGAAATGTTGGCATGAGCGGCGATAGCCTCTTCAAAGCCCTTCTTGCGGTTGATCGCCGGGGTCGAACCAACTGTGCCCTGAAGCTCAACGACCTTGCATTCCTTGTCGCCGACGGTCTTGACCAGCCACTCGCCGGCAACACGGCCTTCCTTGACCTGATCGGAGGCCACGGAGGTCAGATAGAGGTCTTCCGGCGCATCGACGCCGCGATCCAGAAGGATGACCGGGATCTTGGCTTCCTTGGCTTCGGTCAGCACCTCATCCCAACCTGTCGCGACTACCGGCGCGACCAAAATGGCGTTGACGCCTTGCGCGATAAAGCCGCGGATCGCCTTGATCTGGTTTTCCTGCTTCTGCTGCGCATCGGCGAATTTCAGTTCAATGCCACGCGATTCTGCCTGCTGTTTGGTCACGGATGTTTCAGCGGCGCGCCAGCCGGATTCCGAACCGATCTGCGAAAAGCCGATGACAAGTTTGTCGGCAAAGGCAGCGCTGGACAACAGCGCGGCCATGCTTGCGCCAAGCGCAAGTTTACGAAGCGTATTCATGATGTCTCTCCCATTTGAACGCCTGACAGTTCTCCTCCAGCAGGCGATAGGCAACGCTAGCAATAGTAATATTATATGTAAAGTGGCTAGTTTCTGATTTGGACAAGGAAGAGATGTCCTGTCCATTTGGAGGCGCGGTTGCTCCGCGCCACGCCCCGTTTCCGGTCTGGCCATTTCAAAGAACTGGGAAACAGGGTGTGTGGTCCTGTCTTTGGCTGTAGATAAGCATGTGACATCGCCACACACCCTGTCCGGTGGGTTTGCACTGACAATGCCTTTGCGCGCGCC
>JANPGC010000311.1:0-7034 GCA_031423755.1 Phyllobacteriaceae bacterium | reverse complement strand
GACCATTCCAGTGCCTGGTGTTCGAGGTCACTCTTTTCGATGGCGATGCCGTAGTGGGTGGCGTAGGCGCCCACCATTTCGAGATAGTCGTCCTGGCTGCATTTGTGGAAGCCAAGCCACAGGCCGAAACGGTCTGACAGCGAGACTTTTTCTTCGACGGCCTCATGCGGGTTGATGGCTGTGGAGCGTTCGTTTTCCATCATGTCGCGCGGCAGGAGATGGCGGCGGTTTGAGGTGGCGTAGAAGACGACATTGTCTGGCCGACCCTCAACGCCGCCTTCCAGCGCTGCCTTCAGCGACTTGTAGGAGGTGTCGTCGTGGTCGAAAGACAGATCATCGCAGAAGAGGATGAAACGGCAGTCGGCGTCCCGCACAAGCGCCATGAGTTTCGGCAGGGAATCAATGTCTTCGCGGTGGATTTCGATGAGCTTCAGCGGCGATGTATCCGCGGGCTGGTCTTTGGCGATTGCGTGGTGAACTGACTTGACCAGTGATGATTTGCCCATGCCGCGCGCGCCCCAGAGGAGCGTGTTGTTGGAGGGCAGGCCCTCGGCAAAGCGTTTGGTGTTGTCGAACAGAATGTCGCGGACATGATCGACGCCGCGAATCAGCGACAGGTCGATGCGGTTCACGCGCTGCACCGGCATCAATGTCGAACGCTCGGCGTCCCAGACAAAGCAGTCTGCGGCTTCAAAATCCGGCACGACAGGCTTTGCCGGTCCCAATCGCTCGATGGCGGCGATCAATTGATCTATTTTCGCCGCCAGTTCCGTGTCTGCCATGATTTTCACGCCCATACGTTTGTTTGTGGGCTTATCATATGGCAAAGGGGCGGCGAAAGAGCGATTGCCGCGTTGCAATGACGTTGCAATGAGTTGGGCAATCACTATATTCCGCTCACTTTCGGGGCTGGACGATTGGCCCCTCCAATTGGAGATTCCCGCATGTTTGTTACCGAGGCGCTCGCCCAGACGTCTGCTCCTGCCGCCGGCGGCGCGGACATCATCATGAGCATCCTGCCGTTCATCCTGATTTTCATCATCATGTACTTTCTCATCATCCGGCCTCAGCGCTCGCAGATGAAGAAGCGCGAGGATGCGCTCGGCGCAATGCGCCGCGGCGACACCGTGGTTCTGGGCGGAGGCATCGTCGGCAAGGTGACCAAGGTGACAGACGGCGAGCCGCAGGTCGAAGTCGAAATCGCCAACGGCATCAAGGTGCAAGCCATCCGTTCGCTGATTGCCGAAGTGCGCGCCAAGGGCGAGCCGGTGGCGGCAAACCAGAAATAATCAGCTGCCGAGACTAACCGAAAATGCACCTTGACGGCCAACTGATGCGATTTTCTGCGCTTCCTGTGCTCACGGACTTGATGTCCGCTCCGCTCCGGTTCTCGAAAATCACACCATTTGACTCACCAAACTGCATTTTGGGTCATTCTCGTTGAGCGAACCTTGCAGCAGTGTCAAAACGCTTCTTCCAGCTCTTTATGTTGTAGCATTTTCCCTAAACGTTTGATGTTCCATCAAAGTTGGAAATGCTTTAGAGGCAGCGCATCGATAAAACTGGCGTTAACGCGCCCGATCCGGAAAGTGGTCTTTCATGCTTCATTTCACCCGCTGGAAAACCGTGGCGATCTGGGCCGTTGTGCTGGTCAGCGTTCTGTTTGCGCTGCCCAACCTGTTCAGCACGTCCACAATGGACATGTTGCCGAGATGGCTGCCGCACAAGCAAATGCCGCTTGGCCTCGATTTGCAGGGCGGTTCGCACATCCTGCTGCAGGTGGAAAGGGCTGATCTGGTCAAAGACCGGGTCGAATCGATCCGTGATGACGTGAGGCGGCTGCTCCGCGAGGCGAAGATCGAATATTCGGGCCTGTCTGCATCAGGCCAGGACATCAAGGTCATAGTGACTGACGCGGCCAAACTCGAGGCCGCACGTGGAAAGCTTGGCGAGCTGACAGCGCCGGTCAATTCAAATCTGTTTTCGGGCGGCAGTGTTTCCGAAGTCGCTCTCTCAGAAACGACTCCGGGACAGTTCGTTTTGAAGCTGACCGAAGAGGGGATCAAATACCGCATGACGAGTGCGGCGACACAATCGCTGGAAGTCATCGGACGGCGCGTCAACGAGCTGGGCACCACAGAGCCGAGCATTCAGCGGCAGGGTGATGACCGCGTGTTGGTGCAGGTTCCCGGACTTGATAACCCCCAGAAACTCAAGGACATTCTCGGCCAGACTGCCAAACTGACATTCCAGATGGTTGACACGACCATGCCGGTGCAGGACGCGATGAACGGCCGCCCGCCGGCAGGCTCGGAAGTTCTTTACAGCCAGGATGACCCTCCTGTGCCGTATCTGATTGAGAACCGAGTTGTCGTTTCCGGCGACAGCCTCGTCGATGCGCAGGCGACCTTCAACCAGCAGACCAGCGAACCGGTTGTCTCCTTCCGGTTTGACACCAAGGGCTCGCAGCGGTTTGCGCAGGCGACGCAGCAGAATGTCGGCAAGCCGTTTGCCATTGTGCTCGACAAGGAAGTGATTTCGGCCCCGGTTATCCGCGAACCGATTGTTGGCGGCTCGGGGCAGATTTCCGGCAGTTTCACGGTTGAGAGTGCCAATGAACTGGCTCTCTTGCTGCGCGCGGGTGCGCTTCCGGCGACGCTGACCGTCATTGAAGAGCGGACGGTCGGTCCCGGCCTTGGTGCCGACTCGATCAATGCAGGAAAGATCGCCAGCATCATCGCCTCGCTGCTGGTTGTCGGCTTCATGTTCCTTGCCTATGGCTATCTCGGCTTCATCGCCAACATTGCGCTGATCGTGCACATTTCGATGATCATCGCCGGTCTCTCGATCCTCGGCGCGACGCTCACGCTGCCGGGCATTGCCGGTATCGTGTTGACCATCGGCACGGCGGTGGACTCCAACGTGCTTATCTATGAGCGCATCAAGGAAGAGCGGCGGGCAGGGCGCTCGTTGATCCAATCCATCGATACGGGTTTCTCGAAGGCCTACGCCACAATTGTGGATGCCAATGTCACCTCGTTCATTGCGGCTGCGGTGCTGTTTTATCTTGGTTCGGGTCCAGTCAAGGGCTTTGCGGTTACGTTTGCGCTCGGCATTGTCACGACTGTGTTCACCGCGTTCACCTTCACCCGCTGGCTGGTTTCGGCGTGGCTGCGCTACCAGAAGCCGAAGGACATTCCGCACGGTCTTTTGAACGTCATCCCGCACGATACCAAAATACCGTTCATGGGCATCAGGAACTACACGTTCGCAGCAACGACCATTGCGACCATTGCGTCCATCGTGCTGTTTGCGATGTATTCCATGAACTATGGCATCGAGTTCAAGGGCGGTTCCATTCTGGAAGTGCAATCGAAGGCGGAAGTGGCAGACGTTTCGCTGATCCGTGAAAAGCTGGCGGACCTCAATGTCGGCGAGGTGCAGGTGCAGTCCTTCGGCTCGCCGAAGGATGTGCTGATCCGTGTGGAGGCGCAGGATCTTGGCGAGAACGCCGACCAGACGGTGGTCAAGAAAATCCGCGACGAACTGTCTGCCGACTATGACTTCCGCCGCGTCGAGGCGATTGGAGCGACGGTGTCGGGCGAACTGGCGACGGCGGGAACCATAGGCATCATCGTCGCCTTCATCGGCATTCTGATCTACATCTGGGTGCGGTTCGAGTGGCAATATGCCGTCGGTGCGATCATTGCCACGTCGCATGATGTGATCATGACCATCGGTTTCTTTGTGGTGACCGGCATCGAATTCAATCTCTCCAGTATCGCGGCCATCCTGACCATCGTCGGCTATTCGCTGAACGACACGGTCGTGGTCTATGACCGGGTGCGCGAGAATCTGCGACGATACAAGAAGATGCCGCTCGACCAGCTGTTGGACCTGTCCATGAACGAGACATTGTCACGCACGACAATCACCGCGCTGACGACATTCCTGGCGCTGGCGGCGATGTATATCTTTGGCGGCGAGGTCATCCAGTCGTTCACGGCGGCCATGCTGTTTGGCGTCTTGATCGGCACCTACTCATCGATCTTTGTTGCAGGTCCGCTGCTGATCCTGTTCGGTCTGCGCCCGACGGCCAAGAACATGCCGGCTTCGAGCGGCAATCTGCCGGCCAGTGCGGGATGAGCAGCCAAGGTGGTATCGTGATGCGTCCGGCCCATTTTCCCGGGCGCGCGCCGATTGATGCTTATGGCAACAATGGGTTCCGCTTTGCCGACATGTCGCACCGCGGCTCGATCCTGTGCCTGCCATCGGGTATTCACGGCTGGGAACCAAACGACCCGAAGGCGCTGGTGCTAGGCGATTTTGCCAGAATGCTTGAGGAGGCGCAGAATTTTGACGTGGTGCTGATTGGCATGGGCACCGAAATCCGCCCTGTGCCCAAGGCGCTGCGCGAGGCGTTCAAGGACCGGCGCATCATTGCCGACCCGATGAGCACCGGCGCTGCGGTGCGGACGTTCAATGTGCTGCTTGCTGAAGACCGGCGCGTGGCAGCGGCGCTGATTGCGGTGGAGTAGGGGTTTGGCTGCCCAGACCCCGTTTGCAGGCGCGGTGCGCGCTCACGACTGGCCGCGCTACATTGCCTCCCAGTTTGCCCCGGAAAACAAGCGCGGCGAACTGATGGCGCTGTATGCTCTTGACGCTGAAGCGGACCGCATCACGAAGATCGCTTCCGATCCGTTGCCCGGAGAAATCCGGCTGCAATGGTGGCGCGAGGTGCTGCATGGCCAGCGGGCCGACGAGGGCGCGAGCCACCCGCTGGCGGCGGCGCTTGTGAAAGTGATTCACGATCATCGCCTGCCGCTCGATGCGTTTGACCGGTATCTGGAGGCTCAGACATTTGCGCTCTACCACGATGCGTTTCCCGATACGGTTTCGCTGGAGGCATGGTGCGGCGAGACGTCATCGGCAATCATTCAGCTGGCGGCAATTGTGCTGGATGTGAAGGCCGCGAACAGTGCCGCGGAGGCTGCCGGGCACGGCGGTGTCGCGCTGGGGATATCGGGTATTCTGCAGCGACTGCCGCAGACCCGTGCGCGCGGCCAATGCTTTTTGCCGCAGGATTTGCTTGCAGCGTGCGGGCTGACGCGTGAAAGCTTCGTTGCGGGTGAAGATCAAGAAGCGATGACGCGGGCTTGCAAGGCGATGGCGGAGCTTGGGCTCGATCACGTTGCAAAACTCAAGAGGCGTGAAAGGGGTGTGCCAAAGTCAATCAGACCGGCGTTCCTCGCCTGCGCAGTTGCGCCGCTTGTGTTGAAGCGCTGCGCTTTAAACCCGGCGGACGTTTATCGTTCAAACGTCAGAACATCGCAGTTGCGGGAGTTTGCTGCTATTGTCCGGGCCGTGCTCAGATAGCGCGCGAACGGGCGACTGCGCATTGCATGCAGGAAATGAAGTCTGAGCGGCTCCAGCATTAACCCTGACGGCAAGATTTTGCATTTTCACCTTTTGTTAACCACGAAGCTCAACTAGTCTTGCAGCCCACAGTAGTGATGGGGAGTGGATGCCCGTGGGCGTTTCCAGACTAGGCGAATCGTTGACCTTGCCGTGCGGCGCGGTTTTGAGAAACCGCATCGCCAAGGCGGCGATGACTGAGGGGCTTGCCGCTGGTGACAACCACGCAAATGCGCGATTCGTTGAGCTTTACCGGCGCTGGGGTGAGGGCGGCGCGGCGCTGCTGATCACCGGCAATGTGCTTGTTGACCGCTGGCATCTGGAGCGCGGCGGCAACCTTGCCATTGAGGGTGCACAGTCCAATTCCGCGCTGGCCTTTCTTGCCGACATGGCGACAGCCGCCAAGGCGCACGGCGCACATATCTGGATGCAGCTCAACCATGCCGGCCGCCAGACACAGAAGATGATCAACAAATTCCCCAAGGCCCCGTCCAACATCGGGCTGAAGATGGGCAATGGCCGCTTTGCCAAGCCGACGCCGATGACTGTTGAGGAAATCGCCAAGGTCATCGCCGGGTTTGTTCACGCGGCCAAGACGGCTGAGGCCACCGGCTTTGACGGTGTGCAGGTGCATGCCGCGCATGGGTACCTGATGTCGCAGTTCCTGTCGCCGCTGTCGAACCGGCGGACGGATGAGTATGGCGGCACACTGGAGAACCGCGCGCGGTTCCTGCTCGACATCATTCGTGGCGTGCGAGAAGCGACGCGCAAGAGCTTTGCAGTGTCTGTGAAGCTGAACTCCGCCGACTTCCAGAAGGGCGGCTTTTCCGACGATGAAAGCGCCACGGTCGCCAAATGGCTGGAAGAGGCCGGCGTTGACCTGATCGAAGTGTCCGGCGGCAATTATGAACAGCCGCGGATGATTGATTTTGACCGCAAGGACCCTCTCGCCAACAAGCGCGAAAGCACGATGAAGCGCGAGGCGTATTTTCTTGATTTCGTGCCCAAGCTGCGCGCCAAAGTGTCAATCCCGGTGATGGTCACCGGCGGATTCCGGACTGTTGAGGCGATGGAGCAGGCGGTTGCCAATGACGGCGTCGATATGGTCGGCCTTGGCCGGCCGCTGGTGATCGACCCGGATGGCGCGCGGAAAATCCTGTCTGGCGAAGTCAGCAAACTGTTCAGCCGCGACGACGATCTGATTATCGGTAACGGCCTTTTGAGTCCGCGCTCGCCGATCAGTTTCCTGCGTGATCTCAATGCCTGGGGGTCTCTTGGCTGGTATTACGAGCACATTTACAGCCTCGCCGACGGCAAAAAGCCGAACCTGTCTCTAAGTGCATTCAGGGCGCTGCTGGCTTATGACCGGACAGAAGGAAAGACTGCGAAGGCGCTTATTCGATAGAGGCCGTGCTAAAGACTTTGCTCCGTCTGCAGATGCGGGAAGTAGCCGCGTTTCCCGATGCGCGCACCGTCTTTCCGGGGCCGCAAAGCGGAACCCGGAATCCAGAGCGCCGATACCTGTCATTTGTCCACGAAATCAACGCATAAATCGGCGGACACTCAACATCTCCGGGTTTCTTTCAACCATCGGCGCTCTGGATTCCGGGTTCGGCTGC
>JANPGC010000310.1:0-20061 GCA_031423755.1 Phyllobacteriaceae bacterium | reverse complement strand
GGCTTCGAGGCGGACGTCGGGCTCAAGCAGGAGAGCCATCATCATCATGTCGAAGGCATCGGCGGCGGGCTGGAGAACTGCCCTTGCAAGGGCGACTGCGATGCGTCTTGCCGGGACGAGGCGTTTTGCAAGAAGCACGGGCTGCCTTGGACGCCGGTTCACAGCCATGCTGATCCAGCGCCGCTGAGTGTGGCGAAGGATTTCGGGCACGGGCACGGGCACGGGCACGGGCACGGGCATGATCATGACCACGATCATGGGCACGACCATTCGCATGGCCACGACCATGGGCATTCGCATGCGACTTACCCGCATGCGGACCATCCGCTTGGGCCAAAGAGCATGAAGGCGAAGGTCTAATGGGGACTAGACGAATTCTTCCAACTGTCGGATGGACATGATGCCGTCAGCACTTGATCCCAAAACGATCTCGCGCGCCCGGGCGCTTCGCCAGGACATGACCAACGGCGAACAGAGGCTTTCGTCGGAGTTGCGTGAGTTCCGCAGGCTTTATGGAATACATGTCCGCAAGCAAGCGCCGATTGGGCCGTACATTGTCGATTTTGCGATGCATTCTGCAAAGCTCGTGGTGGAGGTAGACGGCCACTTTCATGCTGAGCCAGAGCGGATGGCCAAAGATCAGGTTCGGGATGCATGGTTGAAATCGCAGGGCTACAGGGTTGTCCGGATTACGACGGGCGAACTTGAGACCGCATTTGACGGATGCATAGAAGAAATCCTGCGGGCATTGGGGCTGATGGAATGAAGAGTCTTTTGCGAAGGGGACCCCCACCCCTAACCCCTCCCCACAAGGGGGAGGGGGATTCCCGTGCAGTTGCGTTTCCGCTACGCAAGAAAACACCGATGCAAGCAAGTCCCCCTCCCCCTTGTGGGGAGGGGTTAGGGGTGGGGGTCCCTCTTCGCAAGAACCTGTTTGACATATCAATTTCGTATCCGCCTGCTTGTTGCCGTGATTCAAGAAATTACTTCCAGATGGATTGGAAAGTGGGGCTATGACCTACATCCGCGATCCCGATGCCATATACGCAGCATCCTTCGCCACCATCCGCGCCGAAGCGGGATTGGAGCGGTTTGCCGCGTCGATAGCGCATGTGGCGGAACGGATGATCCATGCTTGTGGAATGATTGATCTGGTGGATGATATTTTGTTTTCTGATGGGGCGGCGGAGGCGGGGCGGAATGCTTTGCTGCATGGCGCTAACGTTTATTGCGATGCCGAAATGGTGCGGCATGGGATCATCAAGCGGTTGTTGCCCAAGGCGAATGAACTCATTTGTCTGATTGGCGATGAGCGTGTTGCCCCGCTTGCCAAATCGATTTCCAACACGCGTTCGGCAGCGCAGGTTGATCTTTGGGGGGGTGACATTGGCGGGGCGGTGATTGCCATTGGCAACGCGCCGACCGCACTGTTCAGGCTGCTTGAGCGGCTGGACGAAGGCGCGCGAAAGCCTGCGTTGATCCTTGGCCTGCCGGTCGGGTTTGTTGGCGCGGCGGAAGCCAAGGCCGAGCTTGCCGCCAATTCGCGCGGCGTGCCGTACATCACGGTTTCGGGCCGGCGCGGCGGCAGCGCTATGGCCGCAGCGGCGGTGAATGCGCTGTGCACGGGGTGGCAGACATGAGCGCATGGCTGACAATTATCGGGATCGGCGATGACGGGCTGGACGGCCTGCCGGAAAGTTCGTTGCTGTTGCTGCGGCATGCGCAACTGATTGTCGCGCAGGACAGGCTGCTCAAGACTTCTGACTACCCGGGCGCGGAAGTGCGGTTTTGGAGCGAGGGATTTCAGCCGGTGCTGGACCTTATTCAGCAACGGCGCGGGACACCGGTTTGCTTGCTGGCGACGGGTGATCCGATGCACTTCGGGATTGGTGCGACGCTGGCACGGCATTTCGGGCCGGACGAGATGCGGGTGCTGCCTGCTGTTTCAGCTTTTTCGCTGGCAGCGGCGCGGCTGGGCTGGGCGTTGCAGGATGTGGATTGCATATCTTTGCACGGGCGTCCGGCATCGAAGGTGGCGGTGTCGCTCGTGCCGGGGCGGAAGATTCTGGCCTGTACTTCCGGTGCAAGCACTGTGTGTGAAGCGGCTGAAATCCTTGAACAAAACGGATATGGCGCGTCGCGGGTGACCGTTCTCGAGCATATGGGCGGCGCGGCCGAGCGGCGGGTGGAATTGTCGGTGGCGCAGGCCAGACAGCATCGTGGTTCCGACTTCAACACGCTGGCGATTGAGTGTGTGGCGGACCGGGATTGCCGCTTTTTGCCGACTGTTGCGGGCTTGCCCGACGATGCATTTCAGCATGATGGGCAGCTGACCAAGCGCGAGGTGCGCGCGGCCACGATTGCGGCGCTGGCGCCCTATGCTGGCGCGGTTTTGTGGGATGTCGGGGCGGGCTGCGGGTCGGTTGCGATTGAATGGCTGCGGGCGGCGCGGGTCGCAAAGGCGTTCGCGATTGAAGACAATGCAGCGCGGCGCGGCATGATGGCGGTCAATGCCGGCAAGCTTGGCGTGCCGGAACTGGCGATCATCGAGGGCCGCGCGCCCGTGGCCTTGGCTGGATTGCCAGCGCCCGATGCGGTGTTCATTGGCGGCGGGATATCCGAGACAAACCTATTTGAGACTTGTTTTCAAGAGCTTAAGCCTGGTGGGTGGCTGGTTGCCAATGCAGTGACTGTAGAGGGGGAGGCGCGGCTGATTGAACTTGCTCAAGCTTGGAGCGGGCTGCTTACGCGCATTGCCGTTTCGCGGGCGGAGCCGGTCGGCAAGTTTCTTGCATTCAAGCCGATGATGCCGGTGACGATGCTTGTGTTGCAGAAAGACAGATCATGACAGGGACTTTGTATGGCATCGGCGTCGGGCCGGGCGATCCGGAGCTGATCACGCTGAAAGCGCACCGGATACTTCGCGAGTCCTACGTCATTGCCTATCCGCAGCCGGACAATGGCGAGAGCTTTGCGCGCTCGATTGTGGAGCACTTTCTGACTGCCGAGCAGCTGGAGATTCCGATTGTCGTGCCGATGGACACGGCGCGGCACCCGGCCAAGGCGGTTTATGACGCGGCGGCACAGACGATCACGCATCATCTGGATGCAGGGTCGGATGTCGTTGTGCTGTGCGAGGGTGACCCGTTCTTCTATGGCTCATTCATGTATCTGCACGAACGGCTGGTCGGGCACTATCCTGTTGAAATTGTTCCAGGAGTTTCGTCCATGATGGCTGCGGCGGCTGCAATCGGGAGGCCGCTCGCGGCGCGCAATGATGTGCTGTCGGTCATCCCAGCGCCGCTGGAGAGCGAGCGCATAGCGGCGCAGATCGAGGCGTCGGATGCTTTGGCGATCATCAAGCTTGGACGGCATCTGCCACGCATCCGGGCGCTGATTGACGAGCTGGGTTTGACGGCCAACGCGGCGTTCGCCGAGCGGGTTTCGCTGGGGAATGAGAAGCTTTTGCCGCTGGCGGACGCGCCTGACGATGCGCCGTATTTCTCGATGATCCTGATTTATAAAGGGGCTGAAAAATGGGTGCTGGATTTGCCGCAGGCGGGCCGCACATGAGTGCACCCGCCATCATCGTACTGTCGTCCTCGGCGTTGCCGGTCGCGGAAAAAATCAGGGCCGCGACGGGCGGTGCGGTGCATGCGTTTGCTGCGCGGGTCACCGCCGAAAATCCCGCCGAATGCCCGCCGAATTTGTTCGATGACGCGCCAAACCACATCCGTGCGCTGTTTGCGTCACGAACGCCGATTATCGGCGTCATGGCAGCGGGGGCGCTGATCCGGATTTTGGCAACGAGCCTCTCTGACAAGTATTCCGAGCCGCCGGTGGTCGCGGTGGCGGATGACGGCTCGGCTGTCGTGCCGCTCTTGGGCGGGCACCATGGCGGCAATGACCTGGCGCGGGTGATTGCGGATGCGCTCAACGTGAAAGCGGCGGTGACGACGGCGGGGGATGTGCGGTTTGGCATTGCGCTCGACCAGCCGCCGCAAGGTTATGTGTTGGTCAATCCTGAGAATGCCAAGTCGGCGATGGCCGCGCTGGTTGGCGGGGCGACGGCGAAGCTGACGGGCGGGGCGGATTGGCTTGAGGCGAGCGGGATCGTATTTGCTGATGACGGGGCGGTGGAGATTTCTGTCAGCGAGAAGTGCATCGAGGCGAAGGCGAACAGGTTGCATTATGCGCCGCAGGTGCTGACACTCGGCATTGGCTGCGAGCGCGGGGCAGATGCGGCTGAGGCTATAGGGCTTGCTGAAGCATTACTGCGCGACGGCGGCTATTCGCGGCATGCATTGGCGGGGGTGTTTTCGATTGATGTGAAGGCGGACGAGGCGGCGGTTCAGGCTGTGGCGACGCACTTCGGCGTGCCGGCACGGTTCTTTGATGCGGCAACTTTGGAGGTCGAGACACCGCGTTTGGCGAACCCTTCGGACATCGTGTTTGCCGAGGTTGGCTGCCATGGTGTGGCTGAAGGCGCGGCGCTGGCGGCGGCTGGTTTGGGCGGCACGCTGGTTGTTGAAAAGCGCAAGACAAGGCGGGTGACGGCCGCGCTGGGGCAAAGCCCGGTGCCTGTTGATGCGTCAAGCATGGGCCGTTCGCGCGGCAAGCTGTTCGTCGTCGGCATCGGGCCGGGCTCGGACGGTTGGCGCTCGCCGGAGGCAAGCGCGATGGTGCGCGAGGTGAGCGACCTGGTCGCCTATTCGCTCTACATCGACCTGCTTGGTACCCTGGCCGACGGCAAAGTCAGGCATGATTTCGACCTTGGTGCGGAAGAGGCGCGGGTTCGTTTTGCGCTGGAACTGGCGGGGCAGGGCAAGACAGTCGGGCTGATTTGTTCTGGCGACGCCGGGATTTATGCGATGGGAAGCCTAGTGTTTGAGCTGATCGACCGGGGTGGCTTGAGCGATGCGGCGCGGCGGGTTGAAGTCCAGTGCACGCCGGGGATTTCAGCGCTCCAAGGGGCCGCAGCACGGGCAGGCGCGCCGCTGGGGCATGATTTCTGCACGATTTCGCTGTCCGACCTTTTGACGCCTTGGCCCTCGATCCAGATGCGGCTCAAGGCGGCGGCAGAAGGGGATTTTGTGATTGCGTTTTATAATCCGGTTTCGAAGAAGCGGAGGACGCAGCTGGCTTATGCGCGGGATGTGCTGCTTTCGCACCGGCCGTTTGATACGCCGGTGATTCTGGCGACCAACTTGGGGCGGCCGGGCGAGAGCGTGCGGGTGGTGCCGCTGGGGGAATTGAATGTGGATGATGTGGATATGCTGACGGTGGTGGTGGTTGGGTCGTCGGAATCGCGGACGATGAAGACGGGCGATGGGAAGACTTGGGTTTATACGCCGAGGGGATATGCGGGCAAGGCTGGCGCGGGGATTGCCCTTGCGAAGGCAGCGGCGGAATGACGGAAGGTTTGGAACACTTCCCTTCTCCCCGCAGCTTGCGGGGGGAAGGTGGTCCGAAGGACCGGATGAGGGACAGCGCCGCGGTATGGGCGAGAAGCGCCTTTTCTAACCAGGATCAAGTGATTCGTGGACACGCGCCGGACCTTGGCGCTGCCCCTCATCCGCCCGTTGGGCACCTTCTCCCCGCAAGAGGCGGGGAGAAGGGGAAGATCGCCGACGTTATTTCAGGAAAATCCACATGACGGTCTATTTCATCGGCGCCGGCCCCGGTGCTCCGGACCTTATCACTGTGCGCGGGCTTCGCCTCATCGAGCGCTGCACTGTCTGTCTCTATGCCGGGTCGCTGGTACCGGAGGAGATTGTCGCTGCGGCTCCGGATGGGGCGAAGGTTATGGACACCGCCCCGATGGCGCTGGGTGAAATCATCGAGGAAATGCGGCTGGCGCATGAAAAGGGGCTGGATGTTGCCCGTGTGCATTCGGGCGATCCGGCGATTTATGGCGCGGTGGCCGAGCAGATGCGGCGGCTGGATGCGCTTCAAATTCCCTATGATGTGGTGCCCGGCGTGCCAGCGTTTGCGGCGGCGGCGGCGCGGCTGAAGACGGAATTGACACTGCCGGAAATTGCCCAGACGGTGATCATCACCCGCACGGGGATGAAGGCTTCAGCGATGCCCAAGGGCGAGGAACTGGAGACGCTTGGGCGTTCCGGCGCGACGTTGGCAATCCACTTGTCGATCCGCAACCTTGCCTACATCCGCGAGGCGCTGGAGCCTTATTACGGCGCGGACTGCCCGGTGGTGATCGCCTACCGCGCGACCTGGCCGGATGAGCTGTATATCAAGACGACGCTGGCCGAGATGAAGGACAGGGTGCGCGAGGCGAAGATAACGCGCACGGCGCTGGTGATGGTGGGCAAGGTGTTTGGGGACGTGGAGTTCCGGGACAGTGATTTGTACAATGCGGAGTATTCGCATGTGTTGCGGAACAAGGGCAAGAAGAAGGTTTCGGCTTGAACTCTGAATGGTTTGCAACTGCCGGATTTCATGTCATGGTTGCATCGCAGGTTGATTCTGCGGGGAGAAAATCATGATCTTCAAGATACTTGGCGGGGCGTTGATCGCGTGGGCTGTTGCTGATTTTGGCCTGAGCTACATGGGCACGGATGTCTGGTATGACTGGCTTGGCATTCAGTTGCCGGAGGTTATCTATCGTTTCAGCGCCATGATCGTTGGTGTCATTGGTGGGGTGGTGTGGAAGCTTGGGGATGCTGGCGAGGCTGAGGAGGGTGCTGAGCAGCGCTGAAGCGGGCGGGGGTCACGCGCGCGGCGTCGGTGATGATTGGCAAGGTGTATGGCGATGTGGAGTTCCGGGACAGCGGTTTGTACAATGCGGAGTATAGGCGTGTGCTGCGGAACAAGGGGAAGAAGAAGGTTAGCGGTCAGTAAAGGGATTGATGACGTGGCACCCCGCAGCTTCGAACGGCATGACGTCCCGGGTGACGACTGAAAAGCGCTTGGTGAGAGCGACAGCGGCGATCTGGCCATCGCCGACATGAATTGCTTTTCCCTGGCGGGCAGCAGAAGTCACCAGCGAGGCGTACAGATACGCTGCCGCCTCGTCGAAGGGTAGCACGGCACCAGCAAAGTAGGTGGAGACCAGCCGCTGCAAATCGGACCTAAGGGTGCTTTTGCGCCGTCCTTCTGGCAGCTTTTCTATGCCGTAGAAGGCTTCCGAAACCACCGTTGCGGTCAGGAAAAGGGTGCCGACAGCCTGTTCGTTCAGCCATCTCAAAACCCGGTCATCTGGTCGGGGCCTCAGCGGTTCTGACAGTATGTTCGTATCAACTATGATCATGAAAAGTCGGCAAATTCGGGCACGTCGCCCGGCATATTGGTGTCGAGCTCAACACCTCCATACTTTTGGCCAATCAGGTAAAGCGCTGTGCCAAGTCCGATCGTCTGCGGAAGAACAGCCTCTGCCAGAATTGCCCGCGCTTCAGCCTCTGTGCTGCGTGCGTTCTTCTTGGCGCGCGCTTTGAGCGCGCGGTGCATTTCGTCTGGAATTTTCCTAACGGTTATGGCTGCCATGCGGCCCTCCTGCGAACAGAGTGTTGATATCATTTTTGGCAATATGATGTCAAATTGATATCACCCCGCAAAGATCAGCCCTGATCCCACCACCACCATCACCGCCCCAACCCAAGCGAGCGCGGGCGGTCTGTCTCCGGTTTTCCACCACAGGAGCGGCAGGAGCAGGGCTGGCGTTGTGGCCGACAGGGTCGCGACGATGCCGACTTCTCCTCCTCGCAGCGCGAACAGCAGCAGTGTCATGCCGACACCCATGGCGGCGAAGCCGGAGAGGGCGGTTTGGGCGGTGAGTTTTGGGGTCAGTGTTGTTTTCGCGCGGGCGGACTTGACGCCTGCGGCCATGGCCAGTGTCAGGCCGAGCGAGGCGATGCCGACGCGCATGGCGGCAATGGCGACGGGATCGACGCCGGTGGCCATGACCGGGCGGGCGATGATTGAGCCGATGGCTTGGCAGAGGCCGGAGAACAGGCCGATGGCGATGCCGACGCTGAGCGGGCCCTTGATGGCGTCCCAATGATGGACGTCAGTGCCGCGCTTGCCGAAGAGGATGGCGAGCATGACGCCTGCGAGCGCCATGACGATGCCGACCAGCGTCAAGGCACCGAGCTTCTCGCCGAGGAAAAGCCAGCCGAGGATCACTGAGAAAATGGCGTTTGACGAGAACAGGATGCCGGAACGGCGGGGGCCGAGGCGGTTCATGGTGGCGAAAAGGGCGGCGTCTCCCGCAAGTATGCCGACGAGGCCGGAGATGATGGCTGGCGTGATGTGCGCGGCCTCTACCGTGCGCCAGCTGCCGGTGATGAGTACCACGGCTGCCAGCATGAAAAACACCATGGTCATGCGGATGCGCACAAACGCAATCGAGCCGAGTGCGGCTGACGGATTGGCGGAGAGAATGCCGGAAATGGCCCAGCTAAGGGCGGCCCCGAGGGCGGCGAGGTGGTAGATCATGGGGCGGGTTTAGCTGGATTCGGTGATAGTGGGCAATGGAGGTTGTGGCGCGCGCGAGCAGTCGGTGATTGGCTGTCTTCGCCCCGCGTCTCCCGTGGGGAGAAGATGCCGACAGGCAGATGAGGGGACTTTGGCCGCAACAGTTTGGATAGAAACCACTCGGGCCCAACAAGTTCCCAGCAAGACACCAGTTCAAGAAATGTTCTGTTATCTATCTGAATTTCAATATTAGTTTGTCATTTGGTCAATCGCTTAGAGTGTGCCGCTTTCCCCTCATCTGCCTGTCGGCATCTTCTCCCCGCTGGAGAAGCGGGGAGAAGACGGGTAACCGCCACTTTCCGGCTCATGTCACCTTGCCGACTGAATTGGAGCAAGGCCGGCTTGCACTTTTTTCGGCAGGCTTGCCCGTATCAGATTGTAGGAGTTGGCGAGGCGGGCTGTCAGTTCTTTCTCCTCCATGTCCCATGAGATATTGATCCATGATGCATGGAAATAGGGCGCTGGCTTGCCTACGCCTGCCTCGATCAGCATTTGGGCGGTTTCGACCGAGTCGGTCTTGATCGAGACGCCCTCCATGATTGCGCCCATGGAGGCGAACATTTTGCCGCCGACCTTCAAGGCGTCGTGGCCGCCGCCCCAAGGGTCCGAGAGACTGACCGAAAATTCACTTTGGCGGCCAACTGGAGCGGCCTTCTCCGCTTCCGGTGCTCACGTACCCAAAAGTACGCTCCGCTCCGGTTCTCGAAAACCACTCCATTTGACTCGCCAAACCGAATTTTGGGTCAGTCTCTGAGACTTGAGCTCCGGGGAATGTGGCGCAGATGGTGTTGACGGTCTGGCGGGACATTTCAGTTTTGCGGGCAGGCGACATCGCCGGTAGACGTTACCGCTTTGCCGTTGACGATGACGTTGGGGCTGGCACCTGCAACGCAGCCGCCAACTCCGGTGTTGAAATGGACCATCGGCTGGCCCTCGACCATGACGTTCGGGATGATTTCGAACGAGCCTGCCGGGCAGGCAGCGACGTCGGCGAGTTTTAGCGCTGGCTTGCCGTTGAACATGACAGAGGCCGCACCGGTTTTGGCGCAGGCGGGAAGGCCTTGCGCCAAGGCTTGCGAAGAGATGTTCAGCAGAGCGGCGGCGAGCAAGGATTTCATGTCAGGCCTCATGCAGGCGGGATGAATGGCTGGAAAATTTCCTTGAAAACGGGCATCGCCTCCATCTTTGCGCAGTGCGCATTAAGGGCGGGCGTTTCAGTGCTTTCGGCAATGTCCGGGTGCGAGGCGGAAAGATGCTGCATGGCGCAGGCGACGGCGATGTCGGCATGGGTGATGCGGTCGCCGAACCAGTGGTCGTCGGTGCGCTTGGCGCGGTCTGATTCCAGCGCGGCGATGGTTTCGCCGATCTGGGTGCGGCAGCGGGCGATGTATTTCTCTGACGGATGATCGTGCAGGACCTTTTCGTAGAAGAGAGCCACGACCTTGTCTGCAAGGCCGGTGGCGAGCGACATGACGGCCATGACCTGTTGGCGCTCCGGCTGGAGCTTCGGCATGAGAAGCTTGCCATGCGGGGCGAGGCTATCGATGTAGTCGATGATTGAATAGCTGTCGTTCAGCACATCGCCATTGTCGAGCACCAGCGTCGGCACGCGGGTCAGCGGATTGTAGGTACGGATTTGGTCTGCGTCGCCGAACGTGGACCAGGGTCTGTGCTCGAAGTTCATGCCGTAGAGGCGCATGGCGACGGCGCAGCGGCGCACGAACGAGGAATCATATTGGCCGATCAGGATCATTTGCGCTCCATTTTGGCGGCAGAGTGGCATGGTGATGTTTGGGCGGCAAGGCTGCGTAGGCAGATGCTGACAGGGTCAGCCAATTGTGTTGAGGATTTGCCGTTCGATTGTTTCGAGCGAGGCTGTTCCCGGCTCAATTGACGCTCTTGCGATCATGATCACCGGCAGACCGAGCAGGCGCGCTGCGGCGATCTTGGCGTAGGAGGCTTTGCCGCCGGAGTTTCGGCAGATGATGTGGGTGATGTGGCGGCTGCGCAGGAGGGCGAATTCTTCCTCGACGCTGCCGGGCTTGGCGAGGAGGAGTTCGTGGTCGGACAGGGCCAGAGGCGCGGGCGGCGGGTCAATCATGCGGATCAGGAAATGCACGTCTGGGCGGGCGGCGAACGGGGCGATGTGCTGGCTGCCCAGCGCCAGGAGGGCGCGGGCATTTGGTGGAATGGTGGTGATGGCGGCGGCGATGTCGGGGACTTCGAGCCATTGGTCGCCGTCGAGCTTTTCCCATGCTGGGCGGTGCCATTGGATCAGTTTGATGCCGGTAAGTTCAGCGGCTTTGCGCGCGTTGGCGGAGATTTGGGTAGCGAAGGGGTGGGTCATATCGACCACGAGCGAAATGTTGTTTTCGCGGATGTAGGCGGCGAGGCCTTGCGGCCCGCCGAAGCCGCCGGTGCGGGTTTGGCCTTTGAGTGGCAAAGGCTCGCGGGTGCGTCCGGCGAGGGAGGTTGTGATTTGCATGCCGCGGTCCGTGAGGCGGGCGGCGACGGTTGCGGCCTCAGTGGTGCCGCCGAGGATGAGGATGGTCATGAGCGTCTCTGTTCTCCCCCCACGCGGGAAGGGCTATCGCATATGGGATTTTGAGATGCACTCCACGCGGCATCGTCATTCCGGACAAGCGAAGCGCAGATCCGGAATCCAGAGCGCCGAGGTGTGATTTGATCCCAATTCGGTTTCGCCCATCCAATATTTTGGCGTTCTTGACCGCAGCGCCCTACTTTCCACAGTCGGCGCTCTGGATTCCGGGTTCCGCTTCGCGGCCGCGGAAAGACGGAATCGCGCATGATTTTGAGGAAAATCCCACATGCGATTGCCCTGCCCTCGCGGGGGGAGATCGGAGCCCGGTTTTCACCCCTCCCGCGCAATGACATTCCCCTTGCGATCCGTGATCACTATCTCCACCCGCACGGGGGCGTCGCGGAGTATGTCCCAGCAGGCGGCCAGAGCCATTCGTGCAACCGGCCCTGCAAGATTGATGTTGTTTTCGGCTGCAAACTCAAGGGCTTCCTGGGCTGTGTTGGCATTTTGAATCCGGTCTTGGAGGGCGGGATCAAGGCCGGCGTCAACGGCGAGACCGGCGAGGAAATTCAGATCGACCTGGCTGCGGGAGGAGTGCAGGTCCATCGCGCCTTGGGCGAGCTTGGTGAGCTTGGCGAAGCCGCCGGCGATGGTGACGTTTTCGACCGGGTGGGCGCGCAGGTATTTGAGCATGCCGCCGGCGAAGTCGCCCATGTCGATGAGAGCGATTTCAGGCAGGGCGTAAAGCTTTTGGACGGTGTCTTCGGAGGTTGAGCCGGTGGAACCAGCGACGCGGGAAAGGCCTGCTGCGCGGGCGACGTCTATGCCGCGATGGATGGAGTGAATCCATGCGGCGCAAGAGAAGGGGTGGACGATGCCGGTGGTGCCAAGGATCGACAGGCCGCCGATGATTCCGAGGCGTGGGTTCCATGTCTTCTGCGCGACTTGCTCGCCGCCGGGGACGGAGATGGTGATTTCGATGTCCATGGAGAGGCCATGCGCGGCGCAGAGTTCTGCGGCGATTGTGGTCATCATGGCGCGCGGGACCGGGTTGACCGCCGGTTCGCCGACGGGGAGCGGCAGGCCGGGGCGGGTGACCTTGCCTACGCCTTCGCCTGCGACAAAGCGGATGCCGCTGCCGGGCTGTCCGAAGCGGACTGTGGAGACTATCGTCAGGCCATGAGTGACATCCGGATCATCGCCCGCGTCTTTGACAATGCCTGCCGATGCGCCAGTTTCCGTCAGGCTTTCCATAGCAAGCGGAAAGGCGGGTTCTTCGCCTTTTGGCAGGCGGATGGAGACCGGATCGGGGAAATTGCCGGTGATGAGCGCGGTGAGCGCGGCCTTGGTTGCGGCGGTGGCGCAGGCGCCGGTGGTCCAGCCGCGTTTCAACGCACCGTCCGGTTTTGCCAAGCCTGCATCTGGTTCATCGCTCATGAACGGGTTATAGGCAGGGAACGATTGAGAAATACAGTGGGTAACATGAACCTTTGGCGATCTCACTTATCCGGTCCTGCGGACCATTTTGTCCTGCAAGCGTGAGGGACACCGCAGGTGGTTATGTTTGATAAATACTCAGCGCAGGGCGTCATTCCGGGGCGGCGCAGCCGAACCCGGAATCCAGAGCGCCAAGGCCTGACATTTGTTAACGAAATCAATATGGCATCGGTCACGCTGCGCAACTGCACGCCTCACAGCCAACTTCGGCGCTCTGGATTCCGGGTTCCGCTTCGCGGCCCCGGAAAGACGGGCCGCACGGAAATTCTTTCTGATAATGCCGGGTGTTATTGTCATGCTGCAATTGCGAAGAAGGGGAAATGCGCTTCATGACGGCAATTACACCCACCATGCCCGAGTTCCTGCCCGGCACTGTCTGGCTTGCGGGCGCTGGTCCTGGCGATCCGGGGCTCCTCACGCTTTTGGCGGCGCATGCGCTTGGGTGCGCTGATGTGATTGTCTATGACGCGCTGGTGGACGAAGGCGTGCTGGCGCTGGCGGGCGGACATGCTGTGCTTGAATATGCAGGCAAACGCGGTGGCAAGCCTTCGCCGAAGCAGCGGGATATTTCGCTGCGTCTGGTGGAACTGGCGCGCGAGGGCAAGCGGGTGCTGCGTCTGAAGGGCGGCGATCCGTTTGTGTTCGGGCGCGGCGGCGAAGAAGCGCTGACGTTGGCGGCGCACGGGATTGCGTTCCGCATTGTGCCGGGCATCACCGCAGGTATCGGCGGGCTGGCCTATGCGGGCATTCCGGTGACGCACCGGGACACCAATCAGGTGGTGACGTTTCTGACCGGGCATGACCAGAACGGGCTGGTGCCCGATGCGATTGACTGGGAGGCCGTGGCCAAGGGGTCGCCGGTGATCGTGATGTATATGGCGATAAAGCATATCAGCGGGATTGCAGTCAGCCTGATCGCGGCGGGGCGGCGCGCGGACGAGCCGCTCGCATTTGTCTGCAATGCGGCGACCAAGGACCAGACGGTGCTGGAAACGACAATTGGCAAGGCGGCGCAGGACGCGGAAGAGGCGGGGATTGAGCCGCCTGCGATTGTGGTTGTCGGTGAAGTCGTGCGGCTGCGGTCCGGGCTGGATTGGCTTGGGGCGCTGGCCGGGCTCGTGCTGGATGGCGATCCGCTGGCGCTGAAAACCGAACGGGATGCCGGATGAGGCGCGGATTTCTCGTTGCCGCGCCGCATTCCGGTTCCGGCAAGACGGTGCTGACGTTGGGGCTGATGCGGGCGCTTGCCGATGCGGGCGAGGCGGTTGCGCCGTTCAAGGCCGGGCCGGATTATATTGACCCGGCGTTCCATGCGCATGCGGCGCGGGCGGATTGTTTCAATCTCGATCCTTGGGCCATGCGTCCTGAACTGATCCTTTCTCTTGCTGGCGGCGATGGACTGACGATTGTCGAAGGCATGATGGGGCTTTTTGACGGGGCGGCGGACGGGTCCGGGTCTTGTGCGGATTTGGCGGTGCTGCTGGCCTTGCCGGTGGTGCTGGTGGTGGACTGTTCGCGGCAGTCGCATTCTGTGGCGGCGCTGTTGCGGGGGTTTCGCGACCATCGGCCCGACCTGCGGCTTGAGGCGCTGATACTGAACCGGATTTCGACGGAGAGGCACGAGCGGCTGCTGCGCGAGGCGTTGATGCCGATTGGCATTCCGGTTGCGGGTGTGGTGCCCGCGCTAGACGTGCTGAAGCTGCCGGAGCGGCATTTGGGACTGGTGCAGGCGGGTGAGCATGCGGCGCTGGAGGCATTTGTGTCGACAGCTGCGACTGTGGTGCGGGACCGCGTTGATTTGAAATTGCTGGCGGGGCCTGGCGGGAAACCCAGCGTGGCGGTTGGGGCAGTTTCAACGCTGCCGCCACTGGGTCAGCGCGTTGCTGTGGCGCGGGACCGGGCGTTTGCCTTTTGCTATTCGCATATCTTGGAGGGGTGGCGCGAGGCCGGGGCTGAGGTCACTTTTTTCTCCCCGCTGAATGACGAAGCGCCGCCCGCAGATTCGGATTTTGTCTATCTGCCGGGCGGGTATCCGGAACTGCATGCAGGCGCGCTTGCCTCAAAGGATTTGTTCAAGGCCGGAATGATTGCGGCGCGGGATCGCGGCGCGACGATTTATGGCGAGTGCGGCGGCTACATGGTTTTGGGTGAGAGTCTGGCCGATGCGGATGGCAAGGCACATGCAATGCTTGGGCTGTTGCCGGTTGAGACGAGCTTTGCGACGCGGACGCGGCATCTGGGTTATCGCAGGCTGAAGGGGCGGGCCGGGACGATGCTGCCGGGCCGCTACCGGGCGCATGAGTTTCACTATTCGACGCTGGTGCGTCAGGGCGCGGGAACGCCCTTGTTTGATGCTGTTGACGCAACTGGTGCTGATTTGAACGCGCATGGGTTGCAAATTGGCATGGTCGCTGGCTCCTATATGCATCTGGTTGATTCGGAAGGTGACGAATGATCGAGCATGGCGGCGCTTTGGATCGGGCAATTGCTGAATTTGGCGGCGCTCGGGCGGACTGGTTGGATCTTTCGACGGGGATCAACCCCAATCCCTATCCGCTGCCCGAGCTTCCGCTGGACGTGTGGACGCGGCTTCCTGATGCGCAGCTGGAGGTGGACGCGATTGCTGCGGCAAGGGGCTATTATGGCTTTGCCGAGGGTGCAGGCATTGTCGCCGCACCGGGGACGCAGGCGCTGATCCAGCTTTATCCGCATCTGGCGCCACCCGGAAACGCGATGGTGATCGGGCCAACTTATGAGGAGCATGCACAGTCGCTTGGCCTTGCCGGGCGGGACGTGCGCTACGAGCGCTCGCTGTCGAGCCTTGATGACGAGGACATGATCGCTGTCGTGGTCAACCCGAACAATCCCGATGGGAAAAGTATCCCCGCCGATGCGATTTTGTTTGCTGCGGACCGGCTGGCGGAGCGCGGCGGACTGCTGGTGGTGGACGAGGCATTTGCGGATGCCAATCCCAAAGACAGCGTCGCGGCGCATGCTGGCATGGATGGGCTGCTGGTGCTCAAATCTTTCGGCAAGTTTTTCGGGTTGGCGGGCTTGAGGCTGGGGTTTGCGGCGGGGACGTCTGAACTGACGGGCATGCTTTCGTCAATGCTGGGGCCTTGGGCTGTTTCCGGCCCGGCGCTGGCGATTGCATCACAGGCTTTTGGCGACAAGTCATTTGTTGCACAATTGCGGCTTCGGCTCGCCATGGATGCCGAAATGCTGCAAAGCGTTGTCAAATCCGCCGGTTTGCAGGTGCTTGGCGGCACAGACCTGTTTGTGCTGGCGCGGCACTTTCAGGCGGCGCACATATGGCGCGAACTTGCAGCAAGGCATATTTTGGTGCGCAAGTTTGATCATACGGCAGACTGGCTGCGCTTTGGCTTGCCAAGGGACAAGGACGGGTTGGCGCGGCTGAATGCGGCATTGTCGGAGATTGTGGGCGCTCTTTGATAAATTGACTCTGAAAACGAAAGTAAGTCATTGCATCTGCTGACACTATTTCTGGCGCTGCTGATCGATCGGGTTCTGGGTGATCCAGACTGGCTTTGGAAACGGGTCAGGCATCCAGTCGTTTTGTTTGGTGGAGCGGTTTCGCTGGCTGATGGTTGGCTCAACAAAACCGACAACTCGCTGTACGAAAAACGGCGTGACGGGTTTGTGGCGATTGCCGGTTTGCTGGTGCTGGCGGCATTTGCGGGACTGGCAGTTGTCTGGGTTTGCAGTCTGTTCGGGCCGTTCGGGTTTCTCCTTCAAGCGGTGATCGCCAGCGTCTTTCTGGCGCAGAAGAGTTTGATCGACCATGTCGCGACGGTCTCCGAAGGGTTGACTTCCGGCGGGCTTGAGGGCGGGCGGCGGGCGGTGTCGATGATTGTCGGGCGTGATCCGAACAGCCTTGACGAGAGCGGCGTTTGCCGGGCAGCGATTGAAAGTTTGGCCGAAAACAGCTCGGACGGGGTGATTGCACCCGCCTTCTGGTTTGTCGTAGCGGGTTTGCCGGGTCTGTTTGCCTACAAGATGCTGAATACGGCGGATTCGATGATCGGGCACATGAATGAGAAATACCGCGATTTCGGGCGGGCATCGGCGAAGCTCGACGACGTGGCCAACTGGATTCCGGCGCGACTGACGGGCTTGCTGCTCATTGCAGCGGGTGCACTGGTTGTTGGCGGCGAACGGGCGCGGCAGGCCTTCGGTGGAATGATGCGCGACGCGCGGCTGCACCGCTCACCCAATGCTGGCTGGCCGGAATCGGCGATGGCCGGGCTGACCGGATTGGCGCTGGCCGGACCGCGCATCTACAACGGGGACATTGCCAATGAACCGATGCTGAACGGCAGCGGGCGGCGCGATGCGGGCGTGACCGACATTGACGCATCAATCCGGATTGTGGCCGCAATGTTTACGGTTTTTGCCGGTCTCATCGGCTTGCTTGCACTGGTCTGAGCCGTTTCGGCACAGTCGTTAATCTTGTCGCGCAAGAGATTTTGACCGGACGGTCAAATGGTGGCATGTTTTGCGCGGGGTGTTACAGGAGCGGGTACGGAGTAACTTCAAATGAAAATGCTCAAGGCAACAATTGCAGCGTTTTTCTTGCTTGGACTATCGGCGGTCAACAGTTTTGCGGCGGGGATTGTCGCGCATATTGATATATCGAGCCAGACAATGACGGTGTCACAGTATGGTTTCGTGATGCATCGCTGGAAGGTTTCGACGGCGCGGAACGGTTATTATACGCCGACCGGCCAGTACCGGCCGCAGCGGATGGCGCGCATGTGGTATTCTCGCAAATATGACAATTCGCCGATGCCTTATTCGGTGTTTTTTCACGGCGGCTACGCCATTCATGGCACCAACTATGTCAAGCGCCTGGGCACGCCTGCCTCGCACGGATGCGTGCGGCTACAGACTGGCAACGCGGCGGCGTTTTATTCCATGGTGCAGGAAGCCGGGCGCAAGAATGTGAAGATTGTCATCACGCGCTGAGCCTCGGCCTGAGACCCGCATATATCAGACGGATGCGCACGGCAGCAGCGATGATATCGCTCCAAGCCGGGCATCACCGAACCGCAACGACAACCTTGCCCTTGGCGCGGCCCGTCTCGACGTATTTCAGCGCTTCGTTGGTCTGGTCGAAAGGGAAGACCCGGTCCACGACAGGTCGTATGGCGCCAGCCTCAATCAGTGCGGCGATTTTTGCAAGCTGGCCGCCATCGGCTCTCATGAACAGAAATGAATAGTCGATGCCAAGCGATTTCGATTTTCTCCTGACACCAAAGCTGAGCAGGCGCATGACCTGTTGTAGCGGCCAGCCGAGGCCGATCTGCTTGGCAAAGTCCGGATCGGGTGGACCGGAAATCGAGATCAGTTTTCCGCCCGGCTTCAGCACACGAAGGGATTTGTCGAGGGTTTTTGCGTCCTGACTGTTCAAGACAAGGTCATAGCCGGACAGCACCTTTTCGAAGTCCTCCGCGTTATAATCGATGACCACGTCCGCTCCGAGACTCTTCACCAATTCGGTGTTTTTGGCGCTCGTCGTCGTCGCAACTGTGGCCCCAAGATGTTTGGCGAGCTGGATGGCGATTGTCCCGACCCCGCCGGAGCCCGCCTGGATGAAGACCTTCTGGCCGGGCTTCACCTTGGCAATTTCTACAAGCGCCTGCCATGCTGTCAGCGCGACAAGCGGAATGGACGCGGCTTCCTGCATGGTCAGATTCTTCGGTTTCAGAGCAACGTTGCTCTCATCCATGGCTATGTATTGCGCAAAGGTTCCAATACGATCTTTTGCCGGACGCGCGTACACTTCGTCGCCGGGCTTGAACCGCTTAACACGGGCCCCAACGCGAACAACGACACCCGCTGCATCGTTGCCGAGGGTCAGGGGCATTTTGTAAGGCAAGATCAGCTTGAACTCACCATCCCTGATCTTGCTGTCCAGCAAGTTCACGCTGGTTGCGTGAATCTCGACCATGACGTCATTGTCACGCATCTCCGGTTCAGCGCTTTCCACGAGCCGCAAAGGGGTACCTTTTTTGTAGTGATCAATCAGGAAGGATTTCATCAAAACGGCTCTCATTTTGTAATGGATAACTGTTGGGCAATCAGTTACTATCAATAATGTAGTAAGTCACTATCAAAAAGATATTAGCATGAAAATTCTTTTGGAACAGCCATGTCTGATCGCCCGCAGTCTGTCACTTGTGGGGGACTCCTGGAGCATGCTGATCATGCGCGACGCACACGCGGGGCTGACGCGCTTTGATGAATTCCGCAAAAGCCTCGGCATTGCGCCGACAATGCTTACGGGGCGGCTTTCTGCTCTTGTCGACGAGGGCCTGCTGGAAAAGCGGCGCTACTCTGAGCGTCCGCCACGGGATGAGTATGTTTTGACGGAGGCTGGCCGCGACTTTTTGCCGGTGCTGTTTACGATCGGCACTTGGGGGCGCAAGCATCGTGGCGGAGGCAAGGTGACGCGGTTCTTCGACGCCGAGAATGGAACCGAGATCGATGCTCTCACCATCGACCGTGAGACCGGCGCGCCAGTTGGGACGCGTGCCATCCGGATATCCAAACCCGAATAAAGTGTCTTGAACTGGCGAAACACCGCAAGTCACCGAGCGTAAAGTCGGCTCCTTTGCATCATGCTAACCGCTTCCAGCGTTTGTGGAACCACATCCACTGGTCGGGATATTCGCGCACCCAGCCTTCCACGATGTCGTTGAGCAGCTGGCAGGACGCATCGATGTCGATTTTGCCTTTTGGTGTCGTCGGCAATTCGATCTTGTCGTAAAGCTGAAGCTTGTAGCGACCGCCGGGCAGACGGATGCAGCGGGCGGGGTAGACATCGGCATCGAACTGACGTGCAAGGCGTGGCAGCAGCGGGCTGGTCAAGGCGGAGCGGCCAAAGAAATTCACTTCGGCGCCGCTGTAGAAGAACTGGTCGACCAAGATGCCGACATTTCCGTTGTTTTGCAGCACGGAAGCAAGTGCCCACACGGCACCGGCCTTTGAGGGAATGAGGCTGCCCATCGAAGTGCGGCGGGCTTCCAGCACCTTTTTGGCGACGTAGGGATTGTTGGGCGCGCGAAACAGCGCGGTGACTTCAAGGCCAAATGTTGCCGCGCATATTGGCAGCAGCTCGAAATTTCCGGTGTGGGCGGTGAAGAAGATGTGCGGCGTTTTTTCATGGCGCAGCTTTTCAAATACCTCCGCCCCTTCAACTTCGATCAGGCCGGATTTCGGCGAATTCTGCTCATAGTCGAATATCTTTTCAAGGAAGACATATTCCGCGACAAGGCGCGCCATATTGCCCCACATACCGATGGCAATGGTCTGACGCTCGGTTTGGGTCTTTTCCGGGAATGCGTGCTTCAGATTGTTAAGCGCCACGCGGTGGCGACCTGTGAGCGGACCGATCTTGCGGGCTGCGCGGTCCATGAAGTTGATCGCAGCATGCGGCGGCAGCAGGCGTATGGTGCGCAGAAAAAGGAACACGACCTGCGCCGTCAGCCAATATTCGATGTGCCGAA
>JANPGC010000309.1:0-11437 GCA_031423755.1 Phyllobacteriaceae bacterium | reverse complement strand
CGTCTGCGTGGCCGACCTGAACATTGAAGCAGCGCGCAGCGTTGCAGACAGCATCGGACCCAATGCGATTGCTGCCGAAGTCAACGTCGCAGATCGCGCCAGCACAGCTGCAATGATTGCCGTTACGGTACAAGCTTTTGGCAAGCTCGATGTGATCTACAACAACGCGGGCATCAGCCAGACATGCAACTTCATGGATGTCACGGAAGAAGACTGGCATCGCATCATGGATGTAAACGGGCTCGGCGTTTTGATCGGCACACAGGAAGCCGCCAAGCAGATGAAGGCGCAGGGCACGGGCGGCAAGATCATCAACACGGCTTCCATTGCAGGCAAGCAGGGTTACCCGTTGTTTGCCCACTACTGCGCTTCCAAATTTGCAGTTGTCGCCCTCACGCAAGCAGCGGCGCGGGCATTGGCAACGGAAAAGATCACCGTCAACGCATTTGCGCCCGGCGTTGTCCGCACCGAATTGTGGGAGCAGCTTGACCGTGAATTCATGGATCTGGGCCTGACGCAAAAACCCGATCAAGCAATCAACGAATTCAGTCAGTCGATACTCGTCGGCCGCTATTCCACCCCTGAGGACATCACCGGGGTGACGACGTTTCTCGCCTCATCCGGCTCCGACTATGTCACCGGGCAGACCTACATGGTGGATGGCGGGATGGTTTTGACATGACGACAGTGCAGGAGTGCGGGCAATGAAGGCAGTCAGGTTTCATGCAGCGAAGGACATTCGCGTCGAGGACGTTGCCGCGCCGTCGCAAAAGCTTGGGCCAACCGATGTTTTGATCAAACCTCTGGTGACGGGTATCTGCGGCACGGACCTGCACGAATACATCGCCGGTCCCATCGTGACCCCGCAGACACCGCATGTCTACACAGGCGCCACCAACCCGCAGATCCTCGGGCATGAGTTCAGCGCGATTGTCGCCGATACCGGTTCAGCAGTCACCAATGTCAAAGCCGGTGACCGCGTTTCGATCCAGCCGCTGATCTCCCCGCGTGACGACTACTATGGTCGGCGCGGCCTCTACCACCTGAGCGAAAAGATGGGCTGCGTTGGCCTCAGCTGGGCTTGGGGCGGCATGAGCGAACTTGCCGTCGTCAACGATTACAACGTCGCGGTTCTGCCAAAAGGCGTCAGCGATATCCAGGGTGCGATGATCGAGCCCGCCGCTGTTGCAGTCTATGCCGCAGATCGCGGCGGCGTCACATCCGGATCGACGGTTCTGGTCTCGGGCGTTGGCCCAATCGGCGCGCTCACCCTGCTTGCCGTCAAGGCCGCTGGCGCAGCCCAGATATTCGTATCCGAGCCCAATGCCTTCCGCCGCAAGATGGCAAGCGATCTCGTGCCCGAAGCGATAGTCATCGACCCGACAAGCCAGAACGTGGCCGAAATCATTCGCGACATGACTGAAGAAGGCGTCGGCGTTGACGTGGCAATCGAATGCGTCGGTTTGGAAGCCAGCCTCAACACTTGCGTTGCCGCGGTGCGCCGCCAAGGACGCGTTGTGCAAACCGGATTGCACATGAAGCCCGCCAGCATTGATGCGATGTTGTGGGCGCTCAAGGACATCACGCTCGAAGCCACATGGTGCTACCCAGTGCAATGCTGGCCGCGCATCATCCGGATGGTCGAAGCCGGTATTCTGCCGATCGAAAAAATCGTCACCGCCAACATCAATTCCGATGACGTTGTCAAGCAGGGCTTCGATGCGCTGCTCGACCGGTCCGTCAATCACATGAAAATCTTGGTCACGGTCTAGGACCGGAAAGAAATATAAATGACGTCAGAAGCACCAGTGAAAGTAGCGATGATCGGCCTCGGCTGGTGGGGCAGGAAGATGACGGCTGTTTTGCAAAGCGCAAATCAGGACATCGAAATCGTCTGCGCGGCAGAGCCGAATCCTGATGGCGCGGCTTTTGCCAGTCAGAACGGTTTTGCGTGTTATCCAAATGACAGCGAAGCCTTGAAACATCCCGGCGTTGAAGCCGTCATCCTCGCGACACCGCATTCCCTTCACGCCGAACAGATCGAACGGGCCGTCGCCGCCGGCAAACATATTTTCTGCGAGAAGCCGCTGGCCCTCACCAAGGCCGGAGCCGAAAAAGCAGTCAACGCCTGCGCCGCCGCAAACCTGATCCTGGGCATGGGCCATGAAAGGCGGTTCGAACCGCCTGTCGCCGAGATGATTTCTGCGGCCCAGAACGGAAGTCTCGGACGCTTGCTTCAGGTGGAAGCCAATTTCAGCCACGACAAATTCGTCACGCTCGACGCCAGCAACTGGCGGCTCAACCCCTCCGAAGCGCCGGTCGGCGGCATGACGGCCACCGGGATCCATTTGACCGACCTGTCCACGCTTTTGTTCGGCCCCGCGCGCGATGTCCGTGTTTCGTGTGAAAAGCTCGCCTCAAGCATCCCGCAAGGCGATACGATGAGCGCCCACATCCGCTTCAAGAACGGCGGCACCGCTTATATTTCAGCGACATTGGCGACGCCGTTCATATCGCGCTTCGCCCTGTTCGGAACCAAGGGTTGGATCGACATCCGCGACAAGGCGCATGTCGAATCCCCCGCTGGCTGGGTGGTGACATCCGCCACAACCGGCTCGCCGATTACGGTGAAGGAAATACCGGCGGCAGAACCGGTGAAAGACAATCTGGTCAGCTTCGCCCGCGCCATTCGCGGCAGGGAAACCTATCGGATCACCGGCGAAGAGCTCGTCAACAACATCGCCATCCTTGAAGCCATCATCGCTTCCGCTGCGCAAGATGGCGCAGTGGTCAGCCTTTAGAGTTGGAGAAACAACATGAAGGCCCTTGTCTTCGAACAACCTGACAACCCGCAAATTCTCGACATGCCGGTACCGGAAATCAGCGACACGGAAGTGCTGATCAAAACCAGTACGATCGGTATCTGCCATTCCGATTATGAGTTGTTGGCGGGCCGCTACATCATCCCGATTTCCTATCCCGTGACGCCGGGCCATGAATGGTGCGGCGAAATCGTCGAGGTCGGCAAATCCGTCAAGAACTTCAAGCGCGGCGACCGCGTGGTCGGCGAGTGCGTGGTGCGCACGCCCGAGCGCCTGCATCACTTCGGCTTCTCGATGAACGGCGCTGACCGCGAATATTTCAACGTCAATCCCGATTGGCTGCACAAGCTGCCCGACGGTGTTGACGACAATCGTGGCGCATTGATCGAGCCGTTCACCTGCGGGTTCTATGCAGTCCTGCGCTCAGGCGGCACCAATGCTTCCGAAACAGTCGTGGTTTCAGGTGGCGGAACAATCGGGCTTGTGACAGCGGCAGCGGCCATCGGCATGGGCGCCCGTGTCATTGTCGTCGATCCGATCGCCAAGCGCCGCGAGATTGCGTTGAGACTCGGCGCTGCCGAAGTCGTCGATGCCAATGACAACCCGGTTGAACGCATCAACGAACTGACCTCCGGCAACGGTGCTGACCTGGTGGTCGAAGCCTCAGGTCACGATGCGTCCGTCGCCAATGTCCTCGAATACGCCATGGAGAATGGCCGCATTTCGATGGTCGGCCTCAACATTGGCCGGAAGGTCACATCGACGCTGGGGCTCATGCAGCTGAAAAACCTGACGATAAGGGGCTGCATCGGCTCGCCCGGTGTGTGGCCTGCGGCGATCCGCTTCCTGGAGCGCACTGGGATCGACCTGTCGCCGATCCAGACCCACCACTTCGGCCTGACTGACGCTGTCAAAGCATTCGAACTCGGCAAAGATCCACAGGCCTGCATCAAGGTCACGCTTTCAACAAAGGGACTGAATTCATGACGCGCCACGCGCTGATCGCCGGTGTTTCAGGCATTATCGGCCGCCATCTGGCGGAGCATCTGCTCGAAAACGGGTGGACGGTCTCAGGCATATCGCGGCATGCGAATGACCTGCCAAAGGGTGTGAACCACATCTCTGTCGACCTGACGGATGAAAAGGCGGTTGGTCCTGCCTTGGCGTCAGTCATGCCGACAGACGTGTTTATCACCACATGGCTGCGCCAAGCCACTGAAGCGGAAAACTGCCGCGTTAATGCCGGCATGGTTCGCAACTTGTTGAATGCTGTTGAAGGCAAGAACATCAAGCACGCGGCTTTGGTCACGGGCCTCAAGCATTATATGGGGCCGTTCGAAGCCTACGCAAAATCCAAAATGATAACGCCGTTCCGTGAAGAACAGCCGCGCCTGCCTTATCAGAACTTTTATTATGATCAGGAGGATGAGCTTTTTGCTGCGGCAAAGAAGCAAGGTTTTACGTGGTCGGTGCATCGTCCGCACACGCTTATCGGATATGCCGTCGGAAACCAGATGAACATGGCCGCCACGCTTGGCGCCTACGCGGCAATTTGCAAGAAAACAGGCCGCCCGTTCGTGTTTCCAGGTTCCCCGCAGCAATACGAAGCTTGTGTTGATATTACCGACGGGCGGATCATTGCCCAGCATTTGCTGTGGGCAGCGACCGAACCAACGGCACGCAATGAAGCCTTCAATATCGTCAACGGCGAAGTATTCCGCTGGAATTGGATGTGGTCAAAACTCGCCGCATATCTCGGTGTCGAAGCTGCAGAATATCCAGGCCATGCCCAGCCGCTGGAACAGCAGATGGAAGGTTTGGAACCGGTTTGGGACAAGATTGTTGCCAAGAATGGTTTGCAGAAAAATGCGCTGACCTCTGTTGCCTCATGGTGGCATTCGGACGCCGATCTTGGCCGCGTCATCGAGAATTTCACCGACATGACCAAGAGCCGCGACAAAGGCTTTAAGGGATATCAAAACTCGGTGCGCTCCTTCACCGACGCGTTCGACAAGCTGCGCGCCGCAAAAGTGCTGCCCTGAGGCCATGAAGATGAACCAGGCCGCCAACCCCGTTTCCGGATCTTCGAGCCTGCGCGACGCCTTTGCGTTGCCGATGGCGAGAAGTTTCGTGACGGTTGTTGGATCGACAATGGTCCTCATCCTGATCTGCCTGATCTTTGCGCCGTCCAGCATGTCTTGGGGCGCATTGCAGGGCAGCCTGCCTTTCGCGGCCATCATCGCCATCGTCGGGCTTGGGCAGTTGCTGGTCGTGCAGCAGGGCGGGTTTGATTTGTCGCTTCCCGGCGCAGTCTCGCTTGCGGTCGTTGTCTCGACCCACTTTCCACAACAGAACGATGCCATTCTCTATCAGGCTGTGCTGGTGGCGCTCGGATTTGCGCTCGCCGCCGGCCTCCTGAACGGCATCCTCGTCAGCATTTTCAAACTCAACGCGATCATCGCCACCATTGGCGTCAATGCGCTGCTTTACGGCATGGTGTTCGCCGTTTCCGGCGGCGTGCCCTCGATCACCACCAACCTTCTTGCCAACATCGCCGGTGGCGAAACGCTCGGGCTTCCCAATTCCGTCTACTTCGCGCTGGCCGCCATGCTGGTCGTTTCCTTTGTCCTGAAAAAGACAGTGGTAGGTCGGCGCTTCGAAGCAATTGGTGCAAATCCGTTGGCGGCACGCGCTGCCGGACTGCGCGTCCAGTTGCATCAGATGATGGCCTATGTGTCAGCCCAGTTGCTCTACTGCATGGCGGGCATCCTGATAGCAGGTATCACGCGCGAACCCACAGCTTTTCAGGGCGACTCCCTGTTGCTGCCGTCAGTCGCCGTCGTCGTGCTCGGCGGCACGTCGCTGCTTGGCGGACGCGGATTTCCGATCTCGACCGTTATCGCGGCATTTTTTCTTAACCAATTGAGCCAGTTCGCACTCGCAGTTGGAGTGCCCTACTCGGCGCAAACCATTATCCAGGCCTTGGCTCTGGGTTTTGGGATCGGGGTCTACTCGTTCCGGTGGACGGTAAACCAGAACAATAGGACTGAAGCAACAAAAGTGGAGGAAACACAATGACTTCAATCAAATCCAAGCTGGCGCTCGCGGCGACAACGGCGATGCTTGCACTCGGTTACTCAAGCGTCGCCCAAGCGGAAACACCGTCCTGGTGCGGCCCGAAAGAGGCATCGCTCGCCTTGCTCGATGGCTACGGCGGCAACAGCTGGCGGCAGGTGACGACGGCATCCGGCAAGCAGACTGCCGAACTCTGCCCGAGCATCACCAAGTATGAATATGCCGACGGGCAGGGCGACACGCAGAAGTCCATATCGGACATCAAGTCGATGGCTGCCAAGGGCATTGACGCACTGGTCGTGTTCGGCGATGCCGGTCCCGCAATGCTTCCCGCCATCACGCAGGTCTACAAGTCCGGCAAGGTTATCGTGCCGTATCGCGTCGATGTCGGTGGCAAGGAAGGCGAAAACTACACCAAGTTTATTGGCTCCTCATTCGTGGAGGACGGCAAGAGCTGGGGCAACTGGATCAAGGGCGTTCTGCCGAAAGGCGGCAACGTGCTGTTCCTGTCCGGCCCAGCCGGCAACAGCCAGGGCCTTGATGAGCTCAAGGGCATGAAGGAAGTACTCGGACCTGAATATGTGTTCGTGAACCCGGAACCCTTCGCCGTCACCAACTGGGACCCGGCACTGACGCAGAAGGTACTGACAGCCGAAATCGCCAAGAATGAGAAGATCGACGTCATCGTTTCCGACTTCGGCCCTTCGCTGGTTGGCGCTCTTCCGCTGTTCAACAAGTCCGGAAAGTCCATTCCGGCGCTCGCGACGTCTGACGGCAATTCGCTCGGCTGCTTCTGGACGGATGTTCAAAAAGACAATCCGGACTTCAAGCTGTTCACCGTGGCAACCGGCAACGACAATGTCCGCCTTGCAGTGATGCATGCAGTGGCTGCCGTTACCGGTGGCACGCCGCCTGCTGAAAACATCTTCAAGGCTCCGGTGTTTGAAGACTCAGTATCAGGCACCCCGAACCCGGTCCAGTGCCGCAAGGAGCTGCCGGGCGCAATCTACCTGTCGTCTGAACTGCCGGACGATGCGCAGGCAAAGGCCGTCGGCGGCTAACAAACCAATACGCCCCGGGAGATGAAAACCTCCCGGGGCTCAATCTGCGGAACGGATTTGGAAACGTGATGAAGCCGGAATTGGGAATCGCAAATTTGGACAGATCAGCAAGGACTGACGCGACAATCAGGCTGTCCAATATCACGAAATCCTTTTCCGGTGTCCTCGCGCTGCGTGAGGTCACCGTCGAATTCTATCCGGGCGAAGTTCACGCAATTCTCGGCGAAAACGGCGCTGGCAAATCCACGCTAATGAACATCATTTCGGGTGCGCTTCACCCGACGCTCGGCGAGATATGGTTCGAAGGCGAACGCGTCCGGGACATGTCGCCCGAAAAAGCCAAATCGCTCGGCATCGCCATTTCGTTTCAGCACCCTGCAGTGCTGGATGATCTTTCTGTCCTGGAAAATCTGCGCGTGGCACTGCCTGCTCATTTGTTTGATGGCCGCGATGCGCAAACAGTTGCGCAGGCCATGCTCGACGCAGTGGGGTTGAATGTCCCGTTGGCAATGCGGGCAGATATGCTGACCGTTGCGCAGAAGCACCTTCTGGAAATTGCCAAGGCACTGGCCATCAAGCCGAAAGTGCTGATCCTTGACGAACCGACCGCATCGCTTGATCAGGATGCGACGGACATGCTGTTCGGCCGCATCCGGGACGTGGTGAAGTCCGGAACCTCGGTCATCTACATCACACACCGGCTGGCCGAACTACGCCAGATTGCCCACCGCGTCACCGTGTTGCGCGATGGACGGTACCGGGGAACTGCGATGGTGAGCGAGATCAGCGACGCTGATCTTCTTGGTTTGATTGTCGGCCGGACCCTGGGCTCGACGTTTCCGCCCAAGTATAAAGACGCTTGCAATGGCATCGGCTTTTCTGTGTCGGACTTCAGCGGCAAGGGCTTTAAAAATGTGACCTTTGATGTGCCGAAAGGGCAGATCATTGGTGTGGCGGGTGTAGCAGGCAATGGCCAAGGTGAGTTGATGCGTGCACTCGCAGGTCTGCACGTATCCGACGGCGCTGTCACACTGCGCGGAAAGTCACTCGCGTCCAATGAACTGCTCGGCAAGGCCGCCTTCATGCCATCCGACCGCCATACGGAGGGCCTTGCAACCGGGCTGACCGTTCGTGAAAATGCCTCGTTCGCTGCGCTCGAAAAATTTGCCGTCAACGGCATTGTCAACAGCAAGACCGAACTGGCGCAGGTCACCTCAACGTTCAGTTCCCTTGCCGTGAAGACACCCGGTCTCGAAGCGCCCATTCTCTCGCTTTCCGGCGGCAACCAGCAAAAAGTGGTAATGTCGCGCGCGCTCCTGTCGGAGCCCGGCTTCATAATTGCGGACGAGCCCACCCAAGGTGTCGACGTCGGCGCGCGCGCGGAAATCTACCGCATTTTGCGTGATGTCTCCCTCTCGGGCACGCCCGTCATCGTCAACTCATCCGATGCCTTGGAACTTGAAGGTTTGTGCGACAAGGTCATCGTGATGTCGCGTGGCCATGTCGTTGCCACACTGACCGGGGATGACGTCAGCGAGGAAAACATCGTTTCCGCAGCGGTCAGCGCAGGCACACACGGCGGCGAGAGCATTGCATCGCAGGCCCCGGCCAAGAGTGGCTGGCGGCACTTTTTGCAATCCGACAATGCGCCCGCTGTGCCGCTGGCACTCGTCACGATCCTGCTCGGGCTCTACGTCTACAGCCAGAACGAAAACTTCCTGTCGATCTTCAACATCTACAACATTCTGATGCTGGCGACGGCCCTCGGCTTTATTGCGCTGGGCCAGACCATTGCACTCCTGATGGGGGGCATTGATCTGTCTGTCGGGCCGCTGGCCGGATTCCTTGTCGTGGTTGCCTCGTTCTTCATCAACGATGACAAGTCAGGCGTCATGATGCTCGCGGGCTTCCTGTTGATGTTTGCCGGCGCCTTCATCGTCGGTTCCATCAACGGCCTTCTCATACGTTTTGCCAACTTCACGGCCATTGCTGCGACGCTTGCGATGTATATCGGCTTGCAAGGAATGAGTTTCCTGCTGCGCGACAGCCCGGACGGTTATATCAGCTTCGCGGTGACAGAATGGATCAATTGGCAGTGGGGCCCATTCCCGGTGGCCTTTCTGGTTCTGGTGGCGGCAGCCATTGCGGGCGAATACATCCTGCGCAAGACACGGGCAGGCTGGCAGCTCCGCGCTGTCGGCTCCGACGAAGAATCCGCCCGCCGGATGGGCATCCGGATTGATCGCACATTTGTCTATGGCTACATCGCCTGCGCGCTCCTGACTGCTGTCGGTGCTGTCATGCTCATGACCCAGATCGGCGTGGGCGATCCGCGCCAGGGCATCAACTACACCCTTTCCAGCATCACGGCGGTCGTGTTGGGCGGCACCAGTCTGAAGGGCGGACGGGGAACATTTATCGGCACCGTGCTCGGTGCCGTGTTGCTGACAGAAGTCTTGAACGCCGTCACGTTCCTCGGCCTGTCGCAGACATTCCAGTACTTTTTCCAGGGAGCTCTGATCGTGATCTCCGCGCTTATTTACTCGACTGTTCGAAAGCGGGCATCGGGTTGATGCGATGAAGGACAGGGCAGCGGAGAACGTCTGTCAAAGTCGCTACAACTCGTTTGCAATATGAGAATGGAACAGAACTCAAACGGGAGGCACAAATGACCAGCAAAGTCCTTGGCATGCACCACATCGGCATCACCGTGCCGAACCTCAACGATGCCGTTGCCTTCTTCGAGTTGGTGTTTGATGCAGTAAAGGTGTTTTCCACCGGACCGTTCGACGTCGATGAATATTTCATGACCCATCGTCTCGGCACGCCGGCCCACACGAAAATCAAGGATCTGGTGTTCCTGCGCTGCGGCGACGGCACCAGCCTTGAGCTGTTTGAATATTCAGGCGAGGACAGCGGCGCGCGGCCAAAGCGCAACTCCGAAATCGGCGGCGCGCACATCGCCATTGAAGTAGAGGACACTCACGCGACCGTTGAACGGCTGAAAGCCAAGGGTATCGAATTTCTCGATGGCCCGAATGTCGTCACTGAAGGGCCGCTCGCCGGGCTCACATGGATTTATTTCTACGCACCCTGGGGGCAGTCACTTGAGTTTGTGAGCTTCAGCAAACTTGGCTACGAAACGGAAACAACCAATCGTATATGGTCTGCGAAAGACTGAGGGTTTGCTCCTGAAAAGCGCAATCGGCGGGGCTAGAAGCCTCAATAATACCCCGCATCACGCATGATCGCATCGACCCGGTTCTGGCATCTGGACAGCGCTTCTTGGTCAGTACAGTCCCCATTGAGCGCTGCGAAAATCTCCTCCCCCAGAACCTTCTCTATGGCGTAGTACTCGGGAATTGGCGGCCTTTGCCAGTTCTGTATCTTGTTCTGCTTGGCGAGACGGTCCACGAAACTGACAATAGGCGTACTTGCCGCAGCTTCAGGATCGGCGCTGACGCTGAAGCGTGGCGCCACTGGAAAACCGTTCTTGACATACTCCTTCATCGCCGCCGGGGAAGCCATCCACGAGATCGCCTCGAAGGCGAGGCGCGCGCGCTCGGGCGGAAGTGATTCAGGAACCATCAACAGAAAGCCACCAATCGGCGACACGCTCGATCCACCGGGCCCGTGCGGATGCGGATAGTAGGCGACCTTGCGCTTGACGACGGAGTGAATGTCATACTCGAACCGCGCGGCGCGCATGGTCCAGCAGTAGATCATGGCAGCATGGCCGGTCATGAAATAGTTCAGCGCCTTGTTCCAGTCGATCGACAAGATGTCGGGCGGCGAAACTGATAGCAGTTCGCGCATGTATCCAAGCGTGTGACGGCCCGAATCGCTCAAAATGCGTGGCCGCATCGCCTCGCCTTTGAGCTTGCTGTAGTCCAGATAAAGACGCGACACTGGAATATCGATGACCGGACTGCCGCAACAGCCCATGAAGAACATGAACGAATGCGCCACCGGCATGCCTTTTGCGGCATTCCAGACGACGCCTTGCATTCCACGCTTGGGGTTGTGCAGAGCCCTTGCAGTTTCCACCACCTTCTCGAAAGTCGTGGGGTGATGCAGTCCGTGATCCTCAAACAAATCTTTCCGAACTGACAGCGCTTCGATCGTGCAATAAATCGGAATGCCATACTGGGTCTTGTTCCACGTGCCAGTCGCCCAGATGTTCTGGTGAAAATCGAGCGGATTGATGCTGCTGGTTTTCAGAAATTCCGTCAGTGGCTGCGCAACATTATTGACCACGCTTTCGCCAAGCCACGGCATGTTGACGGCGATGACATCGTATTGGCTTTCCTTTCTGCGCGCATTGGCAAAAACCTCTTCGCGCAACTCCGGCAGACTCAGAAGTTTGATATTCTTCCGCGTCGAAAGCTTGCTGCGAAAGTCCGACCACATGTCTCGCATGCTGGCAAAATAATTATCATCATGCAGAAGAAACCGAAGATCATGGCTCGCATCCTTGCG
>JANPGC010000308.1:0-12921 GCA_031423755.1 Phyllobacteriaceae bacterium | reverse complement strand
GCTGGCGGCAGAACGATATCGGGTCCGGCAATCATCGCAGCATCGTAGAGCCGCTTGATTGGTTGGAGCGAATTCAGCCAATCCTGCTTCGTGACCGCGTCCAAGCCGTCCACGCCGCCGCCAAGAATATAGTCACCTTCCGGTGGCCATGTGCTTTCAAGTGTCCAGTCAACAGCGTCCAGATAGGCGGCCACCTCCCCTTGAGGCACCGCAGCATTGTCCGGGCGCAAAACCAATGGTGAAAAGTCAACTGTCCTGCAGGACGAGGGCAGCACCTTGACGAAGGCCCGACTGTGGGCGGGGTTGGGCGACAGCCCTGCAAAACTCTGCAGCAATTTGCCTTCGCCATAGACCGCAACGTTAAATTCGACGCTGGTCAAACGGATCGGTCTCGACGGATCAAACCCGCTGCCGACAAAGTCGTCGCTCCAGACAATCTTCTGCCGCGCGGTGTCAATTTTGAACGGCACCCTAATGGCGGAAACGGTGTTGCCGTCAGCGCCTGTTTGCGTCAGATTGAGGATTGATCCGGCCTCAAGACCAGCGAGCGATTGCACCGAAGACACATTGCCTGCGTCTGCGGCATCGACGACTGTCTCGGTCCTGACATTTGCGGTTCGGGTCACGCGCAAGGTCAGGCTGTTGCCGTGCGCGCCCGTGTCGGGAGTGCGTGTGCCGTAATCGCGGATGACCTGCTCAAATGTTTGCACCCATGACGCGGATTCATCCTGCAAGGAGGCGCTGCGCTTTCGAGGATCAATCATCAGCCACGGGAACGACGCTTGGGCAAGCCAACCGATCCTGCGTTCCGGTTTGGCAGCGTCATCGTCCAAACGGGATCGCATGGCACCAGCAGCTTTTGATTGTGCCGACACGATGCGGAGCGCGTAACAGGCCGCGCCGCCGTTCTCGAAGAAGCCCTTGACGCTGTGCCACAGGAATCCGTGATTCAGCGGACCGCCGAACAGTTCTTCAAACTCACCCAGTGAATGCAGCCTCACGGGAATGCCTGCCGGGTCGTCTGGTTCGCCTTCCGCACGGCCCGTCGGACCCTTGCGCGCATATCCCATCAGCACCGGGATATCGCCGCGCGCCAGCAATCCGGACGGTCGGACCGGTGTTACGGCTTGGCGATAAAGGCCCGGGGTGAATTGCATGATGTCTGCACTCAGCTCGGCAGTTTGAGTTCGAGGGTTTCGATGGCGATCTCGATGGATTCAATCGCCGCCTCGTTAGCTGTGGCGTTGAGCGCCGGACCCTCGTATTTGGAAATCCAGCCTTCGAAAAACTCCCAGCGAAGCTTGTCGTTGGAATGTTCATCGCGCAGCACCACCGCGCCATTCTTTCGCTGTGTCAGCCCGTCAAGCGTGGTCTTGCGCCAGTTCCACAGTTCCAGATTCTGGGTGTAGCCGCGCTTCAGCGTGATGTTGCCAACCTTGCGCAGGGCAGGCAATTTGCGGACGCGCGAGGCGTCTGAGCCTTCGCGGTATTCGATGATGTCGCTCTCAGACGATATGCCGCTGACTTCGGAAAAGCCGGCGACGTCGATCCCGTCAATCTTGAGAACAAAATTGAACTGGGCATAGGGGTCATTGCGCTCTGGCATGGTTTTGCTCCTTGGCCATATTCTTCTGGGCAGCCGTCATCACGACGTTGCTTCGCGGGTCTTCTGGCTGATGCGGACGATGACAAATTCGGCAGGCTTCACGGGAGCGACGCCGATTTCGACAATGAGGCGGCCATTGTCGATGTCCGCCTGCTCCATCGTCACCTTGTAGCCGATGTTGACGAAGAACGCCTCTTCCCGGGTCTGGCCCTCAAGCGCGCCTGACCTCCAGACCGTATCGAGGAAGCCGGTGATCGATTGCTTGACTCGATCCCACAGTGGCTGGTCATTGGGTTCAAACACCGCCCATTGCAGCCCGGTATCGAGCGACTGTTCGATGAACAGCAGCAGTCGGCGGACGTTGATGTACTTCCATTCGGGATCGGATGTTGCCACCCTCGCGCCGTAGACGCGCAGTCCCCGGTTCTCCGACCGGAAGTCGCGGTGGCAGTTGAGATTGATCGGGTTGAGAATGTCCTGCTCGCCCTTGGTCAGAGCGGTCTCCAAGGCAAGAATGCCCTGAATGACCTCGTTGGCCGGGGCCTTGTGGACGCCACGCGTGATGTCCGTGCGCGCGATGACGCCGAGCATATGCCCAGCCGAGCCGATCATCATGCGGTCACCGGGATTGCCGAACCGGTTGGCAATGGCAAGTCCCGGATAATACACCGCGACGCGCGTGCTGTCGAAATTCTGCCGGTGGGCGCGCGCCTGCGCCAACGTGCTGCCGAGCGGCACCTCTACCGCGGCGAAACGGTAGCGCATCTTTTCGCAGTGATCGACCAGCGCCTTCTGCACATCGACTGAGGTGCGCCCCGGCACTGACACGAGGCTGATCGTCGGCTCATTTTCCAGCGCCTGAATGCCGGTGCGCTGCGCGGGATTTTCATTGGCGACGCCAACATAGGTCTGGTCGTTGACGCCATCCTTGTCGTCATTGCCGCCCGTCATGAAACGGGAAACGCCGGTGACGAACGGCAGGATGGCCGATGGCGGCGCGGCAGGCAGTGAAAGGCGGATCAGCTGAGACGCACCAGATTCAGACGGTGTCTTTGCGGCCCCATCCCAGCTGCCCAGCAGCTTTAGCGCATTGCGCGGGTGATCAACAGACAGCGACAGCCGGTCAAAAAATTCGCTCTCGACAACTTTGCCACTGATCTTGTCGACGCGCTCAATGGACAGTGAAAACTCCTGACTGGTCACCACCGTCGCGGCGGTGGCTGCCGCGCCCAATGGTGCCGCAAGCGTGACTTGGCCGGTGGCGGTATTGACCGCCGACACCAGCGCGCTCTGCGTTGCACCCTTGGTTGGGTCGCCGATGACAATGACCGAGCCTGCAAAAAGCCCGAAGGCTGTGACAAGATTGATGGTCGTCGCTGCAGCGGCGGCAGGATCACGTAAAGTGGTTTTGACCAGCGCCGAACCTCCTGCGGTCACCTTCAGTCTGTCGCCCCAGAGCCCAGGCCAGCGGGCTGTGACATTGAGCACCGGAATTCCAGCCGAAACCACGGCTCCCGCAGGGAAGCTGTTGGTCATCTTCTTGTTGTCGGCAAGAGTGGCCAGCTTGATGATGTCAGAGACAACGACACGGGTGGACCCGCCTGCTCCATTTTCCAAAAGCAAAGCTGTATCGGGAACGATTCCGGCGTAGGCTGTCAGAGACAGTTGCACCGGGTCGGCAGAAACCGCCGACGCGTTGGCGATTGTGGTTGTCGTGGCGGAATTGACGGCCTTCTTGATCTCCGAACCCTTGCCGTGGGCGGCGGTCACATTGGCTTTGAGGGTGATGATCTTCTTGGTCGCGTCAATGCTTGCGACTTCCGCGAATTCACTATGCCCTGCCAGCTTTCCGGCGTCGTGAATCAGCACGAAATCATTGGCTGCAATGTTAGATGCGTCTTTCAGCGTGACCACGTTAGAAGCCGCCGCAATATCCTTGTCGAGCACGCCCGGCTGGCTTAGCGTCAGCACAGTTGCCTTGCTGAGCACTGCCGCAGTGCTCTTGGGAATAGCCAGCGACAGACCGCCCGGAACGTAAGCAGTCGTCACAAAAGGAACCGCCGCCTTGAGCGTCAGCACCTCATTGCGGTCGCCATCGGAGACAAGCAACGTGTTGGCATAGGCGGCGGTTATGCCATTGCCGCCGCTGATTGAGACCGTTGCCGCGTCCTTGTTGACGCCGAAGGCCAGTTTTGCTGGGCTAGTCACAGCGCTGTCTTCGGCCAGAAGCGAAACCGAGGAGTTTGCAAAGGCTGCGCCGACGATGCGCACGACATAGAGGCGGGCGCCCAGATTTGTGAAGAACCCTTCAGCAGCGTAGGGAAGTCCGTCCCTGCCCTGGTCAAACACCAGCGGGTCAAGCGCGCCGCCAAACTTGCGGGCGTAGTCGCCAAGACTGGTCACGAGCGTAGCCACATTGGCCGGGCCCCGTTCCGTCATGCCGACCATGCCAGCTGTCGACGTTGATGCGCCCTGAATGGGCTTGTTGGAGGATGGTATTTCTTCGACATAGACACCGGGTGCAAGATATTCAGCCATGTGAAACCTCCATGCAGGCTCAGCTGCCAAGTGAGAGCGTGATTGTGTTGACGGGAATGTCGTAGTCTGGCCGGAAGACAACAGTCTCGATGGGACCGGTGCCTTCAAGCTTAATGCTGACGGTCTCGACGACCGGCAGAGCATTGATCACAAATCGTCCATTGGCCGCGCTCAGAACCTCAGGCGCGGTTCCAGCACGAATTTTTACGCCAGCAAGCGGCGCATCAGGATCGTGTTTTTTCAGAACGATGCCGCGAAGGCCAACTGGTTTCGCGGGAACGGTGAAATCAAACACGAACGGTGCTCCGGAAAGGGCGCGTGACGTCAGTGTCTGATTTCCGATCTTCACCGGCTTCGAAATCAGCGTGAACTTTGCCGAAGGTATGACTTTGCTCTGAGAAAGCGGCGGGCGCCCGGGAACAGTGATATCCAGCTTCAGAGTCACCGGTCCGCCTTTCGACAAATCCGACATGTCACGCGACGGCTCAAGATGCATGGAATAGAAGCCGCCGCTCTTTATCTGCAGTTTGGCGGGAATCGATCCCTGCCCCGTGGCAGTTGAGAAGGAAAGCATTGCGGCAAAGTCTGTGAACACCCTCCCTGTGACAGCCTCGCTCACTCTGCCTCTCACCAAAACCTGGCGAGTTGAAACCGGTGATGGCGCGAACACAGTCATAGCGGCCTGCGCATCAGGCCAGTGGCCGGGATAACTTCCGCCGTGCGGACAATTTCAACCGGAGCCTGACCAGAATCAATGGCTATGACTTCGACGAGAAACGAGACTGCCGCGCGATAGGGCGCAGAAAACGCGCTCCACATCTGCGTGAGCTGCTCAAGCGAGAGCATGTCCGGACGGACGCGAATTTCACGGCTCGCGCCGCCGAAACTGTTGCCAACCGGGGCGCCGGAAAGTGTCGAAAATACTGGATTGTCATGGAAGTGTTGCAGCACACGCCCGATCACAAGATGATTGGTCGGCTCATCATCGCCGAGCGGCGTGAGCATGTAACGAAGCTGAAGCGGCAGCGGCGGTTTTCGGAATTGGCGCTCGCTGACCGGGTCCGGCAGAAGCCGCTGGTTGCGAAGAAACTTGTCGATTTCGAGGTGATAGAGATAAAGGCTTGCGACAGTGCCTTCCGGAAACTTGCCTCCCGGCGAAATAAGACTGATCTTTCCGACGCCAGGTCCAAGATCAAAATCCACATCCGGGGTATCGCGTAGAGCATTCGCGATCTGCAATTGCAGTTCTATGCTCGTGTCATGAATAACTGCGAATGTTGACATTTGCGCATAACTGCCTTGCTCCAGCAACGCTATTTGTTACTGGTCCAAATTGCTCAATAATTTGCGCCTTGGCTTAATTTCACCACGAACAGAGTGGGTTGGCAATCACCCATTCGGGTGAGGCAGTGGATTTTCCCCGCATTCCTGTGGAGTAAACTTCGATTAACCAGACAAGCTTTTGAAATGGCAGTGAATACAGCTTGCACGATAGGTGATCAAATATTGTTACGCTGCGTCAAGTTAACCATCTCGTCCGCAGGTTTTGCAGATGACCAGCGCAGTTTGCCTATCCCAACAGGGCCTTGGCGTGCGGCCGCTGCTTGGTGGCAGCCGCGGGTGCATGCCAAGATGCGATCTGTCTGGCCTGCGGGCATTCTTTGCCTTGTCCACCTGCTTCATTGGTAACGCGAAGGACGAGAGAAAAATGACAATTCTCCAGCGGCTGCGATCAGATCAACGGGCGGCACTCTCGCTCGTCCATGCATCCACAGATTGCCGCCACGCGTTGGGCCGCCGTCACACCATCATCCCGGATGCATCGTGTGCGAATGTCCGCGAGCCGGACTGGCCGCCCCATCGAAGCGGCAAGCGACGCGAAATCGAGCAAGATATGGAAAGTGGTGCCCAGGACCGGAATCGAACCAGTGACACGCGGATTTTCAATCCGCTGCTCTACCAACTGAGCTACCTGGGCAACCTTGGCGCCGGCGTTTGCCGACGGCATTCCGGGCGATTGGTGTTGCCGGAAGCGGGCGGGTTATAGCATGAGTTTCCGGCCTGTCCAGCCGCAATGCGGCAAAAAGAATGGCTGGTTCAACTCCCGTCCCGTTTCCGCTAGTCTGGCGTTGGGCTGTTACGGATTCGGCAGCGCGGGATTGGGCGGGGCGCATTTGGCAGACATGGAAAGTGACACGTCATCGGATAGAAAATACGGCTGGGGCATCATTGGAACGGGCCGTATCGCGTCGGACTTTGCCAGCGATCTGCGGCTTCTGGACGGCGCGCGGCTTGCGGCCGTGCTGTCGCGCGACCAGTCCTCGGCTGACCATTTTGCCATGAAGTCTGGCGCTGCGGCGGCCTATTGCGACATTGACCGCTTCATGGCGGACAAGAACATTCATATTGTCTATGTGGCCACGCCCAATTCGATGCATTTGCCTCAGGCCTTACGCGCCATCTGTGCAGGCAAAGCGGTTCTGATCGAAAAACCCGTTGCGCCGTCGGAGTCTGAAGCCGAAGTTCTGCATCGCGAAGCTCTGCGCAACAATGTCTTTGTGATGGAGGCCCTGTGGGTCAGGTTCCTGCCAGGGATCGCGGCCGTCAAGAGTATGATTGGCAACGGTTCGATTGGCGAAATCCAGTCGATCTCCGGAACCCTGTCATGGAAGAACGATTATGATCCCCAAAGCCGTTTGTTCAACAAGGCGCTCGGCGGTGGTGCTTCGCTTGATCTGGGTGTCTACCTTTTATCGCTGACACTGCATCTGCTGGGGGAGCCAGAGAAAATTTCTGGCAGCTGGCTTGCTGCACCAAGCGGCGTCGATATGCGTGCCTCGTACAGGCTTCACTACCCGAACGCTGTTGCCGAGTTGGAATGCGGGCTGGACCAATCCCTGGCCAACACATTTGAGATCAAGGGCAGCAAAGGCACAGTCCGGATCAGCGATCCGTTTGTCCGCGCCTGGCGCGTTGAGGTTGGCACCAGCCGTTTGGCGCAATTGGCGATGTCGCTGTCAAAGAGCAGCATTGCGGCCAAGGCGCTCGCGCGGCTGCCATTCCCGGGCCACAAGGTCATGCAGTTCTCTTATCAAGGTCATGGCCTGTCATATCAAGCGCAGGCTGTCATGGACGCGTTGAGACGCGGTGAGTCAGGACACTCGTTGATGCCGATGTCGGAGAGCGCGGCTGTTTTGCGCGCCATTTCACAGGTGATGGCGCATCCGCCAAATGGCTGAATTCAAAACAGGTTTTTTACCTTATAAGACTGTGGCAATGACTGGCCGTGATGCAGTGCAAGGGCAAGTTCTGTGATGTGCAAAGATACCGCGCCAGAATAAAACGCGGGCGATGCACCACTGATCATGCTTGCCTGCGCAGCAACGCCTGCCATAAAGTCAATTTGCGAGGGATATGACGGGAGGCTTCTTCCCGCCGCTGAGTAAGAGAGCTTTCTGCCTGGCACAAGCTTGAAAGGCAGCGCTTTTCCGAGAGTGGCTTCGGTGCGGCGCAATACTTTTTGCAGCAGCGGACGCGGTTCGCCAGTCTGCTCCAGATGCACTGTCGAACGGTTGTCCCATAAGTCACGCACTGTGATCGAACCCCTGTCACCGAGAATTGTCAGAGATCTGTCACGCGGCGCGGCAAGGCCGGACGTCAGACGTGCAACGACGCCGGATTTGAACTGCAGGCAGCCCACCGAGAAATCCGGGCCCAACTGATGCCCGCGCGCACCCTCGCCCTTGTCGGGAAATACCAAGGCGGAGAAGCTGGTCAATGTATCAACCGGGCCAAACAACCCGACCAGCCAAGACAACGCATATCCGGCATGCTCGAGCGTGCAGCCCACCTCGAACTCGTGCACACCGGGCCAGGCCGCGCCCGAGCGGCTCTTCCATGTCTGCCACTTCTCGCGGAACACCGGCCCGTCCTCCATCTCGGCATAGACGAGACGCGGCGCGCCAATGGCCCCGGCCTTCAAGCTGTCTGCCACAAGCTTGTTGGCGTCGCTGAGCCCATTTGCGGGTGCCGAGGCGATTACGAGACCTTTGCTCAGCGCAAGATCAACGAGTGCTTCTGCCTCGCCGATATCCATAGCCAGAGGCTTTTCGGAGTAAACATGCTTGCCAGCTTCCAGCGCCGCACGGGACACTTCATAATGCGCCTGCGGCGTCGTCAGGTTGACGATGATCGATATGGATTTGTCAGCGAGCACGCTGGCGAAATCGGGATAGGCGCGCGCCTTGTGAAAGGCGCTGAACTCAGCCAATCTGACTGCATTCACATCAAACACACCAGCCAAGGCCAGACCTGGATGGCCGGTCATTGTTGTCATGTAATAATCGGCGACAAAGCCTGCCCCGACAATTGCGATGGTAACCGGGGTCATTGCAGGAATGGCCAATCCGTTGTTCAATTCAGACGCAAGCTAACAGCACGGCATGAAAAGAGCGTGAATCGGCTCAGCTTCCTTCGGGAGACGACTCGGGGTTCTCATCTTCATCATCGCGCACCGGAATAGCATAAGCGCCTGAGAGCCAGCGGTTCATGTCCACCTCTTTGCATCGGCGGGAGCAGAAGGGCCAGAATTCACGCGATGACTCGCGTTTGCACTCGGGGCATGGCCGGTTTGGACGGAGCGGCACGACTTTGGATTTTTCGGGTTCACTTGTCATTTGAGATTACGGCGCTGCGGCAAGCCATTTGAACCGGACATCAAATCCTTCGCCGGTCAAAAGGCTGACCGTCTCATAAAGAGGCAGGCCAACGACATTGGTGTAGGAGCCGACAAGCTTGACGACAAATGTGCCGGCAAGCCCCTGAATACCGTAAGCCCCGGCCTTGCCGCGCCATTCGCCGGAAGCCAGATAGCTGTCAATCTCGTCTTTTGACAGCCGCTTGAAGCGGACTTTGGTTTCCACCAGCGTCTGGCGGAACTTGCCTTTTGGCGTCACCAGACAGACGCCGGTGTAGACATAGTGCGAGCGCCCGGAGAGCAGGCGCAGGCAGTAGTTTGCCTCGTCGATCAGTTCCGCCTTCGGCAAAATGCGGCGGCCGACGGCGACGACAGTATCAGCTGACAGAATATAGCAGTCCCTGGCGCTGTCGTCAGAAGACAATCCCGCCTTTGCCTTCTCGGCCTTTTCATAAGACAGACGCTTGGCCAGCGATCGCGGATGTTCGTTGCGCCCTGGCGTTTCGTCTATGCCAGCCGGGAAAAGGCGGTAAGGATCAATGCCGGCCTGCGCAAGCAGTTCGACACGGCGCGGAGATCCCGAGGCGAGAATGAGCTTTTGCAAAGCACTCATGAAATGGCCCCGGCGCGCCTGATGCGGCTTATTTGAAGCGGTATGTGATGCGGCCCTTGCTCAGGTCATAGGGAGTCATTTCGACCAGAACCTTGTCTCCGGTCAAAACGCGGATGCGGTTCTTGCGCATGCGTCCCGCCGTGTGGGCGATGATTTCATGTTCATTTTCAAGCTTGACGCGAAACATCGCGTTCGGGAGCAATTCAGTCACAACTCCCGGAAATTCCAACACTTCTTCTTTGGTCATGTAGTCCCTTTGGCTCCAAATCCGGACTGTCCGGGTGGAAATTTCGGCGTTACCTATCCGATAATGTCCCGCTTGTGAATAAGAGTCCGTCTCGAAATACGCTATGCCGGTCTGCAAATGACGCTTTTCTGCGCTTCGGTGCTCACGTACCTAGTGTACGCTCCGCTCCGATGCTCAAAAATCACCATTTTCGACTCGGCATAACGAATTTCCAAACGGACTCTTGTCCTGTCGCCGTCACAGGTCATAATTCAATGTATTGTTCGAAAAACGAGACTCTATGCGCATGCGAAGCCGTTGAAAAACGTCGCGGTAGGCATTGATGATCTGTTCGCGGGTACCGGTCGCTATCGACGGATCCGGAGTTGGCCAGTACTCCACTTCGACCGGATTTGCTCGGGTCATTTCCATGGCGCTGTGATGCGCCTCCGGCGACAAAGTGATAACGAGATCGAAAAAGTTATCTTCCAGCTCTTCCAACGCCCGCGGCTCGTGGACCGCGCCAGACATGCCTGCCTCTTGCAGGATGATTTCAAGGAACGGGTCAGGCTTTCCTTTGCGTGCTCCTGCCGATTGAACATAAGTGCTCTTGGGCAGCACACGTTTGGCGATTTCTTCAGCCATAGGTGAGCGGATTGCATTCATTGAGCACATGAACAGCACCGAGCTAAGCCCCTTTGCCCCCGAATTTCCGTTTCCATTTGGCTCCAAGATCGACTTACCCCCGCCAAAGAAGGACGCAGACCAGCGTGAACAATCGCCGCGCGGTGTCAAAGTTGACGGCAATCTTGCCGTCCAGCCGGTCGACGAGTGTCTGCGAACCTTCATTGTGAAGGCCGCGGCGACCCATGTCGATGGCTTCGATCTGACTTGGCGTCGACGACCGAATGGCCTCATAGTAGCTTTCGCAGATCATGTAGTAGTCTTTGACGATGCGCCGGAACGGTGTCAGCGACAGAATGTGCGTGATGACTGCGGTACCGTCTTCCCGGCTGACCGAGAAAACAAGACGGGTTTCGACAAGCGATAATTTGAGTTTATAGGGACCGCCCACATTGTCGCCGACGGGATGAAATGAGTTTTCCTCAATCAGATCGTAAATTGCGACAGCACGTTCATGTTCAACATCCGGTGTCGCCCGCCCGATGGTTTCATCGAGCGTGATATCAACAAGACGGGAATTTGCAGCGTCAATACTCATCCGGCTCCCCGGGGTTGAGGCGTATGCCGACCGAACGGCGGTGGGCGTCAAGCCCCTCGACTGATGCCAAAGTCATGGCTGCCGGCGCCAAAATGCGCAACTGCTCCGCGCCAAGTTTCAGGATTGACGTGCGCTTTACAAACTCGAGCACAGACAGACCGCTGGAAAAGCGAGCCGACCGGGCCGTCGGCAGGACATGGTTTGAGCCGCCGACGTAATCTCCAATGACTTCCGGCGTATGTTTGCCGAGAAAGACCGCCCCCGCATTGCGGATGCCGTCGAAAAGAGACTCCGGGTAGGCGACGGCAAGCTCGAGATGTTCGGCGGCAATACGATTGGCGAGCGGAACGGCATCGACAATCTTGTCGACCATAATGACCGCCCCGAAATCACGCCAGCTCTGCGCGGCAATTTCACCGCGCGGCAGCAGGCACAGTTGGCGCTCGACGGCCTTTTCTACGGATCGGGCGAAATCCTCATCATCGCAGATCAAGATTGATTGCGCCGCCACATCATGTTCGGCCTGCGCCAAAAGATCAGCAGCAATCCAGTCAGGGTCGTTGTCCTTGTCGGCGATGACCAGCACTTCGGATGGTCCGGCGATCATGTCGATGCCGACGGTTCCGAAGACCTGGCGTTTGGCTGCCGCCACATAGGCGTTTCCCGGACCGACAATCTTCGCCACCGGGCTGATCGTCTGTGTGCCGAAAGCCAAGGCTGCCACCGCCTGCGCTCCGCCGATACGGTAGATTTCCGAGACCCCTGCCAGATGCGCCGCGACGAGAACCAGCGGATTGAGTTTTCCATCCGGCGATGGCACCACCATGACGATGCGCTCAACACCGGCGACCTTGGCCGGGATGGCATTCATCAACACCGAGCTTGGATAACTTGCCGTGCCGCCCGGCACATAAAGGCCGACCGATTCAATGGCCGTCCAGCGGGAGCCGAGTTCAACGCCAATGGCATCGGTGTAGCGGTCGTCCTTTGGCAACTGGCGTTTATGGTGGCTCTCAATACGGTCGCGCGCCAGCTTCAGGGCCGCGACGACTTCCGGGCTGGCGCCCGCGACCGCCTCGTCGATTTCTTGTGTGCTTATGCGGAGAGTCCCAGGCGTCAGATCGATACGGTCAAAACGCTTCGAGAACCCGATCAGCGCCGCATCGCCATCCTTGCGTACAGCCGAAACAATCTCTCGCACGGCACGGTCCACATCTTCCGATATTTCGCGTTTGGTCGTCAGAAAGGCTTTGAAGCCATCTGCGAAGCCCGGGTCTGAATGTCTTAGCCACTGCGCCATTCAACCGATATCCTCAAATGCCGTGCTTGGGCTTGGCCTTGGCAGCCCAGGCAGCGCCGAGATCTGCCAGTTGCGCTTCAATGCATTCTACATCGATGCGGATTGTTGCACCGCCGGCGCAGGTGATTTCGATAACGCCTGCGGGTTCATCTGACGCGATAAACTGAACTGCCAATATCGCCAGCACATCTTCCGGCTTCTTGCGGTCTATGCCGGTGGTGCGGACGGCCAGAACGCGGTCAAAATGCAATATAGCACGGCGGCGCTCCGGTATGGCCAGACGCTCGCCGCTTTTTTCCCAAGCGTAACGATTGACCGTCAGCACCAGACGCTTGCCCCGCGGCTTGTAGGATATTTCGCCGGTTTTCAGGACGGCATCCTGCATGCAGGCAGAGATGACTGTCAGGTCCTCCACATCCAGCGCCGCAAGTTTCAGCAAATCCATTTCAGGCCACCATTCCGGGCAACGCCCATTTCCGGCCTCCAGTTAGGATGCAAGATGCCGCAGCGCAACTGAAACCGTCTCCCGAGCCTGAGCGAAAATTCACTTTGGCGGCCAACTGGACCAATTTTCTGCGCTTCCGGTGCTCACGTACCCAAACGTACGCTCCGCTCCGGTTCTCGAAAACCACTCCATTTGACTCATCAAACTGAATTTTGGGTCAGACTCTAAGATCCGGTGATGCGCTCAATGTTCGCACCGCAGCTCGACAGCTTCTC
>JANPGC010000307.1:0-15724 GCA_031423755.1 Phyllobacteriaceae bacterium | reverse complement strand
GGCGATGGCATTTGATCCGATGCTGTCTGCAACACTGCGCGCGGCTTCAATGTTCAAATCTGCCACGCACACACTTGCGCCATTTTTCGCAAGGTCGCGCGCAATCGCGGCACCGATGCCGCGGCCTGCTCCCGTGACAATCACGGATTTGCCTTGCAGAAGAATTGACACGCGCGCTTCCTCCCTGGCCAACGCATCGTTTCCGAATATTGGCCACCTAAGTGATCGCTGCTGGATTGAGGGGCTTGGACCCCAGCAAAAAGACGACAGCGGCAGATAGGCGCCAAACGATAGTTTCTGCATCCTAATCAAACGCCCTAAAGCGAAACCATGAAAAATTCTCATTTTGATAATCTTTCGAAATCGCCTGGCGTTTTTTTTTGGCAGGTTGGGGTCAGGAAAAAACGAAAGATTCGTGAAGGCAGATGGTGCAAACCACAACAGCGAATGACGACATCGGCACGGAAACCCGCCTTGAGCTGTTCCGCTTGCAGGTGGAGATCCGCGATTGCGAAAAGCGCGCCTATGATCTGTTTTTGCAGAACTTGATCAAGGGCACCAGCCATCTGTCGCTCGGCCAGGAGGCCATCGCGGCCGGTTTCGGTGTTGCCATGAAAAAAGGTGACAAGTCCTTCTGCACCTATCGCGGCCATGCCCACACACTGGCGCGCGGCGTGCCGATGGAAGGCATGCTGGGCGAATTGATGCTGCGCGACATTGGGCTGATGCGCGGCAAGGGTGGCTCCATGCATCTGACATCGGTCGAGCATGGCGTGATGGGGTCTTACGCCATCATCGGCGCACATTTGCCGATTGCCTGCGGGTCAGCATGGCGGGCGCAGTATCTTAGTGAGCCGGATGTGTCTGTCTGCTTCTTCGGTGATGGCACTACCAACATCGGTGCGTTCCACGAAGCGTTGAATTTTGCGGTTATCTGGAAATTGCCGGTCGTGTTCGTATGCGAAAACAACCTCTACATGGAATACACGCCGATCCATGAGGTCACCGCCGTGCACAATCCGGCCGGTGACCGGGCATCCGCCTATGGCCTTGAAAAAATTGTCATCGACGGCAACGACGCCGACGTTGTTTACCGCACCGCCAGCGCGGCAATCGAGAAAGCGCGCAAGGGTGAAGGCCCTTCGCTGATTGAATGCCTGACCTATCGCCATTCCGGCCATTCCCGCGCTGATCCGGCGAAATACCGTCCCGCCGGCGAACTGGAAAAGTGGATGGAGCGCGACCCTCTCAAAATCTACCGGGAGCGCCTTTCTGAATTCGGCATTTCCGGCGAAGCCGTGCAGGCAATTGAAGCCGAAAGCATGCGCAAGGTCGAAGCCGCAACCGAACTTTGCAAGGCATCCCCGCCTGCACCTGTCGAACTCCTGACAGCAGATGTATATGCCGATGGAGGCTGGGCATGGCGGAACTGAGTTATCGCGATGCCGTGATTCGTGGCATCAGCCAGGAAATGGAACGCGACAACAATGTCGTGTTCCTCGGCGAAGACATCGCCAAGGCCGGCGGCGTATTCAAAGCGACTGTCGGGCTTTACGAAAAGTTTGGTCCTCTGCGCGTGCGCGATACGCCGATCTCCGAACAGGCCATTCTCGGCGCCGCCATGGGCGCTGCGATGACCGGCCTTCGCCCGATTGCTGAGATCATGTTCTCGGATTTTATTGCTGTTTGCTACGACTACATTGCAAACGAAATGCCCAAGCTCGCCTACATGACCAATGGACAGATGTCGTGTCCATTGGTGATCCGCACAGGCAATGGCGGTGGCCTTCGTTTTGGCGCTCAGCATTCCCAGTCGATTGAAAACTGGACGATGATGATCCCGGGGCTGAAGGTTGTTGCTCCGTCATCACCGGTCGATGTGATCGGGCTGATGGCTGCGGCCATACGCGATAACAATCCGGTGATTTTCCACGAGCACAAGGCGCTCTACTCGACCAAGGGCGAAGTGCCGGATGGTGAAATCGTCGATACGCTCGGCACGGCGAAAATTTTGCGTCCCGGCAAGGACTGCACAATTCTTGCGCTGGCGATGATGGTGCACCGCGCCATGGAAGCCGCCGAAATTCTGGCACGCGATCACGGCATTGATGCGGAAGTCGTCGATGTCCGCTCACTGGTCCCGCTTGATACACAGACCATCCTCGGGTCAGTCGCAAAGACCGGGCGCCTTTTCACGGTCGAAGAAAATCCGCGGCTCCTTGGCTGGGGCGCAGAGATCGCGTCCATCGTAGCCGATGAAGCGTTTTGGGATCTGGACGGACCGATCGTGCGGATCACCACGCCACACATCCCGCTGCCTGCCGCGGACCACCTTGAAGATCTTGCAATCCCGAACGCAGCGCGCATCGTCGACAAGATCGTGCGCGTGATGAACGGTTAGCCCATGGCCAGCACAATCATCATGCCGCAGCTCGGCGAGACGGTCGCCGAAGGCAAAATCCTCACATGGTTCAAAACCGTGGGCGAGGACATCAAGATTGGTGACCGGCTGTTCGAGGTGGAAACCGACAAGGTCACCGTTGAGGTTGAAGCGGTCGTTGCGGGCAAGCTGACAGAAATCAAGACCGGTGATGGAGTTACGGCCAAGGTCGGGGCCGTTGTCGCCGTCATCGGCGGTGAAGCGGCTGCGCCGGGCATCGCGGAACCAAAAGCCGAAGCGCCGTCTGCCTTCGAAGAAGTCAAATCCCCGCTCGAAAATTACGGTAAAGCCAAAGGCCCGGACGGATTGCGGATCACACCGCTGGCGCGCCGGGTACTGTCGCAGAACGCGGCGGACATGGCAGCGCTGGCGCAGTTTGCGTCATCGAAAAACCTGCGCAAAATCGAGATGCGGGATGCGCAGGCGTTTCTGGAGGCCCCTGCAGTTTCGATCGCTCCTGTAGCCTCCGCCGCTCCCACACCGACCACCCATACCGGCTCCGGCGAGGTCATCACGCTCAACACCATCCGTGCCAAAACCGCAGAGCGCCTAACTGAAAACTGGCGCACCATACCGCATGTGTTTCAGGCGATCGAAGTTGACTTCACTGAAGTCGAATTGGTGCGCAAACGGCACAAGGATCGGTTCAAAGCGGAAACCGGGAATGCGCTGACATTCCTGCCATTCATTGCCAGAGCATGTTGCATTGCCCTGCAGGCCTTTCCGCACATCAATGCCCGCTTCGATGGCAAAGCGCTGACGCTGTCGAGGGATATCAACCTCGGCATTGCCGTTGATCTCAATCACAACGGGCTCGTCGTGCCCGTGGTCCATGCGGTCCAGGATTTCACCCTTCAAGGCCTTGCCAAGGCGATTGGCCGCCAGATCGGCAAGGCGCGCGATGGCACCCTCAAGGCCGCTGACCTGACCGGCGGAACCTATTCCATCACCAACAATGGCGCGTTCGGCACCAGCTTTACGTCGCCGATCATCAATGCGCCGCAGGTTGCGATCCTCTCAACCGATGCCATCCGCAAGAAGCCTGCCGTCATCACCACAGAGCTGGGCGATGCCATTGTGCCGCGCCTGATCGGCATGGTCGGCCAGAGTTTCGATCATCGCGCATTCGACGGTGCCTATTCGGCAGCGTTCCTGTCGAAACTCAAAGAGACAATCGAAACCAAAAAATGGGCCGGAGAGCTGGGAGAGAGCATATGAAATACAACAGCCCCTATTCAACGGCGGCATTCGGCGCACAGGCCAAGGACTGGGAACAAGGCATCGACTATTCGCGCCTCTCCAAGGAGCGCCTGCGCAAGGCCCAGGAGGCCATCCGCTATGCCGGACTTGGCGCAGTGCTTTGCTTCAATTTCGACAATATCCGTTATGTGACCTCGACCCATATCGGCGAGTGGGCGCGCGACAAATTCTTCCGCTATGCGCTGTGCCCCGCCGAAGGATCGCCTTTTTTGTGGGATCCGGCGCCGCCGGCCAAGCGCATTTCCTCTCCCTGGATGAAAGACAATATCGCTGCGCCGATCACCACGATGCAGGGCGCCATTCCGCCGGGTCTGAATGTTCAGCACGATTTTGCCAAGCAAATAAAAAAAGCGCTTGTGCATTACGGCATCGCCAACCAGCCGCTCGGCATCGACATCATGGAACTCGGAATGCTCCGCGCGCTTGAAGCCGAAGGTATCCTCGTCGTTGACGGACAGCAGGCGCTGCTCGACGCCCGTGAAGTGAAGACCGAAGACGAGATCGAACTGCTCAAAATGGCCGCAGGTATGGTCGACGCGACCTATGTCGATATTGCAAAAGCCATCCGCCCGGGCACCAAGGAAAACGAATTGGTGGCGATTGCCAATGACCGGCTTTTCCGCATGGGATCGGAGCGCGTGGAATGCGTGAACTCGGTTTCTGGCCGTCGCGGCCGTCCGCATTCGCACACGTTTTCGGATCGCATGATCCAGCCGGGTGACATGATTTTCCTCGACATCATGCATTCCTTCAACGGCTACCGCACCTGCTATTACCGCACCTTCATCTGCGGCGAGCCGAACAAGCATCAGGTTGATGCCTACGAGACCGCCTCGAAGTGGATCAGTGCCTCAATCGACATGATCAAGCCGGGTGTGACCCCGGATGAAGTCGCTGCTGTCTGGCCGGATGCCCATGAGTTTGGCTATCGTGACGAAGAGGAAGCCTTCTTGCTGCAATACGGCCACGGCGTCGGCCTCTCGCTTTGGGAGCGTCCCATTTTCTCCAAGCGTTTCCGTGGCCAGAACGAGCCACTCAAGGAAGGCATGGTGTTTGCGCTGGAAACATGGAAAGGCGCTGAAGATGGTTCCGGCGCGGCGCGCATCGAAGAAGAGGTTGTTGTCACCAAGGATGGATGCGAAATCATCACCAACTTTCCGTCAGACCGCCTCATCTCTTGTGGATTGCCCGGCTGCGAAGTTTTCTGAAGGCCAAGCGTGATGAACGCTGACACCAAGCTATCTGCCCGCATCCCGGTGACTTTGGTCACCGGGTTTCTAGGCAGCGGCAAAACCACCTTGATCAACCGCGCGCTGAAATCTCCGGAGCTTTCGCATACCGCTGTGGTGGTGAATGAGTTCGGCCAGGTCGGCCTCGATCACAAACTCTATGCCAACAGCAATGACACCGTGATCGTTCTGGAAAACGGCTGTCTGTGCTGCACAGTACGCAGCGACCTTGTCAGCACGCTGAATGATCTTTTCAGGATGCGGCAGGGCGGGAAAATTCCGTCATTCGATCATGTCATCATCGAGACGTCAGGACTTGCAGAACCCGGCGCGGTTATCCAAGCCTTTCTGTCTGAGCCAACGCTCGACGGGCTATACCGGATCGCCAGCGTGCTGACGCTTGTCGATGCGGTGAACTTCGAATCCACCATTGCCAATCATGATGAAGCCGCCCGCCAAGTCGCCCTTGCCGATCATATTCTCATCACCAAGCTTGACGCAGTTGAAGGCGATGCGGCCGCCCGGTTGGCCGAACTTCACGCATCTCTCAGCAAATCGAATCCGGCAGCCATCATCCTTGAAAACAGCGATCAGCTTGATCTCGTATCGCTCCTGAAGCCCGCCGGCTTTGATCCTGCCGATCCATCCGCCGATCCGTTGCCTTGGCTCAATGCGGAAGCCTATGCGGGCAGTCATGCCCACAAATCATTCGGAGAATCCAAGTTCTTCGCTTTCGAGAATCCAATTGAGAGTTTCGTCCTGACCCGCAGCGAGCCGATGTCGCGCGATGAGGTGCAGTTTCTTCTCGACGGCATTGCGCAAAATCTGGGACCGGGTTTGCTGCGAGTCAAAGGCCTTGTGAATGTCGCCGAAGAGCCGGGCAAGCCCGCTATCATTCATGGTGTCCAACATTTGCTTCACACCATGACATGGCTGGACAAATGGCCGGACAGTGACGAGCGGACGCGGGTGGTTTTCATCACCCAAGGCATCGTGCGCGGCAAGCTTGAAGAGATTATCGAGCTACTCGACCGGATGAGCAAACGCACCTTTGAAGCACGCGCGCGCGGGCGTTTGGCCCGTCAATCCGCGCTCGAAGCTAAAGCAATGGAAGCAACGTCAACATGAGCAGCACTGCGGATATTCGGGTGGGGTTTGTCGGACTTGGCAAAATGGGCACGCCGATATGCAAGCACATTGGTGCTGACGGCTTTGATGTGACGGCGTTTGTTCGCAACATCGCGGGTCGAGAGAAGGCCGCAGGGATTGGTGTCAAGTCAGCCGATACACTGGCGGAAGTCGCTTCGAACTGCGATGTGGTGATCAGCGCTGTGACGGACGACAAGGCAATGATAGACATTGCCAGCGGCACCGACGGACTTGCAGCCCACATGAAGCGCGGCAGCACGTTGATCGAGACGAGCACCGTGTCGCCGAATGCATCGGCATTGGTTGCGCACATGCTTGCGGCGTCAGGCATCGATTATTTACGTTGTCCCGTGTCCGGCTCGACAGCAACTGCCGAAGCGCGCCAGCTCACCGTGCTTGCCTCCGGACCCCGCGATTGCTTCGATAAATGGCTGCCAGTGCTTCAATGCTTTTCGGCCAAGCAGTATTACGTTGGGGACAGCGAACAGGCTCGCTATTTAAAGCTGGTCCTGAACGCCATGGTTGGCGCGACATCAGCTTTGGTGGCAGAAGCGCTTGCCATCGGGCGCAGCGGCAACCTCGACATGGCCACCATGCTCGAAGTGATCAACAACAGTGCCGTTGCATCGCCTGTCATTCGCTACAAAACTCAGATGATAACAGACGGCAATTACACGCCAGCGTTTCCGGTCACCGGGATGATGAAGGACTTCGATATTGCGCTTGCTGTGGCGGGCGAACACGACCTTGCGTTGCCGCTGCTCTCCCAAATCCGGCAGAGCTATGAAGCAGCCTTCAATAATGGCGCGGGTGATCAGGACTTTTTCGTTTTGGTGAAAGAGTTGGCTGACGCAAAAAGGTAGCGCAGATGGCGCACGACATTGACGTCATTGTCATTGGTGCGGGCGTTGTCGGCTTGGCCGTAGCGCGCGCATTTGCCATGGCCGGGCGCGAGGTGCTTGTTGTCGAAAGAGCCAATTCAATTGGCACCGCAACGTCTTCGCGCAACTCGGAAGTCATCCATGCGGGCATCTATTATGCGCCGGGCAGCCTGAAGGCCACTCTCTGTGTCGAGGGCAGGAAACTTTTGTATCACTTCTGCGCAGAGTCCGGCGTCGCTGCCCATGCCGTCGGGAAAATTATCGTCGCGCAAACGCCGGACCAAGTCACCAAACTCAAGTCACTCCAGACGAACGCAGTGAAAAACGGCGTGACCGATTTGCAATGGTTAACCCGGTCTCAGGCGGCTGATCTGGAACCCAATTTGCGTTGCATTGCCGCGTTGCTTTCCCCTTCGACCGGCATCGTGGACAGCCACCGTTTCATGCTGGCGCTGCAAGCCAGCGCCGAAGCGCATGCTGCAACCGTCGCGCTGCGAACCACCATCATGTCCGGCGCTGCCGGTGACAATGGTATCTCGGTTGCCTTGAAGCATGCCGATCAGTCAACAACCTGTCTTTTGGCGAAGTCGGTCATCAATTGCGCCGGCCACGGCGCGCATTTGGTCGCGGCAGCGATTGACGGATTCGACGCGCGCCATTTGCCGCCACGTTTTCTGGCAAAGGGAAGTTACTGCGCTGTTTCGGGTGCGTCGCCATTTCGCCATCTGATTTATCCTGTACCGGTGCCCGGGGCCTTGGGGATTCACATCACTTTGGACCTCCAGGGTCATGCGCGCCTGGGCCCCGATATTGAATGGATCGACGAAGAAAACTATTCAGTTTCAGCAGCGATCATCCCGGAATTCGTGCGTGCGTGCGAGCCCTATTGGCCTGAGGTGCGAAAACATGAATTGACAGCGTCATATGCAGGCATCCGCCCCAAGATTTGCGGTCCGGACCAAGCGTCCGCAGACTTTCTGATTCAAAGCTCAGCTGATCACGGCGTCAAAGGCTTGATCAATCTGTTTGGCATAGAGTCCCCCGGACTCACATCCTCGATTGCGATTGCCAATCGAGTTTTACAACTGACAGAGGTTTTGTAAGGTTTAAACTCGTCGTTGGAAGAACGACTTGGACTCTGCGTCCTATCACTGCCGGAGCAAGGGAGCCCAAATTGTTGCCGCACTTTGGCGGCAGATTATCCGACGAAAGGAAAGCGCGCGGCGCGGAACTTCCTGGTCGCTTCTGCTGCGATTTCCCTCTCACTTATCGGCCCCAAGTCCGGGCTTAACTTGACTGAGCTTGCGCTTGCCGCGCCATCAAACATTTCGGCTGATTTGGCTTCCCTGCTTGTATTTCTGTGGCCGCTACTTCGGATGGCGCGCCACACAGCAGTCGCCGCCTCCTGACACCTGCTGTCAGCACCCCGGACAATTTGCCTGCCCGCCCCTTTCAATCGCGGCAGGCATTGGCCATATTCGCGTGATGGCTGATACTCCGAAAAAACACGCCGGCTTTGAAGAATCGCCGCAGGCCGAGTTCGAGGGCGCCCCGCTTTCGGGCAACGTCTCGGACTGGGTGCGCGAGCTGGAGCAGCAGGCGGCCAAGGAGTCGCGCAAGGCCGAGACGCGCGAAATCCGCTCCAAGGCCGGCACGCACCGCGTCACCGTGGAGCGCAAGGCGCAGGCCGCCATTCCCGTCGATCCAAACGACGCCATCCGCGCCGCCAACATCAAGAAGGCCACCAGCGGTGCCGCAACCAGCGGCAAAACCTCGCGCGGCACGTCCATCGGCGCGTCGTCCGATCCGAAAACCCGCGCCGCCGCCGGTTTGAACCCTATCGCCGGCCTCGAAATCTCGCTGGAGGAGGCCGAGAAGCTCGGCCCCAATGGCGTCACTGCCACAGTCGAAGCGCTGTCCGCCCTGATCGAATCCGGCAATCCGCTGTTCAAGAACGGCAAGATGTGGGAGCCGCACCGCCCTGCCCGTCCGGAAAAGTCCGAGGGGGGCGTGCGGTTCGAAATGGTCACGGAGTTCACGCCCTCCGGCGACCAGCCGACCGCGATCAAGGATCTGGTCGAAGGCATCGCCAACAAGGACCGCACACAGGTGCTGCTCGGCGTCACCGGTTCGGGCAAGACTTTCACCGCCGCGCAGGTCATTCAGGCGACCCAGCGGCCCGCGCTCATCCTCGCGCCCAACAAGACCCTCGCCGCCCAGCTTTACGGCGAAATGCGCTCGCTGTTTCCCAACAATGCGGTGGAATATTTCGTCTCCTACTACGACTACTACCAGCCCGAAGCCTACGTCCCGCGCACCGACACGTTCATCGAGAAGGAATCCTCGATCAACGAGCAGATCGACCGCATGCGCCATTCCGCCACCCGCTCGCTCTTGGAGCGCGATGACGTCATCATCGTCGCCTCCGTCTCGTGCATCTACGGCATCGGCTCGGTCGAAACCTATACCGCCATGACATTCCAGATGAAGGTCGGCGACCGGCTCGACCAGCGCGCCCTGCTCGCCGATCTTGTTGCCCAGCAATACAAGCGCCGCGATATGGATTTCGTGCGCGGCTCCTTCCGCGTGCGCGGCGACACCATTGAAATCTTCCCCGCCCATTTGGAAGACCGCGCCTGGCGCATCTCGCTGTTCGGCGACGAGATCGACTCCATCGCCGAGTTCGACCCGCTCTCCGGCAAAAAGACGGACGATCTGAAGCAGGTCAAGATCTACGCCAACTCGCACTACGTCACCCCGCGCCCGACGCTGCAGCAGGCGGTGAAATCGATCAAATCCGAGATGAAGCAGCGGCTCGAGGAGCTGACGAAAGCCGGCCGTCTTCTCGAAGCGCAGCGGCTCGAACAGCGCTGCACCTTCGATATCGAGATGCTCGAGGCCACCGGCTCCTGCGCCGGCATCGAGAACTATTCGCGCTATCTGACCGGCCGCCAGCCCGGCGAGCCGCCGCCAACCCTGTTCGAATACATCCCCGACAATGCCATCGTCTTCATCGACGAAAGCCACGTCACCATCCCGCAGATCGGCGCCATGTACCGGGGCGACTTCCGCCGCAAGGCGACGCTGGCCGAATACGGCTTCCGCCTGCCCTCCTGCATGGACAACCGCCCGCTGCGCTTCGAGGAGTGGGACGCCATGCGTCCGCTCACCATCGCGGTGTCAGCCACGCCCGCCAAATGGGAGATGGAGCAGGCCGGCGGCGTGTTTGCCGAACAGGTCATCCGCCCGACCGGCCTGATCGACCCGCCCGTCGAAGTCCGCCCGGCCAAGAGCCAGGTCGATGACGTGCTAGACGAAATCCGCCAGACCACCGCCAAGGGCTACCGCACGCTCGTCACCGTCCTCACCAAGCGCATGGCCGAAGACCTCACCGAATATCTGCACGAACAGTCGGTCCGCGTGCGCTACATGCACTCCGACATCGACACGCTGGAGCGCATCGAAATCCTGCGCGACCTGCGCCTTGGCGCGTTCGACGTGCTGGTCGGCATCAACCTGTTGCGCGAAGGCCTCGACATTCCCGAATGCGCGCTGGTCGCGATTCTGGACGCCGACAAGGAAGGCTTCCTGCGCTCCGAAACCTCGCTCATCCAGACCATCGGCCGCGCGGCACGCAACGTCGATGGCAAGGTCGTGCTCTATGCCGACCAGATCACCGGCTCGATGGAGCGGGCGATGGCCGAAACCAATCGCCGCCGCGAAAAGCAGCACGCCTTCAATCTCGAAAACAACATCACGCCGGAGAGCATCAAGAAGAACATCGGAGACATTCTCGACAGCGTCTACGAACGCGACCACGTCCGCGCCGACATCACCGGCCTCGGCACAGACCAGGGCGCAATGATGGGCAACAACCTCGCCGCCCACATCGCCGCGATGGAAAAACAAATGCGCGACGCCGCCACCGACCTCGACTTCGAAACCGCCGCAAGACTCCGCGACGAAATCAAGCGCCTGCGCGAAATGGAACTGGCGATTGCGGATGATCCGCTGGCCAAAGACCCGACAGACTTCCCAAGTGCGAGAAAACGCAGCGGCGGCGGAGAGCCGATCTCCCCCCTCGCGGGGGAGATGTCCGACAGGACAGAGGGGGGCGCCTCGCGCCAAGGCTTCCGCAAAAACACCCTCGACGAAATGACCGTAGGCCGAACCGACGTCCCCCTCGGCGGCCCCACGCCGCAAAAACCCGGCGACCTCGAGCCAAGACGCAACCGCTCCGGCGCAGGCAGCTACGAAAGCGCGGCGGACCTGAAGCGGCAGAAGCGCAGGCCGGGGAAGACGGGGCGGCCGGGGCGGTGAGTGACAAGCCTTTTCAGCGAATTGGCTCAACGAGCAATGCGCACGTTGGGAGGGACTTCGAAACGGCAGCTCGAGATTGGTTTATCACGCAAGGCATTCCGCTAAAACCGAACTTTTCAATTGAAATAGGAGTGTCTGACCTGAAGAAGCCGCACAGCTTCGACCTCGGCTCTGCAAATCCTGCAATACTGGTTGAATGCAAGTCACACCGTTGGACCATAGGCGACGTAGTTCCGAGTGCCAAATTGACGGTTTGGAATGAGGCAATGTATTTCTTCCAACTTGCACCACAGCACTTCCGACGGGTGCTTTTTGTCTTGAAACACACAAGCAGCCGGAGGAATATTTCGCTCGCGAGCTACTACATCAAGACATTCCGTCACCTGATCCCTCGCGGAGTTGAGTTTCTCGAGTTTGAAGAAGATACTGGCCAATGCACCCAGCTGCTTTGAAACATTTTGAAGATGGGAATGAACTAAGCTCGGCGCTGAAACGCGCAAAGGATGTGAAATGGGGACCGCAACCCTGAAAGTCAGTGATCTGGCAAGCAAGTGGCTAAAGGACCCGGAGTTTAACGCCGAATATGATGCCTTGGAAGACGAGTTCAATCTGGCCAGAGCCCTCATTCAAGCCAGAAGCCTTGCCGCCATGACCCAAGAACAAGTAGCCGCCGCCATGGGCACCACGCAAGCCGCCATCGCCCGTCTGGAAAGCGGCCGGTCATTGCCATCAACGCGCACGCTGAAACGGTTTGCCGATGCGACGGGGCTGAAGCTAAGGATCGGGTTTGAGCGGTAGGGATCGTGATGAAATTCGCGCTGCGGTTGGCGGTGCGCCTGCCGCCCTCATGGTGAGATTGTCGTACCAAGGCGAAATCGCTCCGGCGCCGGCAGCCACGAGGGCGCGTCAGACTTGAAGCGGCAGAAGCGCAGGCCGGGGAAGACGGGAGGGCCAGGGCGGTGAGGTTGTATTCCAGTCATAAAGTGAATAGACCAGAAACGTCTGATTTAAATTCGCTAGCTTACAAATACGGGCCAAAATGGAGTAAGAAGATGCTGAGGGAGATTTTTAGCAATAATTTTCGATCGTTGGTCGATTTTCAATTGAGTATAAATAAAGGGATAAATGTTCTTGTTGGGCCAAATAATGCTGGAAAGTCAAATATCGTCAAATTGTTTGAATTTGTTTCTTACTTAGCGCATTTTTCCCTTCACGAATCAATTGGCAAGGCTGGCGGCGCCGGAGAAATATTTTATAAGAAGAATTACAATAAGATATCTGAGAATATTGAAATAACAGGAATCGGGGACACTGGTAAATTTGATTCTTGGATTTTTGGAACAACACCGAAAAAAAATCACTATTACTACAAATTTAGTTTTACGATAAGTTTAGTGGAAAATCAGGTGTTTTTTTCAAAGCAAAAACTTCAAATGTGGATCAGAGAAAGAAAACTGTCCATTGACGTTGATCTTGACGTGCCTGATTTGGACGTCCATTGGCATTATGATGTGTTAACTGACAAAACGCACGCTGAGTTGAGCTATTCAAAGAAGTATGAAAAAAGCCAATTTTCTAGAATGCACTCTATAAAAAAAGAGGACGTATTAAAATTTATTAGTAATAAGGATTTTGTTGACAATTCTCTTATTAAGAACCTTGGTCATTTCGTATTGTTAACTTCTATCGTTCAAGACGATATTAATACTGGTAGAGCGTATAATATTGATCCACAGAGAGTTAGGCAGCGTGAAGATATAGCAGAGTCTTCAGGGATTCTCTACGATGGCAGTAGGCTTTCATCGACGCTTTATGCTATCAAACAGGCAAATGCAGTTGGTCCGCAGAGATATCCCATTTTTTATTTTCGACGACATGTAAGTAATAACAGCGTAAAGATGATTGATGTTGTCAATCATATGAAATTAGCCGATGATTGCGTCAAAAGCATAGATGTCGAGCTAGATACTATAGATAATAGAATTATAACATACATCAATTATGTTTATGGACAAGAAGAAAAAAAGGTTCCTATTGCCTACCTTTCAGATGGCTCCATTAAGTGGCTTGCTTTGATCACGGCGGTATTAACCAATGACGGAGGCTTTTATGTTGAGGAGCCAGAAAATTTCCTTCATCCAAAACTTCAAGAAGAAATAGTGCGTATTTTGCGTGCGAAGTTGGATTCACTTGATGAGGAGAATTTTGCAATTGTCACAACTCATAGTGAAACATTTTTGAACGCACTGTATCCACAGGAAATAATCGTTACAAAAATGGAGTTTGGTAAAACCATTGCAAGGCGACCGGAATATGTAAACGATATAGATGAAATGATCCGTGAATCTGGTTTTGGTTTAGGGTACTATTATGTTACCGGGGCATTAGAAATATGACTGTTGGCTTTATTGTTGAGGGGCAAATGGAGCAGCGAATTGTGCAAAGGCTCTGCCCCGGCGCTCCTGTTGTACGCCTTGGCGCCAATGGGGATGGCGTCGCAATTGAAAAAATTGCTGATAGAATATACTTCCATGCTAAGTTGATGTTTAGGAGAGTTAGGTTTGTTCATGTGGTATTTGATCGTGAGAACCGCGATATGAGCTGTGAAGAAATTCGGAACGGTATATATAAGTGCTTGCGTTTTCGGACAGTAGACGTGAACTGTATTAGGATATCTGTCGCCGATAGGAACTTTGAAGCTTGGATGGCGCCGTTTTTGAATCAGAAGGCTGTTTTTTGCACCACACCTGTTAACGACAACGCAGAGGGCAGGAACGGAAAGGCAATTGTCTCAAAAATATTTAAATTGAACGGTAAGTCGTATAATGAAACAATTGATGGGGTCAAGGCGTTTTGTACTTTGGTACCGAAGGAAATTTGTGAAGTTTCAGTTTCATTTAGAGATTTATTTAATGAAGTAAGTGAGGATTGTTGGTGGAAAACACAGAAGTAGCTACAATTACGGGTCCACTGCAATTTCTGCCTACGCCTTTTTACTTTCGCGGCTGCCGCTATGCGGTATGCATAATTTGTAACGTCCAATTTTGACGTATCCGCTTCCACTTGAGCTTTGTAAAGCCTTTGGCGAGAATGGACAGTGATCGGGTATAGGCACTAGCCTCATCGTTTAGTCTTTCTGGATCTGCGCTCCGCTTGTCGGGGATGACGAGATTGGGCGATTGGTGTATCTCCCCCGATGCGGGGAGAATGAAATTTCTTAGGTTCAGCGTCGTCGCCAAGCCTTAGAAATTCCAAGAGAGGGGGGTGGAGACCGACGGGCTTGCCCGCCAAATCATGCCAGTGGCATGATTTGAGGTCGGAACGCCGTGAGCCATGCGAAGGGCCGGGGCGGTGAAAACTATCCACACGCCAACCGCCAAAATCGAGCAGACGATTACCCCCTCACTTGCAAAAATTAGGGCTTGGCAAGGGCTAAACCCAAGTTTTTGCTTTCTCTCCCCAAGGGGCGAGATAAAACTGCGCAAAACTATCCACCCCCAAAACCCCAACCCTACAATGCCCCAACCGCAACACCAACCTTCGCAAGGGCAAACACAGTGGACTGGGACAGGGCAATCGAACGGAACCGCGAGGCGCTGCTGGGCATTGTCTCGGCGTTGTTTGCGCTTGTCGCCGCCGCGCGGATCGGCGGGGCGGGTATGATGTTGCCGCGGCGGGTTTGGCTGGCGGTGCTGTTTGTGCTGCGCCCGGCGGAGGCTGCCGTGCGGCGGCTGGTAGTGATTGCCGCGCGCGGGCTCGCGCCCGTGTCCTTCAGGCCGCGCTTCGGGCTGATCGGTACAATTGCCGCCGCCGATGTCCCGCGTGAGCCTGTCTTCTGCCTGATCGACCCGCTGAAGGATTTTTCGTCGCATTACAGCGACGCCGGTCCGGGATGGGAAGAGGTACTGCCCGGCGGTCCGGCTTTCGGCGCCCTGCCGGAAAGCCGCTTCGACGAGCCGCTCGATGGTGCCAGCCTGCATGTGCGGCTGCGCGCGCTGCGGCTTGCACTGGCCGACATCTCAAAGCAAGCACGTCGCCTCGCCCGCTGGCGCGCACGGCGCGATGCGGCGCTGAAGGACAGGCGCCCGACCCGCTTCTCGCCAATCCGCCCCGGTCTGCCGCCCGGCTGGCGGCAACGCCCTGCGCACGACATCGACCCGGTCCTGCACGAATGCCACCGCCTCGCGCGCGACCTTGCCAACGCCCCGGATTCCTCCTGAGCGCTGCCTCACACAATGAAAAAATCAGGCCGCGCCCGAAAGGACGGAGCCCATTTTGTCGTGCGCCGACATCATAAACGCGCAGCCATGCACCAATCAGCGTTGACAGTCCCCAACGCATTCCCTAAATGACCCCCGTTGCCCAGATGGCGGAATTGGTAGACGCACTAGTTTCAGGTATTAGCGCTTAACGGCGTGGAGGTTCGAGTCCTCTTCTGGGCACCA
>JANPGC010000306.1:0-1825 GCA_031423755.1 Phyllobacteriaceae bacterium | reverse complement strand
ACGCAGCCATTCTGGCCATCGCGGCATTGCCGATCATGGGCGCTGTGGGCCTTTCAGTTGACTATTCCAACGTCACCCGCTCCCAACCGCGCCTGATAATCCCTCCGGTCGATCAACCCTCAACCGGAAGCCCCACATTTTGGACTGGACCCTCGTCATCACCCGCAACCAAGCCCTGCTTGTGCGCATCGTCGCCGAGTTGTTCGCGATGTTGCGGATGGTCGATGGCGGCGGCGGTCCCCTCTCCGTCGGTCCCGGCAGCAGACCCCTCTCCGTCACGGGCTACGCCCGCGACACCTCTCCCCGCAAGCGGGGCGAGGTTAAAGCCGCAGAGGTTGAACCAAGCGCCGAGCTTTTAACCTCGCCCATCCGGGGAGAGGTGTCGGCGAAGCCGACGGAGAGGGGACTGCGCCCCGACGCAAATGCCTTCACCCTCCCGCGCCATCTCTACGCCGCGATCCTCCTCATCCTGCGCCCGTGCGAATCCGCCATCCGTCGCCTCATCATCATCGCGGCGAGAGGGCTGGTCTTGAAAGCTCGCGCCTCGCGTCCCATCCCGGCAGGCCTCGCTTCCTTCGCGGCCAGCAACGCATCACACACGCCATCCTTCCAGCTCATCGACCCACTGAAACACTTCGACCCGGACCTGTGGGATCAAAACATTGACCCGGCGTCGCTGATGCACGAAGTCCTGCACTTCGACCCGGCGCTCGCCCACCACCAAGCCCAGCTTGCCGCCAAACCCGTCAACGCAACGCTCCTCTTCAACCGCCTGCGCGCCATGCGTCACGCGCTCAACGATCTCCCCCGCCAAGCCCGCCGTCTCGCAAGATGGCGCGCGCAGCGCGATCTGTTGCTCGCCGCCAAAGGCCCCTACCGCCCGATGCGCATGTCGCCCTTCCGCCCCGGCCCACCGCCCGGATACCGGCGCAAGGACATTCATCAGGTCGATGCGGTGCTGAAGGATGTGCATTATTTTGCGATTGAGGCGTTCAGGTGGAAACCCGGGGACAGTTGCCTGTGAAAGGCAACTGTCCCCGATCTTGGCGCTTGCAAGCGATTGAAATTGTTACAAAAATCCCAAAATTTCGTCTTTCCGGGGCCGCGCAGCGGAACCCGGAACGCATGCCGTTGGCGGATGTGAATCAAATCACGTGCAGAACATTCACCCGTTCAAACCAGCAAATCTTCCGCACCAAAATTGCTGCACCCCCGCCATCGGCATGGGTCCCGGATCGGCTGCGCCGTCCGGGATGACGAAAGTGCGGGGGAATGGCCGGAAGCGAGCGCAGGTGGAAATGATCTCCCAACTGGCCTTCAAACAAACCTCACAGCCAGCTCCTTCACACCATTCCCTCTCATCGAATGCTTGACAAGCACCGGCCACATCCCTATTTCCGCCACACGTTTGGCACTCACTCTTGTCGAGTGCTAACGCTGCCGGACAACCGGCTCCCAATTTTGTACAATCAAAGGGTTTGCAACTATGGCCAAATTGAAATTCCGCCCGCTGCACGACCGCGTCGTCGTCCGCCGCGTTGAATCAGAAGCGAAATCTGCCGGCGGCATCATCATTCCGGACACCGCCAAGGAAAAGCCGCAGGAAGGCGAAATTCTCGCCGTCGGCACCGGCGCGCGCGATGAAGCTGGCAAGCTTGTTCCGCTCGACGTCAAGGCTGGCGACCGCGTGCTGTTCGGCAAGTGGTCCGGCACCGAAGTCAAGCTCAATGGCGAAGACCTTCTGATCATGAAGGAATCCGACATCATGGGCATTCTGGGCTGAAACCCGATCCATTCAACTGAACTGACATAACGGAGACCATTC
>JANPGC010000305.1:0-13603 GCA_031423755.1 Phyllobacteriaceae bacterium | reverse complement strand
GTCTCCGGCTCGATCATTTTCATGGGATCGGTGCATTCCAAGGAGGCCTCACCGCTAAAATCTGCCTATGTGACGGCCAAGCATGGGCTGATCGGCCTCTCGAAAGTCATCGCCAAGGAAGGCGGCAAGCACGGCGTCCGCTCCAACGTCATATGCCCCGGTTTCGTGCGCACGCCGCTTGTCGAAAAGCAGATTCCGGAACAGTCCAAGGCGCTTGGCATTTCCGAGGACGAGGTGGTCAAGAAGGTGATGCTTGGCCAGACGGTGGACGGCGAATTCACGACGATTGATGATGTGGCCGAGGTCGCGCTCATGTTCGCTGGGTTTGAGACCAATGCGCTGACTGGCCAGTCACTGGTGGTCAGCCATGGCTGGTTCATGGAGTAGGGCGATCCGGCTTGCCGATACATTGACTGCGCCTTACGATGTGTGATGGCTTTGGCGGGAGGCATCAATGGCGGACTGGTGGTGCGGCGGACTTGTATATGAAATCTACCCGCGGTCGTTCCGCGACTCGAACGGCGATGGCATCGGCGACCTGAAAGGCGTTGCCGAAAAGCTCGACTATGTCGCCTCGCTCGGCGTTGACGCCATCTGGATTGCGCCTTTCGCCAAGTCGCCGCAGAAGGATTTCGGCTACGACGTTTCGGACTATTGCGCGGTCGATCCGCAGTTCGGCACAATTGCCGATTTCGACGCGCTCGCGGCCAAGGCGCACAGTCTCGGCCTTAAGGTGCTTGTCGATTTCGTTGTCAGCCATACGTCCGATGAGCATCCATGGTTCGTCGAAAGCCGGTCCTCGCGCGACAATCCCAAGGCCGACTGGTATGTCTGGGGCGACATGCAGTCGGAGGGCTCGCCGCCCAACAATTGGCTGTCGGTGTTCGGCGGCTCGTCCTGGCAGTTCGATACGCGGCGGCGGCAGTATTACCTGCACCATTTCCTCAAGGAGCAGCCCGGTCTTAACTACCACAACAGCGAGGTCCAGGACGCCATCCTTGCCGACATGCGCTTCTGGCTGGAACGGGGGGCAGACGGGTTCCGGCTTGATGCGCTGAATTTTGCCATGCACGATCCGTCGCTGAAATCCAATCCGCCAGCAGCTGATCCCTCGCTATCCGAGCAGCCGCTCGCCAACCCGTACGCCTACCAGCAGCACCTTTACGACAAGAGCCAAGATGCGCTCTTGCCCTTCCTGCAAAGGCTGCGGGCGCTATTGGATGAGTTTGGCGCGACAACCAGCCTTGCCGAGGTCGGCGATGATTCCGTGCGCACCATGGAACTGATGGCCGCGTACGCCGGCTCCGGCGACAAGGTGCACATGTGCTACGGGTTCGACTTCCTCAGCCCGCTTTGCACCCCCGCGCACTTTGCCCGGATCATTGAGCGGTTCGAGCGCGAGTCCGGCGGCGCGTGGCCGTGCTGGGCTTTTTCCAACCATGACTGCATGCGTCACGCCTCGCGCTGGACCGGGCCGGGCGGCGATCCGGCAGTGACGGCGCGGTTTGCGGCAGGGCTTTTGCTCGGCCTGCGCGGCTCGCTCTGCCTTTATCAGGGCGAGGAGCTTGGCCTCACCGAGGCCGATATCAAGTTTGAGGATTTGCAGGACCCGGCGGGCAAGACTTTCTGGCCCGATTACAAGGGCCGCGACGGCTGCCGCACGCCGTTTCCCTGGTCGGACACGCCCGACGCTGGGTTTGGCGCGGCCAAGCCCTGGCTTCCGGTGGAGGCATCGCACCTGCCGCTGGCCGTGGCGCGGCAGGAGGCGGACGCGAGTTCGCTGCTGAACTTCTACCGCAAGGCAATCCGCATCCGGCAACGGAGCGAGGCACTGCGGCACGGCAGCATCTCCATTGTCGAAGCAAGCGGCGATCTGCTGGTCTGGCAGCGCAAGGCAGGCGGCGAGACGATCACCTGCGCCTATAATTTCGGAAAGAAGTCGGGGCCTGCACCCAACGGCGAGGTGCTGCTGGCAAGCGGCGAGGGCGCGGCGGTGGAGCCGATGGGCTTTGTGTGGGTGCGGGACTTGGGCTGACGGCCTTGTCGCAGGTCAATGCGGAGCAGCCGCCATCTGGCTAGATTCGCCACCATCGCAACGCTGGAGCGCCTCAATGCTGACCTACGATGTTTCGGCAATCCGCGTGGACAGCCACAGCAGTTTGGCACATGCCAAGCAGGCGCAGATCGTTCTGGACACCGACATGGCCGGGCGGCTTGACGCGTTCAATCCGGCGGAGCTGTTCCTTGCGTCGATTGCCGCCTGCATGATCAAGGGCATTGAGCGGGTAACGCCGATGCTGGATTTTGACATGCGCGGCGTCACTGTCAGCCTGCATGGCGAGCGGCAGGACAGCCCGCCGAAAATGATATCCGTCAGCTATGTGCTCACTGTCGACACGGACGAAATCGACCAGCGGCTGGAGTTGCTGCACAAGAATGTTCGCAAGTTCGGGACGATATCGAACACGGTGGCGGAGGCGGTGAATCTCACCGGCGAAATCAGGAGAAAAACATGAGCCGATTGCACACCGAGAACCATCTTGTTGCCCGCATCGGCTGGCTGCGCGCGGCTGTGCTTGGTGCCAATGACGGAATAGTCTCGACGGCCAGCCTGATTGTCGGCGTTGCTGCCGCTTCTGCTGCGACGGGTGATGTTTTGGTATCCGGGATTGCCGGGCTCGTCGCGGGCGCGATGTCGATGGCTGCGGGTGAGTATGTGTCGGTCAGTTCGCAGTCGGATACGGAAAGGGCCGACATCGCCCGCGAGACCAAAGAGCTTGCAGCGCAGCCTGAATTGGAGCGGCAAGAACTTCAGCGAATCTATGTCAAGCGCGGGCTGGATGAGACACTGGCGCTGCAGGTGGCGGATCAGCTGATGGCAAAAGATGCGCTTGGCGCGCATGCGCTCGATGAGCTTGGCATTTCGCACGTCACCGCTGCCCGACCGGTGCAGGCGGCGCTGACGTCGGCGCTCACATTTGCCGCCGGCGCTGCCATGCCGCTGGCGATGGTTCTGGTGTCGCCAGCGCAATATCTGGTGCCGGCCGTGTCAGTCGCCTCGCTGCTTTTCCTGGCGCTGCTCGGCGCCATCGGCGCGCGGGCAGGCGGGGCCAATGTGATCAAGGCCACTGCACGTGTGACGTTTTGGGGCGCATTGGCCATGGCGGCAACGGCGGGGATTGGCGCGCTGGTCGGGACGGCGGTTTAGGCTCGGCCAGACGGTGTTGCCGTTCGTGAGAATGTGGCCTCGCAAAGTTGTTGGAACGACATCGCGTCGGCTTCTCAACGAACGTGGCAACCCATCAAATTGTCTGACTCACAATTTGCTTGAACAGCGGCCTTTCCGGCCCGTCAGCTGTAAACACTTCTAAGTCCTTGGCTATGAACTCCAACATTGTGTCGTGAAATTGTATGATGAAATGGCGCAAATCGCTGAACAAGTCTGCATGGTGATTGTGATGCACGCGGTTCGCCTTTTCCATGCCGGCGATCCACGACGAATTTAATACTTCAACTGTGGTAGAGGCAGACAAACCTTTGTCGTATAGCCGGTGACCCGAAATAGCATCGTCGTTGGGATAGCCAAAACGCATATCCCAGCAGGAGTCAGATTGAATGATGGCGATCTTCTTGACATCTGACGTCGAGATTTGCCCGGCTCTTGCCTGCTGGATAGGGGCGATCCGGTAGACGCAGAAAAAGTGATCCCCATCGTTGAAAGCAATGGGGTTGCTGACACAAGCTTTTGGCAGATCAATCTCGACGGCAAATTCCTGATGCGCTTTTGAGGCTGGGTGGCTTGCAGAGATTGGCCGGATAGTCCACGATTTCATGAACGCTTTTACCCCCGTCTCCCCTTGCGCTCCCTGCGCACTTCGCTGCCTTGAACTGCGGCAACCGTGTTCCTCATCGGGCCGATCTTCTCCACCACTTCGGCAACAGTCGGGCGTGAGCGCTTGGTGTGGCCGTCTATGGCGTGGCGCATGGCGGCGAGGTGGTTGTAGCTGGTGCCGCAGCAGCCGCCGATGATGCGCGCGCCGCCGTCTATTGCCAGGCGCGCATATTCGCTCATCAGGTCGGGGGTGCCGGAGTAGAAGATTTCCGCGCCGCGAAACTCGGGAATGCCGCAGTTGCCTTTGACAATGACATTGGCCGACGGGTCCGCGTCCGTCATGTCGAGGAGGCTCGCCAGAATGTCTGACGCGCCGACGCCGCAGTTGGCGCCGACCGCGAAGGGCTTCTCGCTGAGCGGCTCGGCGACCTTGTGGATGTCGCGCGGGTGCATGCCCATCATGGTCTTGCCGGCGGTGTCGAACGAGGCGGTGAAAACGAACGGCATGTTCTCGGCAATCGCTGCCTCAGAGGCGGTCTGCATTTCTTCCGGCGCGGACATGGTTTCGATCCAGACAACATCAATGCCGCCCGCGATCAGTCCGCGGATCTGCTCGCGGAAAGCATCGACCGCGTCAGCATGGGTGAGCGCGCCGAGCGGCTCGAACAATTCGCCGGTCGGGCCGACAGACCCGGCGACAATCACCTTGCGGCCCGCAGCATCGGCAACGGTGCGGGCGATTTCTGCGGCGCGTTTGTTGGTCTCGAACACGCGGTCCTGATAATGATGCAGCTTCAGCCGCTGGCGCGTGCCACCGAACGAGTTGGTGAGAATGATATCCGCACCGGCTTCAACGAATTGGCGGTGATGCGCGGCAATCTTGTCCGGATGCTCAAAGTTCCAAACCTCCGGCGCCTCGCCGGCTTCGAGCCCTTCGGCAAACAAGTTCGTCCCCGTCGCGCCATCAGCCAGCAGCACGCCTTTTTCATTGAGCAGGGTTTCGAGCGGGTGGGACATGGGACAGCCTTGCGGGTTTGGAGTAGGGAGATAAGGATATAAAGAAATGTTTATGTGTTGTCAAAGCAATCAACGCTGGCGTGGTTTCGCTTTGAGTCAGTCGCACATTCCCCTTGCGCCCACCCCAAATCAGCCGCAATCTCTTACTTGCGGCATCACATCTGGGGAGGACATTATGCCCATCAAGTTGCATCCGGCCATCGATAATGGCTTCAAGAAGGGTTCCAAAACATTTTCCGGCGGCACGTTGAAGTGCCATTGTGCTTCTGATCCGGTGACGGTCGAGATCTCCGGGCAGGTTGTGCATAATCATGCCTGTGGCTGTACCAAGTGCTGGAAGCCGAAGGGGGCGATTTTTTCCATTGTGGCCGTGGCGCCGCACAGCGCGGTGAAGGTGAAGTCCGGTGCCAAGAAGCTGAAGGTGGTGGACGAGAATGCGCTCATCCAGCGCATGGCCTGCACCGGCTGCGGCGTGCACATGTATGGGCCGGTGACGCGCAAGGACCATGCATTCAACGGGCTCGATTTCATCCACGTCGAATTGTCGGACGACAAGGGCTGGCAGGAGCCGCAGTTTGCGGCGTTTGTGTCCTCGGTGATTGAGAGCGGTGTCGCGCCGTCGGAGATGAAGAGTATCCGCAAGCGGTTCGAGACGCTGGGGCTGCCCTATTATGACTGCCTGTCGCCTGCGCTGATGGACGCGCTGGCGACGCAGGCGGCGAAGAATGCCGGGGTCAAGGCGCGCAAGTGACGCGGAAGCGATAGTGAGTCGCCAGCCTTCCCCCTCGCGGGGAAGGCTAAAGGGTTCACAGCCCCCGCACCCATGCCGCCACTTCATGCGCCTGCACGCTCGCGACCCTAACCAGCCCGTCGAAGTGCCGGGTTAGTGTCCGCACGGGCTCAATTGCGTTCAGCACCAGATAGAGCCCGCCCATGTACACAGCGGCGCGGTTTGAGCCGAAGACTGTGTAGGGGGCGGAATAGCGGGTGCGGGCGTCGTAGAGGTAGAGGCGGAAGGATGGGTATAGCTCGTCCAAGAGCGTCGCCATGTGATCCAGCTGTTCGCGGCGGGCGGCTTGGCTGAGGCCGGCGAACTGGCTGCGGCCTTCTGCCAATTGTTCAAGCGTCTGGCGCGGCATGCAGACTTCCATGCCGGTGTCGGGGCGACGGTTCCAGGCGAGGCGGAGGTCGGATTCCCCTTGGCGCGAGATGACAGTGCGCCCGGCATGGCGCGCCTCGAAGGCGATCAGTGCGGGGGTTTTCAGCTGATCGGGCAGCGTTGCGGGGACGTAGCGGATTTTGGTTCCGGCCGCCTCCTCGTGCCAGCGGGTGAGCAAAGTCTGTTCCGGCTCGTCAGCGCCTTCGCCGATTTCCAGCGCGGCGCGCAGTTCGCCGGTTTGCCCTTCGCGGGCTGTGAGGCCAAGCAGCCAATCGATGGTAACGCCGTTTGTCGCGGCGATGGAGGCCAGCGTTTCCGAGCGCGGCAGGCGGGTGGATGCGCCGGAGAGCAATTGCGACAGCGCTGAACGGTCCAGCCCGGCGCGGGCGGCGAAGGCTGACTGGTTAAGGCCGGACCTTTCGACCAAGGCGCTAAGGCGCTTGCGAAATTCGCCGGAGAGGTCGCGCTTGTCCATTGTTGTCTCCCGCCGCCGCTGTCGTTTCGCTGAGAACGCTATTTTGTTGTGAGATGTAATCAAATGCGACGTTTGATGCGCATATACCGCATTTTGTGCGCATTGTCACATTGCGTCTCCCGCCACTTGCTGACAAATTTGTTAAGGGTTTGGAATCACGGGGTGATTTGGCATGGGGCAACGCGGCGACGCGCAGGATTTTGTGCGCGATATGTCGATGCGGGCAAGGGCGGGACGGGTGGAGTGGCCGACGGTCGTTTTGATCGCGGCCACTTACTCTCTTTGGTTTGCCGCCGGTTCCTGGCTGTGGCCGCTGTATCCGGTTCTGGCGCTTGTCCCGATGGGCGTCTTTGTCGCGCTGCATTCTTCACTCGTGCATGAGTGCCTGCATGGGCATCCAACGCGAAACGGCACTGTCAACGAACTTCTCGTCGTCCTGCCGCTTGGTCTCGTTTGGCCTTATCGCCGGTTCAAGAAGCTGCATCTCCAGCATCATGGCGACGAGCGGCTGACCGATCCTTTTGATGATCCGGAAAGCTACTACAGGGCGTTTTGGGATCATGACACGCAGCCCGCATGGTTCAGGGCGGTGCTGCATGTCAACAACACGCTTTTGGGCAGGCTGGTTCTCAATCCGGTGCTCGGCACGCTTGGCCTCTTGGTGATGGATGTGAAGGCGGCGTTCGGCGGCGACCGGCAGGTGATCGACGCTTGGGCGCGGCATTTGGCTGGCGCTGCGGTGGTTATTGCCATCGTGCATTTCACCTTTGCCATGCCGGTCTGGCTTTATGTGCTGGTGCCGTGCTGGATCGGCCAGTCGATCATTGCCATCCGCACCTATGCTGAACACCAGTGGCATGACATGCCGGAGGGCCGGACGATCATTGTGGAGCGCTCGCCGCTGTCATTTTTGTTCCTCAACAACAATCTGCATCTGGTGCATCACAAGCTGCCAACCGCGCCTTGGTACCGGCTGCCAAAGCTGTTTGCCGAGCGGCGCGCCGAGTGGATTGCGCTGAACAATGGCTATTGGTTTCCGAACTACTGGGCGCTGGCAAAGGCGCATTTGTTCAAGGCCAAGGAACCGGTGGTGCATCCGGCGTTGCGGCGTGAAAAATGATACCGGTCGCCGTCATCGCCGCAAAGCTTGCGGCATTGCCTTTGCCCGATGGTCCGCTTGTCGCCGCCCTGCCGATGTATGACTGGCCGGAACGGAGGGCGGAGGCTGACGCCGAATGGGCCGCGCTTCGGGACGAACTGCATGCACGCGGTATCGATGCGCCGGAAGAGCTGGCGCGCTGCAACGCGGATTTGCCAGCGGTGCCGGGAGGGATTCGTGATGCTTCCGGCAAGCTGATCACCAAAGACCCGGCCACCTTGCCGCCACAGGAGTTTGATTTCGAGGCGCTGTGGCAGCATCCAAGCCTGCTGTTTTCACAAACCTGCTGGGGGCCGCTGGAGCTTTGGCTTGGCGATGCGGTGAAGGTCATCGGGCAGGACGATTATTCGGGGATCGAAGGCGGCGATGGGGAGTCTTATTCAAGCGCGATTGTGATGCGGCGATCGTCGATCTCCACCCTCGCGGGGGAGATGTCGGCGCAGCCGACAGAGGGAGGTGCCTCGCTCCAGACTCTCCTGAATGGCCGCCGCCTTGCCTACAATGTTGCCGACTCCATGTCCGGCTACATGAGCCTGGAGCGCGACCTGCAAGCACAAGGCGCCGGCCTCGGCATCTTTTCCGAACGCATCATCTCCGGCGGCCACCGCAGCTCCATCCGCATGGTGGCAAGCGGCGCAGCAGATGTTGCGGCGGTGGATTGCAAGACGTGGGCGCTGGCGCTGCAACATGAGCCTCCGGCGCGCGAGCTGGCGGTGGCGGGCTGGACGTCCAAGCGAAAAGGCCTGCCGTTCATTACCGCGCGGCGCTGATTTCCCACCGGTTGACCAAACGCGCGAAGCGGCGCATCGTCAACCTCACCGTCCCGTATGACGTTGAAAGGAGGAATGGCATGCGCATTCTCATCCTCTTCGGTTTTGCCGCATTTCTGACTGCGTCATCGATCAAGCCCTCCATCGCGGACTGCACTTGCCTGAACCGCGGCACTGAGGTGAAGGAGGGCAAAACGGCCTGCATCAAGACCGCGAACGGCGAGCAGTTGGCGCTGTGTGAAAAGAACCTCAACGTGACCAACTGGAAGTTTCTGGGCGAGGAATGCCCGACGGCATTGAACAAGGCGCGCAAAGAGCAAGAGGTGGCGCTCAAAAAATGACCGCGGTTGCGATCGCGCTACCCGCTTATGCCAGCTGCAAGGTCACTGATTTAAATGTGATTGTGACGGTGCGAGCGACCTAGAAAATCCACATTCATTTTATGCAACCCAATCGGGAACATTTTGCAGTCTTGAGCATTACTCATTGAAGCTGAGAGATCGTGGAAGCCGTTGTAAATATTTGAGACCCGGCATTTCCAGATCATGTTGCGTCAAGCCGGAAACAAAATGTCTGAGATACGCAAGATATTTTCTGCAAACCTCAAAGGTCTGATCAAAACTGCGCCGTCCATTGCCCAAATTTGTCGGCAGACGGCGATAAACCGTCAGCAATTCAATCGGTATATTTCGGGCGAGACATTGCCGAGTGAGCAAAACCGGAGCAAAATCGCTAGGTACTTCAAGATTTCGGAAGCCGTGTTGTTCCGGGAAACCAGCACGCGGAACGCGCGTGACGGCGCGTGCGACCCGTTCTTTGACCGGCTGAACGCAGCATTTGACACTCTGCAGGATCACATCAGCGACGGTCGCTATTATTTCTATCTCCCGTCGCCCGGCGCAGGGCAGCATTGCTTGCGCGGGCTGTTCATTCTGGCGCGCAACGGCGAGCAACTGCGCGTTGACGGCATCATTTGCGCCTCCAGCCTTGCCGAGCCGACGCGGTTCAATTCAATGTCGCGCTTTTCAGGTCTGGCGCGCGAGTTGGACGGACATGTGATGATCTTGACCAGCTTTTCAGAGAAACCGGGCGATCTGATGCTTTTTAATCTTATGCCCGTGCCGACCGGCCGTAGCCAGTTCTTCTCGGGTATCAGCACATCGACACGCGCGGGCATGGTGTTGGCCAGACGCATGGCAATCGAGCGGCTGCCGGACGAGACAAGGCTCTTGACGCTGGTGCGCAAATGCGGCGTTGTCGGGCTTTACAGCCGGGATATCGATCCATGGATCCGTGCGGCCGTTGGCGCTGATGACGGAGACTGGGCGCTTTTCATGCAGCCCAAGTCATTCAGCGCCATTGTCAATAATTTTACTGGCGATACGCCTGATCCATGACGCTCATCGTTGATATCTTATCCAATTGTTGTTGAACATGGACCAGAGAATCGCTTGATTCAATCGCCGCCATGGAAAGAAAATACTCCAGTTGGCGAAGATCGTGAGACGATGATTTTTTTGCGATCTCAATCAACAGTTCCGAAACATAGTGCAAGAAATCAATCTTGCCATGAAGCTGCCGGATCAGCATTGTGTTTTCTTCATCGTAGAATTTCATGTCCGGCCTCGCAGTTGATGTTTGAGAATCACCTTTCATTTAGTTGCTTTGCTTAGATATAAAATTCGCAGAAACAGCGAAGCCTTCGCGAAAAGCGCTCATAGGTTGTGCCGATTGTGCGTTAAGCCTCTGAAATGCTTGGCCCATTATAGATGCATCAACTGCGGTGCCGATGTGTCGAAATGTGAAGCGGAGTGGATAAAGACTGCAAACGGCCCGAAACTGGCGTGGTGCCAAAAGAATGTGAAAGTGACGAACCGGAATTTTTCGGGAGTAGGGTGCCCGACGGCGGGGCGCGAGACTGAAGTTATCTCTGCCCAAGTTGCGCTCTCGCTTTCTCACAAGGACTTGGTCGCAGGCAACTGAGTGGCGTGCAGCCTATTTTCCGAACTGGTCCACAATATTTTGTCGGCTGATAAGGACATCTTCACAGCCACCGAATTGGTCAACAGCAGACTCGGCCTCTTTCTTTACCGCCTCATCCGTTACGGCAGGATCGGTTATTTCAAGTATTTGAGCCAAGGATAATTTGTCCATCTCGATTGCGGAGTGTTTCAAATCTCTGGATATTTCTGTATCAGGCCCGCAACCCTCCGCTTTCACCATTTTCTCAACATAGCGAACCATTGGCAGGTGATCTGCGTGGCAAACCCTTTCAGCGAGAGACCAACTTAGCATTAGATACGGAACACCCATGAAGGGCCCCAGCTTTTCGCCCTTCTCAATCTCAAGTTTCATATCACAGCGGTCAAAGGTATCTGCCGCTGACGCGGGGGCACTGGTCAAGGCCGGGAACAAGCTTACCATTCCAAGTAATGCTGCTCGTTTGATCGCGGACAATGGATCATTCCTTGGAGTTTTCTTCCGCTCAGCACGCAAATCTCACCCCCGCATCCGCGCGCCCGTCGGGTCAAACAACGCCTCAACATTGATCCGCGCCTTCCGCCTCACACCCAATATCTCGATCTCGAACAGCCCGTCGCTTTCATCCAAAGCCAGTTCCTTCGGCACATAGCCTTGCGCCATCGACTTCTCGACATAATGCGCATAGCCCCCGGATGTCACCCAGCCGACGACGCGCCAGCCGTCGCGTTCGATGCCGGTGTCGGGGTTGCGCGCGGTTTGCTGGCCTGTCGCATCAAAGCGCGGGGCGCCGTAGCCGTGGGGTTTGTCGACCGTGCCGTAGTCGGTGGTGGTCTTCGCCCAGATTGGCTCGTCGCCCATCACGTCGGCGCCCTGCGCATCGACGATGAACGAGACGCGGCGCAACTTGCCGCCGCCTTGTTCCAGCTGTTTGGCAGCGGCGGCGCGGCCGATGAAGTCGTTCTTGGACATTTTGACCCAACGGTCCATGCCGCCTTCGAACGGGCCGTAGATCGGGCGCAGTTCGCGGAACCAGGTCGGGAAGTTTTTCTCGAGGCGCATGGAGAGAAGCGCGCGCATGCCGAAATCGACGATGCCGAATTCTTCGCCTGCCGCCTTGATGCCCTCGTAGATTTTGCGCTGGTAGGCGGGTTCCATCCAGAGTTCATAGCCAAGATCGCCCGCGTATGTCAGGCGGTTGACGATGGCTGGTGCGCCGTTCACGTCGATTTCACGGATGTCCATGAAGCGGAAGGCTTCGTTGGCGCAATCGGCGTCGGTGAGCTTTAGCAGCACCTTGCGGCTGTTGGGGCCGACGATGGAAAGGCCGACAAGATTGATGCCGAAGCGACGAATTTGAACCGAGCCATCTTTTGGCAAATGTATTTCGAACCAGCGCATGTGGTATTTCTGCGCCGCGATTGAACCCCAGATCATGAATTTGGATTCGGCCAGTTTGGCGATGGTGAAGTCGCCGATGATCTTGCCGTTTTCGTTTAGCATCGGAGTGAGCACGATGCGGCCGGTCTTCGGCATGGTGTTGGTCATCAGGTGGTTGAGGAATGCCTCCGCGCCGTCGCCAGTCACTTCATATTTGGCGAAGTTCGACGTCTCGGTGACACCGACACTCTCGCGCGTTTGTTTGACTTCGCGGGAAATCGCCGGGAAATCATTGGAGCGGTGGAAGGAGACGATGTCTTTGGCTTCCTCGTCCTTGGGCGCAAACCAGAGCGGGGTTTCGAGGCCCCAGCTATCGCCCATCACCGCGTTATTGTCGCGCACCATCACATCATAAAGCGGCGTCGTCTGCTGCGGGCGGGCGTCCGGCAATTCCTCGTTGGGGAAGCGGATGGAGAAGCGGCGCGAATAGTTTTCGCGCACCTTGGCGTTGGTGTAGCGTAGCGTCGCCCATTCGCCATAGCGGGCGACATCCATACCCCAAATGTCTGCGCCCGGATCGCCGTTGACCATCCATTGCGACAGCGCCAGTCCGACGCCGCCGCCCTGTGAAAACCCGGCCATGACGGCGCAAGCGCACCAGAAATTGGTGAGGCCAGGAACGGGGCCGACCAACGGATTGCCATCCGGCGCAAAGGTGAACGGCCCGTTGATGACCTGCTTGATGCCGACCTTTTCCAGCGCCGGGAAATGGCGGAAGCCGATCTCCAGCGAAGGAGAAATGCGGTCGAGATCCGGCTGGAGAAGTTCGTGGCCGAAATTCCACGGCGTCTGCTTCTCACTCCACGGCTTGCAGGCCTTTTCATAGGTGCCGAGCAGGATGCCGTTGCGTTCCTGCCGCGTATAAATCTCGCCCTTGAAGTCGATGACGCCGATCAGTTCGCGGCCGGTGGATTTGTTGTATTCGACGACCTCGGGGATGTCTTCCGTCAGCAGATACATGTGCTCCATGGCAAGCAGCGGCAGTTCGAGCCCGACCATGCGGCCGACCTCGCGTGCCCACAGTCCGCCGCAGTTGACCACATGCTCGGCCTTCACTGTGCCCTGTTCGGTGACGACATTCCACGTGCCGTCGGTTTCCTGCGTCAGTTCAATCACACGATTGCGCAGCACGATTTCCGCGCCAAGCTTTTGCGCGGCCTTGGCGTAGGCGTGGGTGGTGCCGGACGGGTCGAGATGGCCTTCGACCGGGTCCCACATCGCGCCGACGAAATGCTTCTCGTCCATCAGCGGGAACATGGCCTTGGCCTCGGACGGGGTGATGAGTTCGGTGTCCATGCCGAGATAGCGGCCCTTGGCGTGGGCAAGGCGCAGGAAATCCATCCGCTCCTTGGTGTCCGCCATCATGACGCCACCGGTCAGGTGCAGGCCGATCTTCTGGCCGGACAGCTCCTCGATCTCGCGGTAGAGCTGGACCGTGTAGGCCTGCAGCTTGGCGACATTCGGGTCACCATTCAGCGTGTGGAACCCGCCCGCCGCATGCCACGACGAGCCGGAAGTGAGCTCCGACCGCTCGATCAGCATCACGTCTTTCCAGCCGGCCTTGGCGAGGTGGAAGAGAACGGAACAGCCGACAACACCGCCGCCGATGACTACTGCTTTTGCGTGGGATTTCATGGAATTAGTCCTGGGCGTTTGGAGATTGATTCAAGGCGGTGATTCCCTTCTCCCCGCCACTTGCGGGGAGAAGGTGCCCCGATAGGGGCGGATGAGGGGCAGCTCGAGGCTGGGAGATTAGCGGTTCGTTGAAGGG
>JANPGC010000304.1:0-1691 GCA_031423755.1 Phyllobacteriaceae bacterium | reverse complement strand
CGCCCTTGAACTCGTGGAACACGGCGCGGTGCGGCTTGCCCATGAACTGGGTGAGCACATTGAGGCGGCCGCGATGGGCCATGCCAAGAATGATCTCTTTCAGGCCAAGATTGCCGCCGCGCTTGACGATCTGCTCCAGTGCCGGGATCAGCGCCTCGCCGCCGTCAAGGCCGAAGCGCTTGGTGCCCTTGTATTTGACGTCGATAAACTGCTCGAAGCCTTCCGCCTCGATCAGCTTCTGCAGGATCGCCTTCTTGCCCATCGCCGTGAATTCAATCGCCTTGTCCGGACCTTCGATGCGCTGCTGGATCCAGCCCTTTTCTTCAGGGTTCGACATGTGCATGAACTCGACGCCGAGCGTTGAGCAATAGGTCCGCTCGAGAATCACGACCATCTCGCGCACGGTCGCGTATTCAAGTCCGAGCACATTATCGATGAATATCTTGCGGTCCATGTCGGCGTCGGTGAAGCCATACGCCGCTGGCGACAGTTCATTGTAATCCTCGATCTTGGCGGCAATGCCGAGCGGATCAAGATTGGCATGCAGATGCCCGCGCATGCGGAAGGCGCGGATCATCATGATCGCGCGCACCGAATCCTGCGCCGCGCGGGTGAGATCGGCTTGGGATGGCGCAGCGACACCTTGCGCGGCAGCTTTGGCCTTGAGCTTGTCGACAACGATGGTTTCCGTCGGCCAGTTGCCATCGAGCGCCGAGACCAGTTCGCCATTGGCCTGGATCGGCCATGACGCCTTTTCCCAAGAGGCCCCGGCAGCGTTGCTTTTCACGTCGATCGGATCATCGGCCAGACCGGAGAAAAATGCCTGCCATTCGGCGGGCACGGAAGTCGCGTTCTCCTGCCACCGGGCATGCAGCATTTCGATATAGTCTGCATTGCCGCCATAGAGGAACGAGGTTCCCTCAAGCTGTTCGTTGCTGGCGCTGCGGTCGTTTGCCATCGGATGTGTCCTTGAACTGTTCCGGTTCCGAAATGGTTGAAGCGGGCGCTGCTGGCGCCCGCACTTGTTATGCTTTCAAAAGCTCTGACAGCGTTTTGCCTAGTCGCGCAGGGCTTGGCGAAACGCGGATACCGGCGGCTTCCATCGCCGCGATCTTGTCCTCCGCGCCGCCCTTGCCACCGGAAATGATCGCACCGGCATGGCCCATGCGCCGTCCGGGAGGCGCTGTGCGCCCGGCAACAAAGCCGACCATAGGCTTGGAGCGCCCGCGCTTGGCTTCGTCCGCAATAAACTGCGCCGCATCCTCTTCCGCCGAGCCGCCGATTTCGCCGATCATGATGATCGAATGGGTTTCGGGGTCAGCGAGGAACAATTCCAGCATGTCGATGAATTCAGTGCCCTTGACCGGATCGCCGCCGATGCCGACTGCCGTGGTCTGGCCGAGGCCTTCGTTGGTGGTCTGGAACACCGCTTCATAAGTCAGCGTGCCGGAGCGGGAGAGAATCCCGACATTGCCCTTTTTGAAAATCGAGCCCGGCATGATGCCGATCTTGCATTCATTGGGAGTCAAGACGCCCGGGCAATTCGGCCCGATCAGCCGCGACTTCGACCCGGCCAGCTGCTTCTTGACCTTGACCATATCGGCCACCGGAATGCCTTCGGTGATGCAGACGATTAGCTCCATTTCGGCCGAAATCGCCTCGGCAATCGCGTCCGCCGCAAACGGCGGCGG
>JANPGC010000303.1:0-40517 GCA_031423755.1 Phyllobacteriaceae bacterium | reverse complement strand
GTGCCTCCTTGCGGGGAATTTCCTGATCACTATTGTATGCATGGTTACGATGAGTAACAAGTATCAATCTCGTAACCATAGAACATTTCGAAACCAAACCGCCGCGCACCTTTAATGCGCTCCTAAGGAACTCCTCCCATGTCCAATGTCCTCCTCGTCCTCACCTCGCCGCGCGGCGAGTCTGTCTCCACCAAGCTTGCCACTGCGCTTGCCGAAAAGATCACCGCGAAGTCTGGCGGCAAGGTCACTGTCCGCGATGTCGCCGCCAAGCCGCTGCCGCACATTGATGCCGAGCTGATCGCCGCCACCCGCTCCGGCAAGACCGATCTCACCGCCCACGAAAAAGCCGCGTTCGACCGCGCCATGGAAATCGTGAGCGAAGTGAAGTCCGCCGACGTGATCGTCATCGGCGCCGCCCTGTTCAACTTCGGCCCGACCACAAACCTCAAGGGCTGGGTCGATCATCTCGCCGTGCCGGGCCAGACCTTCCGCTACACCGCCGAAGGTCCGGAAGGCCTCGTCAAAGGCAAGAAAGTCTACGTCGTCACTGCGTCTGCTGGCACATATGGCGACGGCCCGGGCGATTACCTCAAGCCATGGCTGACCTTCGCCTTGGGCTTCATGGGCATGTCCGATGTTGAAGTCATCACCGTCGACAAGCTCGCCTACGGCCCGGAATCAGCGGAAGCCGCCATCGGCGGTGCTAATGCCCGCATCGAAGCCATCGCTGCCTGATTCTCTCTGCCACTCCCTTCTCCCCGCCGTTTGCGGGGAGAAGGTGCCCCGATAGGGGCGGATGAGGGGCAGAGGTGACGTTGCGGAGCGAGCGCCCACTATCCGCGCCATCGAGTTTCACAATGACCCACACCATCACACTCCCCGACGACAGAACCCGCCCGGCCGCGCCCAAGATAGAGGGCACGACCGACCAGCACCGCCGCAAAGGCCGCCGCCTCGCCCTCTTCCACGAAATGCACCTGCGCGAGCTCTCCCGCGTCAATCGGGCGATGGAACAGGTTTTCGCGGGCAACGGCAGCGCCGAAACCCTCATCACCACCATCTCGTCCATGCAGATGGTGTCCAACATGCGCCAGTTCGGCAATCTCTGCGGCGGCGCCTGCAACATGCTCACCGGCCATCACTCCATCGAGGATCAATGGATCTTCCCCGCCTTGCTTGGCCATACAAATGGGCTCACCAAAGTCGTCGAGCGCCTCCAAGCCGAGCATCTGGTCATCCACGATCTGCTCGAACAACTGGAAGCCTCAGCCGTCGCGCTGATAACGGATCCGGGAACCAAGCAAGCAGCCCAATTGCGCGCCGATTACAAGCGCCTCGAAACCTTCGTCAAATCGCATTTCGGCTATGAGCAGACGGAGCTGGAAGAAGCGCTCGGATATTACGGCGTCGATATTTGACCGTCAGCCCAGCATCCTTCCCATCCCCGAAACCATCAGATTCTCCGGATCAAACGCATTCTTCAGGGCACGCAGCAGGTCAATCCCGATCTCGCCCTTTTCAAGCCGCGCCATCGCTGCATGATCGGAACCCACGCCATGATGATGGCTCGCCGCGCCGCCGCCGGTGCTGATGGCATCGGAAACTGCCGATTTCAGCATCTGCCACTGCGCAAGCCTGTCTCCGGACTGAGGGAAAATCGCCGTGAAATAAAGGCACGCGCCTTCTGGATATGTGTGGCTGAGATGGCACATCAGCACCCCGCGCCGGTCGCCATCAAGTGTCGCCGCCATTGCACGGTCGAACGCCGCGCCGACCGCCGCTTTCAGTTCCGCCAGTCTGCTCCACGGCGCAACAGTTTCAAACGTGTCCACGCCAATCCCGCGCCGCAGCAGGCTTTCGCGCAAATAGGGCAGATCATAGCGGCTCTTGCGCCACGATGCGCCCGGTCCCTTGCCAAGCGAAACACCCCCGGCCTTTTGCACAATGCGTCCGGTTTCAGCAAACACTTCGGCGCAGCGGCGGCTGTCGCCCTCAAACCCCGTCAAAAGCAACACCGGGTTTGCTGGCGCGCGCTTCACAGCAAGCGCCACCCGCTCCAGCGCGCCCGCGCGTTCCATGCCTTTCATCGCCAACCGGAACTGGCCAAGAAACCCCGTCTCCGCCTCATCAGATGCGCGGATCATCGACAGTCCACTCCCGCTTTGGACAAGTTGGCGGGCGGTGATGACCGCCGCCTCAAACGACGGCAAATACCATGCGCGGTCCTCAACCGTTTCAGGCATGCGTTTGATGCGCACGGTCGCAGATGTAATGAGGCCGAACAATCCCTCCGAACCTGTAACCAGCCCGCCGAGCCATGGACCATCAGCGGTGTGCCGTTGCGCTTCGCTTGTCCATACGCCGCGCGGGGTGGCAAGCGTCGCCGACACCAGCATGTCCGAAATGCGCCCGTAACCCGCCGAGCGCTGCCCGCTGCCATGCGCCGCAATCGCCCCGCCGAGCGTGGCGCCATGAAAGCTTTGCGGGAAATGACCAAACGTAAAGCCGCGCGCGTTCAACTGCTTTTCAAGGTCCGGCAACCGGATGCCCGCCTCAATATCCGCAGTCAGATCAGTCTCGTTCACCGCCAACAGCCGGTTCAATTTCAACATGCTGGCCGCAACGCGCGGACGCTGATCGTTGCTTGCAAATCCGCCGGTCACATTCGTCGCCCCGCCGGCGGGCATCACACAAAATCCAAACTTCGACGCCCTTTGCAAGAGATCATTGGCCTGCGTGTCATTCGCCGGCCAAACCACGGCATCGACCGGATCGGGAATGACTCCAGAACGCCGCGACAACTGGTCCGGATAGCTCTGGCCCAGCGAATGCGCTGCCCGGATTGCCGGATCAACAGAAAATCCGTCGGGGCCAAACCGCCGCAGCAATTCGACTTGCGCCAGGGAACTCAGCCGCGACGGGCGAAGCGCGCCCGCGTCGAAGTCGGTCGGCATATTGATGTTCACCAGATCAAGCCCCAGCATCTGCCGCAGCATCTGCTCGGCAAGTGCCTTGCCTTGCAGCGGGTCATCCTGCTGTCCGAGCCATCCCCAAAGCTGAGTTGCCATCAGCACATCACCCGGATTGCCTTCGGCAGCACTTCAAACAGCGCCGGAATTTGCCCGGGCGCTTCGCCGTCAACATCCAGCAGCGCCGTGTTGAGCGCCGGATCGCCAATAGGTTCCACCAGCACCTTTTTGCCGCGAAGGATTGTAACTTGCGGGTGGGTACGGTGCGCGCCGGAGTACAAAAGCCGCAGATCAAGGATCAGCTTCAGCTTCGCCGCGCCCCGGAAGATCACGATGTCCAGCAGCCCGTCGTCTTCAATCGCGTCCGGCGCGATCATCATCCCGCCGCCGAAATACCGCCCATTCGCCGCCGCCACCAGCGCGACCTGCGCTTCGATGGGTGCACTATCATCCACCGTGATACGCACGGTCTGGAACCGGTATTTGATGAGTTCCTTGATCGTGTGCCACATGAACACCATCTGGCCGGAAGCTGCATTCGACCGCTTGGCAGCGTTGACCGCCCGCGATGTCGGGCCGGAAAGACCAAGGCTGGAAATGTTGATGAAATGGCGCTCGGCCTTGCGTCCGTCCGCGCCAATGAAGTTGACGCGCGCCGCATCAATCAGCCTGCCGTTTCCTTGCGTCAACCGCCGCACCATGTCCGCTGGAGAACCATCCAATTTCAGCGTCCGCGCCAGATCGGAGCCGGTGCCGCATGGCAGAATGCCCAGCCGCGGTCGCGCCAGCGAAACACCGCTCGAACGCAATATCCCGTCCGCCGTCTCGCTGATGGTGCCGTCGCCGCCAGCCGCCACGATCAGCTCATATCCGTCCCGTGCCATCGCTTCGGCAATGGTCACTGCCTCGTCAGCCCGCGAAGTCCGGCGCAAATCAAACATGCCAAATTGGCGCTCAAGCTCGGCTTCAAACTCCGGCCAGACCTTTGCCGCCTTGCCCGCTCCTGCAACCGGATTGAGAATGACACCGCATTTCATGGCAGCCTCCCGTCACGCCCCGCGCCATTATTTGCGGCAATGCCCTTTGATGCAAGCCAGCTTATCACGCGGCGCTCAACTTCGGGATCAAGCAGCAACGCCTGCCGCCCAAGCCGTCGCAGATAATCTTCTGCCGTCATCGCCATTTCGTCCTGCCCCGACCGCTCCAGAATATCTGCCAATTCAGAAAGCGCGACCGGTGCCAAAATCGCGGCTTCATTGGTTTGGCACGGTGCAAAGCTCTTGCCTGAACTGGCCGCAACAAGATCAACCGCCCGCTCAGCCATCCGCCGCGCGGTCGTCCACTTGCCGCCAGTCACCGTCAGCAAACCGGACGCGCCGTAATCCGCATGGCTGACAATTAATTCCTCACGCACAGCGCGGTAAGTATCGCCGCCGCGGCCCGGCAGCGCGCGCACACCGGCAAAGCTGGCAATCGTCCGGTCAAGGCAATCCTTGGCGGCAGGCATCAGCCTCCTGACCTTAGCCGTGAACGCTTCAATCTCAGCCTCGCTCGCCGCAACAGTCGAAAGGTCACCGGCAAATTCTTCGTCCGTCGTGCCGATAAGAGTCATCCCATGCCAAGGCAGCGCAAACACATGCTCGCCTTTACCGGACACCGCGATGGCGTATTTCGAGGTCAATTCAGGTGTTAGAAGATGAATACCTTTTGAACCCGTGACGCGGACGGCTTTTTGGCCCGGCGCCAAAGCGTCTGCCACCATTTGCGCCCAAGGGCCTGTCGCATTGATGATCTGCGTCGCACGAATTGTGAGTATGTCGCCGGTCACCCGTTCAACCGCGGTAACTCCCTCGACAACCCCTCCCCGCAACACCAATCCATCCACCGCAACATGGTTGGCAATGACGGCGCCATGCCCTGCCGCGTCCTGCAAAATCGCGATGACCAGCCGGTGCGGATCTGCGAGATGGAAGTCCTGATACACAGCCGCACCAGTCAGCCCGTCCATCGCCAAGGCCGGCTCCTGTTTTAGCGCCTCCGCCTTTGAGAGCGACTGCGCTTTCAACCCCGCCATCCATTGGTAGAGCGCAACACCGGCCCGGTTTTGCACCCCGCGCATTCCGCCCGTCAACGGCAGCAGCCAAGTCTGTTCGGTGACAAATCCGCGCGCATTGCGCGCCCATTTCGCGCGCTCTTCGAGCCCGCTTCGAACAAGCCCGAACTGGCCTGTCGCAAGGTAGCGGATGCCGCCATGAATGGTGTGCGACATCGCTTCGCTGGCAGCGGCGGCGAAGTCAGCCTGCTCGATCAACGCTGTCTTCAACCCGCGCCGCGCCGCATCGCGCACAATGCAAGCGCCAACCACGCCGCCGCCAATCACCAACAAATCAAACGTACCGGAAGCAAGGACTGCAATATCGCGCTTCATGTCAGGACATCACCGCAAGGTCCGGTTTGCCACGCACGCCATAATGCGCAAGCGAGTTGGCATAGTAGTGAACCAGCGGCTCCTCGCCCTTGACGATCCGGAAAAGCCCATCCGCATCCTCTTCCACCAGATGCCTTAGCGTGAACATGCGAAGTCCCGCAGTCACCGCATAGTCGCGGTCTGCGCGCGGCACGTGAACATGCACACCTTGCCCCTCAAGCCTGTCAATCAGCCGGTCAACACCGGCTTTCAGCGACAGCATGTCAACACCCTTGTCACCCGCCCCGCGCAGCACTTCTGCGACCAGCGACACAGGCATCGCCGGAATGACGGCACCGATGCGCGCCATCAACTCAGTGCCGAGACCGGCGATAACATCGGATTGGCTGGCCTCGTCCAGATCGCCAAAACGCCCCGCACCATGAGTTTTCAGATAGTCCTTCAACGAAATCGGATTGCCGAAAGCAACGCAGGCATAGCCGAATTTGTGCCAACGCCCCTTCAAGCGCAGCCGGAAGTTCCGCCACAGAAAACCGATTGATTTTGAGGCGGTGGCGTAGAATGGCTCCTTTGGCGGAGGGCCGTTGATCTCGGCCACAAGCGTCCGGTCTTCGAGCACCCGGTCATAATTCAGCCCGACTGGAATGAACAGCACGTCGCGTCCCTGGGGATCAAACCCTTCCACCATATAGGAAATCAGACCAAGCTTAACGGGCCGCAGCCTGCCATCGCGCGACAGGCCGCCTTCGGGAAACACCGCCTGGGTAACCCCTGCCTGGGTCGCCATCTGCACATAACGTGCCAGAACCTTGCGATAGAGAAGGTTACGCGCGTTTCGGCGTATGAAATAGGCCCCCATTGAGCGGATAAGGGTCTGCAACACCGGAATTCGCGCCCATTCGCCAACGGCATAGGAAAGCGCGGTCGCGGTCGAGGCCATGTAAGTGACCAGAATATAATCCATGTTGGAACGGTGGTTCATCACGAACACTACCGTTGCATCCGTATCCAGCGTCTCCAAAAGCGCCCGGTCTTCAAATGCCAGCCGCACACGGTAGAGGGATGTAGACACCCAGCGCGCCAGACGGATGCCGACCTTGAAGTAAGTGTAGGCAGAAAAGGTCGGCACGATCTCCCGTGCATAGCGCTCGGCGTTTGCCATGGCGACAGCCACCGGCATGCCTTCATCGAGCGCATGCGCCTCGGCTGCGGCCACGATCTGCGGATCATGCGCCAGCCGGTCAACCAAAACCTGCCGGGTCGTCATCTTGAACGGTCGGATTTTGAGGCGCAGCCTCGAGTTGAGCTCATCAATCGCCCGGTTGGCGCGGCTGCGCAGATACCAGCGGAAAGCCGGAGTCAGCAGCCTGTCAAACAGCCCGGCCAGCGCCAGCATGCCAGCAAGCAAAACCAGCCAAGTCGGCAATGTGATTGTTGATCCCATCCAGTCCTCCCAATGCCAGTCTATTGGGAATGCAAAAGCTTACAAGCGCCGCCAAGCCGGATGTTTTCCAATGAGATATGGCAAATAAAAACGCCCCCGCAGTTTCCTGCAGGGGCGCTTCAGGCAAAGGCCTGATCGCAAATTACATCTTTGCGACTTCAACAGCGGAAGCTGCCTTGGTTGCGTCGTCGAAGGTGACCTTCACCTTGGCGCCGGCAACCACGCCGTCCACCACAACGCCGTCGGCAAGCGTGAACGCCTGACCGTCTTCGAGCGTGATCGTCTTGGTGGCTTCGTCGTATGCCTTCACAACACCTTCAGCGTCACCGGCATAGGCGGCGGCGACAAAAGCTGCGGAAGCTGCGAGGGTGGCGAGGATCTTCTTCATGGGACTACTCCGTATTCTTCATTTTTGCCCGGTCCCGGATCGCCTCGATACAGGTTGATTCCGCCGGACGGGGAGGCTCATAACCCATGGATTTTTATCATGGCAAGTCACAAAAAATGAAATAATTCAACAATATCAATGACATGATTTTGCCCCATTTCAGTTCAGCACGCCGGATTCGCGACGTTCTTTGTGGCACTCTGGCGGCAAACCGATTGAAACGTGCCGATTATTTGAGCAGTTGCGATCACGGTGACAGGCAATTGGAGCTGGTGACGGGCATTGCAGGAATTATTTCAACCGCGCGTTCAACGAACTTCTCAAACGAGTCGCGACAAGCCGACAGCATAGAGATCAAAAGCCGGTGTCATATCCTTGCGGTTTGCATTGGTTGATATCAAGATAGTTGCCAACGAATATGCCGACTGCCAGCAGGGCGATGACATGAAGCTCTACTACTCGCAAAATCTGAACCCACGCGTTGCTGTCGCCGTGGCGCTCCACCTGGACGCTCCGGTTGAATACATCCGCGCATCGCCGCGCGACCCGGCGCACCAGGATGCTTTCCGGTCCATCAATCCGAACACACTGGTTCCGGTTCTTGTAGAGGGCGACCGCACATTGTGGGAAACCGATGCCATTGCCTGCCGACTGTCAGCTCTGACCGGTTCGGACTTCTGGCGCACCGGGGACGAACAGCCACAGATGATCATGTGGATCAGTTGGGGCACGCATCATCTTACCAAAGCTGCTGATCCGATCTATTTTGACCGCATCGTACTGCCGACCTTTACCGATGAGAGGCTTTCCCCCAAACTCATTGAAAAGTCCCTGCGCGATTTTCGTGAGCATGCACAGATACTTGACGCATATCTTGCGAACCGGGAGTGGCTCGTTGACAACCGTCTTTCCTACGCCGACTTCCGTGTTGCAACCGCTTTGCCCTTTGCCGAAGCCGCAGGCTTGCCTCTTGCAGAATTCCCGAACATCATACGCTGGCATGACCAATTGCTGGAGTTGAAGGCCTGGCGCAATCCATTCCTGGATCTGAATGCCTAGATCTGCGGCACGTTGACATTGTGCCGAAATAACAGGCAAAAATACTGATTTTCCGCAATGTTTTCAGGCATCTTGACTCTTTTTGCATCATGGTCGATTAGATGGTTCCGGAGTGCGCCTGCGCTGCCCAAAGTTTCTGGGAGGAGCAACGGGACTGTGCGCGGCGCACCCGGCTACCCTTTGAATTTGTTGGACGTTTTTGTTGGCCGACTGGCTGCCAGCCAGCTTGGGCTATTGAAGTGTCTCATCACATGCCAAAAAGCAGCATCCACGCTGCCATTGCCGCCATGCCAACGTTCTCGACAATCGTGACAGTGGACATCGGCAACTGGAACACTGTTCCAAGGCAAGCGCATTGGATAGTTTCCTTGGCGCGAACGGATTGAACCACGCCTGCCGCGCCGACTAGACTCAGGATCAGCGCAATCCAGGTTGCCACGCCCATCTGAAACCAAAACAGGAATGCAAATCCGAGCGCCAGTTCCACAAACGGGTAAGCATATCCCCACGGCCTGAACGCTTTGGCGACAATGTCATAGCGCGCATAGGCGTTGGCAAATGCCGGCACATCCAGCAGCTTGAATGCGCCGAAGACGATGTAAAATCCGGCCATGAAGCTCATCATCCAGCTTTGTCCGGCAAATGAGGCAACTGCGATCAGCCCCATGATGACGAACAGCGGATAGTATGAACGCAGCCACGCGGCAACTTCGCCCGGAATCAGTTGCGTTGTCTGGCGCTCGGCAACCCTGTATTTGCCGATGACCTGAAGCACGTCGTTGACCATGGCGGCGGATATGGTTTGGGGAACGGTTGCCTGCGGCGGATCAAGTGTCACCCGGACTTCCGCCGAGAGCTTCTGCAACGCTGCTTCAACCTTGCGCGCACATCCGGCGCAGGTCATCCCGGTAATTGTCATGCTGTTCATCAATAAAACTCCGCCATGCCTTCGATTTCGGAACTGCTCTGCCACAATGACCGCAAGATTGCAGATCAAATTCGTATTACTTTCCGTTGAAATCCAAATTGGAACACGCCATGCGCTTTGCAGCCGCCGCACTTGCCTGCCTCCTTCTGCCAGTTGGCCCAGCCATGGCCGCAACAGTCGAAACAGTGACATCCGGACTCGAAAATCCCTGGGGTCTGGCCTTCCTGCCGGATGGTTCGATGCTCGTCACCGAACGGCCGGGACGTCTGCGCATCGTCCGCGATGGTGCGCTCTCAGAGCCTGTCGCCAACGTCCCTGATGTGGTTGCGCAAAAGCAGGGCGGCCTGCTCGACGTCGCCCTTCATCCGGACTTTTCGAAGAACAGGCTTATCTATTTGAGCTTTTCAGAGGCCAGAGATGGCGGTAACGGCACTTCGCTCGCACGCGCCCGGTTGTCCAACGACGGCAAGGCACTCGAAAATGTCGAGATCATTTTCCGCCAGATGCCAGCAATAGACTCCACCGCACATTTCGGTGGCCGCATCGCCTTTGCGCCCGACGGAAACCTGTTCCTGACGCTTGGCGACCGCTATTCCGAGCGCGACAGCGCACAGGACCTTGCGACCCATCTCGGCAAAATCGTCAGGCTCACACCCGAGGGCAAACCCGCCTCGGGCAACCCGTTCATCGGCAAAGAGGGTGCAATGCCGGAGCTATGGTCCTATGGCCACCGGAATCCGCAAGGAGCCGCCATTGAGCCATCAACCGGCCTGCTGTGGACCGTTGAACACGGTGCAAAAGGCGGAGACGAAATCAACCGGCCGGAAGCGGGCAAGAATTATGGCTGGCCGGTGATAACCTATGGTCGAGACTATTCCGGAGCCAAGATTGGCGAAGGCACGGCCAAAGAAGGCATGGAGCAACCGCTGCACTATTGGGACCCATCCATCGCGCCCTCGGGCCTCGCTTTCTACACTGGTGCAAAATACCCGGACTGGCAGGGCGACCTGCTCCTCGGCGCACTGGCAGGCACAAAACTTGTCCGCCTCGACATAGAGGATGGCAAGGTCGTTGGCGAAGAAGCAATGCTCGAAGACCTCGGCGAGCGTATCCGTGATGTGCGTGTTGGACCAGACGGCGAGGTCTATCTGCTGACCGACGATGCTGAAGGGCGCGTGTTGAAACTGGTGCACTGAAGTCGCCCGCCAAAATGCACTCGGGATCTTTCGTTAGTTCAATATATCTCTGATCAGCCGCCCCGTGGATAACAATCTCCACAATTGCCCGGTCATCGGCGCGACGTGGCGTTCGTAGTCGAGATCCACGGAGATGTTCGGCAGTTCGAAATGGTTCTTCTCCGTCGGCACCAGCAATAGGATATGATCGCCGTCAAGCGCAATGCGGGCAACACCTTCGGGCCAGTTATCGGCAAGCCAAAGGATGATTGTCGTCAACGGACCATCAACAAGGCGGGACGCCTCAGCTGGACGGTCTGAGCGGAACTCGTATTTCTCATCTATCCGCTTGTTGGAACAAGCAACATCGCTCAACCTTTCTGACCTTCCTCCGCGCCCGAACCGGTCAAACCAGGTCGTCTTTTGCGAGGCGATCAGCAAGCCCGGGAATGCTGTCTTCGCCCGGCAATGGAAAATCACCCCTTCAAACGCCCGGGCCTCCGAATTCTTGCCGCTCTTGATCCAGAAAATGACCTCACCGAGTTCAAAATCCATACCTTCATGCCGACCGGAGATCAGATCGTCGTGCTCGACGCGGTCATGCACAACGAGAGATTCTCTGGGCAGATGCAGCATGAAATCAGGCGTGGCCTTATTGTCGTAGCGGATGTTTTCAACAAAGCCGCAGATAACCGGAACCAGCCGGGAACGCGTATTTTGCTGCAGTTTCCTGACCGGAGACCAGGCGAATTCCCATAGTTTGGCAGCGCCGAAGGCAGCAACGCCCAAACCTATCCAATAAGCCGTCCAGGGAAAGTCGTCAGCGTTCTGCCCCGGCAACAACAGAAAAGCGAAGAAAACGACCGTGATCACATAGGGTATCAGCATCAACGCGCCGTTGCGTGATGCCCGGCTTTCTGTGCCGACGCGATCCGCGTTGTAGGCGGCGATTGCCGCCTTGATCGTCTGCAACGCTTCCTTGCCGGGTCTGAAATCCGGCACTGCACCTGCCTTTGACATGGCTCCCTCCATGCGCCCGGCGTCAGATTAACACAGGATGGGCAAGGAGCAATCAGGCCTACTTCATGGCGGCCTTGTCGCCCGCCACCGAAAGCGCAACCGGACTCACGGCAATCCGCGCAGCCTGAACATTCACTTGCTCAAGGGTCGCAGCGTCAAGCTCCTTCAAGTAGCTCTGCAAATCAGCGATCCCGTATTCTTGCGCGGCCATGGAAACAGCAAAGCCGGCCATCTTGGGCGCGCTGTCAAAAGCGTCGAGAAACTGCGTCCGTATAGAGCGTTTCGCCGAAAGAAACTCCTCCTCTGTGAGCGGCTTGGTTGCAAGATCCGCAATGATTTTCCGGATGGCGGCAATTGAGTCTTCGGTATGGTCGGCCTGCACAGCGGTCGAGACATAGAGCAAGGAATTCTTGCGGCCTCTCTCGCCGGTAACTTGAGCGCCGATCCCGTAAGACCAGCCCTTCTCTTCGCGCAACTCCATGTTCAAGCGGCTGTTGGCGCCCCCGCCAAGCGCCTGCACCGCAATGCCGAAGGGCGTTGACTCTGCGCTGCCCTCGTCAGGCGCCGGCAGCGCTGCAACAATCGCCGCTTGCGTTGCGCCATCGGCTTGGCTGTCCAGCCGCACGTTCTTGACCAGCGGGCGGGCGTAGCCATTGAACGGCGAAGGATTGCCGCTGGCCGTCCAGTCCGCAAACGCCTTGTCAAGCGCTGCGGCCACGCGATCTGCCGGCAAATTGGATGCCACATGAAACACTGCATGGTCAGGCCGCATCCGCCCCGAAAACAGCGCCTTGGCATCGCTGCTTTTCAACACTCTCAGCGCCGCAGCATCCGGTTCTCGAGCTTCAGGTGATCCAGCCGGATACAGTGCCTCAATCAGCTTCCGTCCGGCCAGATAATCCGGCGACTTGCGCGAAGACTCCACATAATTGACCGTCTGATCCACAGCTGCAGCCCATTCCTTGCTGTCGAAGCGCGGGTGCAAAACAACATCGGCAAGCTCCGCAACCGCTTTATCAAAGGCCTTGACAGGCGCTGTGGCAATGATCTGCGAATAGTGGCTCTCCGCGCTGCCATAGATGGCAATGCCACTTTCGCGGAACCGCACGCCAAGCTCCGAAAGCGTAAGGTCGCCTGCACCGCGCGAGTCCACCGCCATGCCCAGCCGCGCCAGCCCGACCGGCGCGTCAACTTTACCGCCCTTGACTGAGATCGCGATCCCAACCTGTGCCTTATCTTCGATGTGATAGGTAATCAGTGTTGCACCACTCTTGAGTTTGCGCATCTCAGTCATTGGAAAGACCAACGCTGCAGCGTCCTCGACGGAAATTTCCGGTATCATGACCTCCGGTCGCGCCGCCGTGGCAACCAGCATTGACGTGCCGGTGGAATTGGCAATGGAAGGCGGATACGCAGTGTTTCGCGCGCCGGGCTTAACGGTGGAAACCAGCGCCGTTTCATCGGCAAATCCGCGCAGTGCTTCAGTGACCTCCTGCGCTGTCACGGTCTTGGCCAGATCAACATCACTGCGCCACTTTCGAGCATCCCCTTCGCGCGCGCTTTCAGACAGCTGCATGGCAAATCCAAGCGCCGAGGACGGGACCTGATCATAGCCGGTTTCAAAATCCGTCCGCACCACTTTCAGCGCATCTTCTGAAACGCCCTCGCTTCGCATTTCATGAAGTGCGGCGCGCAGTGAAGCCTCAAGCTTTTCCGTGGAGACGCCTTGCGCCGCATTGGCTGCAACGGCAAAAATGCCGCCCAATTGCCTGCTGTCCCAATAGACGCCGACGGATGACGCGACGCCTTCCTGCACCACCAAGCGGTTTTCCAGCGACTTGGCGCCAACCGTCATCGCGGTTGCAAGCATGTCATTGATCAACGACCGCCTCGAATGCCCAGCCGCTCCCGGCCACATGAGTGTGACCACCGGCGTCGCCACGGCATCCACGGCCTCCAGCCGCTTCGCTTCGGCCGCAACGAGCGTTGGCGCGATGGTCTTCGGTCCATCCTCTTTCGGCGCGAGCGCAAAAGTCTGGTCAATCAACGCCTTGGTCTTTTCGATGTCAAAGCTGCCCGTCACAGTGACGATAGCGTTCGACGGCACGTAATATGTCCGATGAAATGCCACGACCTCTTCAAGCTTGGCCGCGCCCAGATCAGCGATCGAACCGATGGTGGCATGCGCATAAGGGTGACCCGCCGGGTAAAGCGCCGTCTGCGCCTGTTCGCGCGCCGCGCCGCCCGGACGATCCAGCACATTCTGCCGCATCTCGTTGAGGACAATTTCCCGCTGATTGTCGAGGTCCACTTGACTTACAGAATTGGCAAGATTTGCCATCCGGTCAGCATCCAGCCGCAGAAAGACCGGCAGCGCCTCTTTCGGACCAGTCATGTAATAGGTCGTGGTGTCCTCTTGCGTAAACGCATTGTTTTCACTGCCGACGCCCGACACCACCTTGTCAAAATCGGGCACTGCCTTGGTGCCTTCAAACATCAGATGCTCGAACAAATGCGCAAAACCGCTGCGCCCCGGCGCTTCGTTGGCCGAGCCGACCTTGTATTGCGTGACCAATGCCACTGATTGCGCGGTTTTGGACGGTGCAAGCACGACTGTCAGGCCATTGGCAAGCTGATACTGCGTCACATTCGGGTCGATGGAGTCCTGCGCCAGCGCCAGACTGTTGACGAAGGCCAGCAATATCAGCGCCGCAGCGCTGCGATGGCCGGCAAATCGGAGAGGCGCTTTGGCAATCGACATCTGCAATCCCTGTGTTGTGCAGCGCCATGTTTGCGCGCATAAAGGTAAAAATGCGGCAAAGCCTCCGCTTGACAAGCCCGCTGTGCAATCGCGCAGGCTCACCGCATTGAGCGCTGACGCTGGTTAGTCAAACGACAAACGCCGGAGACCTCTCCAGCGCTTGTCGCAAAGTCCACTCTGGCCAACTATGCAGCCCGTTTTGGCAGCTTCCAGCCGGGGCGCGGGAAGTGGCAGGTATAACCGTTCGGGTAGCGTTCGAGATAATCCTGATGCTCGGGTTCAGCCAGCCAGAACGGTCCGGCGGGCGCCACTTCCGTCACCACCTTGCCAGGCCACAGACCCGAGGCATCGACATCACGGATGGTATCCAGCGCTGTCTGCTGTTGCGCATCGTCCATATAGTAGATCGCGGAACGATAGGCCGTTCCAACATCATTGCCCTGCCGGTTGCGCGTGGTGGGATCGTGAATCTGAAAGAACAGCTCCAGCAATTCGCGGAAACTGGTCTTGGAGGGATCAAAGGTGATCTCGATCGCCTCGGCATGTGTGCCGTGATTGCGATAGGTGGCATTGGCAACATCGCCACCGGAGTAACCAACACGCGTCGAAACCACGCCCGGTCTCCGCCGTATCAAATCCTGCATCCCCCAAAAACAGCCTCCTGCGAGAATTGCGGTTTGTGTGGTCATGATTTGCTCCTTCAAGGATGGTCATTAACGTATTGCCACAATGTCGTGCGCCGTGATGGCCGTGGCAAGGGAGCTGCGGGTCAACTGTTGGTGAATAACCAAATTCCAACTCCGTCCGCCACCATGATAGTTTGGATTGCATCACAATGCCTCAGGATTAGCCCGCATACCGACGCATGTGGCCCGTTGTTGCGTCTCCTCTTGATTGATGTGAAAGGTTCGCGATGCAACTGTTCCCAGCCGCGCTTTTCCTTTGCACTGCCGCCCTCCCCGTCAATGCGCAGGACTGGCAGCCCCGCGAGCAAATCAAATTCTACGCCGTCACCGGCGCCACCGGCCCGGAGCTTTACGCGTCGATAGGGGAACGCGGACCGCTGATTGGCAAAACCCGCACAATCGCCCTGACCAATTGGGAACTGAAATGGCGGCGCGATTACCGGCCAGAGGGGAGCGCCTGTGTGCTGAAGTCGGCCATTCCGTTTCTCACCATCAATTATTCTTTGCCCAAGCCCTCGGCCAAGCTTTCCGGTTCGGCCGCTGTCCATTGGCAATCCTTCAGCAACGGCATCGCGGCGCATGAGAAGCTCCATGGACGCGACATCATTGCGATGGTTGATGAAATCATTGCCGCGACGGTGGGTCTGCGCGTGGACAATGACCCCGGCTGCAAGGCCATCCGCGCGCAAGTGCTTCAACGCGTCACGGCCGCCAATGAAACTTACAAAGCCAAAAGCCGCGCTTTCGACAGCGTTGAAATGACCGAGGGCGGCAATGTGCACAGGCTGATTCTGGGTCTGGTCAACGGTCGCTGACAGGAAGGCGGCACAGCCGGAAAATTTATGGTCTGTTAACCATAATGTTAAGGAATTTGTAACAAATCGGAGCGCAAGATTGGTCCAATTAACCTTGGTGCCCTCATGCGCAACTATCAAAGCCATGTCATAAGCACACCCGGCGCGGACATGGCCTGCGTCGACACCGGCGGCAATGGCGTGCCTCTGGTTCTGCTGCATGGTTTGGGCGCATCCAAACATGTTTTCTGCCCGCAATTTTCTAACCGCTCGCTGATGCACTATCGGCTGATCGCTGTTGATTTGCCGGGTCATGGCAATTCCGGCGACGCCGCCGACAGTTCGGCATATACGCACGCCGGCTTGGCAAAGGCCGTTGGCCTCGTGCTCGATCATCTTGACATCGACAATCCTGTTCTTGCCGGCTGGGCACTCGGCGGCAATGTCGCAATCGAAATGGCGGCCTGCGGGCGCAGCGCACGCGGTCTGATGCTGATTGGAACGCCGCCGCTGACGCGCGGACCTTTTGGCTTCTTCCGCGCCTTCCAGCCCAAGCTCGATATGCTCCTGACCATGAAGGAAAGATTCACCGAGAATGAAGCCGAACGCTTTGCAAACCTGATCTTCGGGGACAATCCGGACAACCGCGGGCTTGCCTCTGTCTTGCGCGCCGATGGCCGCTGCCGCGCGCAACTTGCCAAGGCGGCGTTCCACGGCGGGGGATGTGACCAACGGCGCTTTGTTGAACGGACAGAAATCCCGGTGGCCATCATAAATGGCCACGAAGATCCGCTCTTGCGGCTTCATTATTTCGACGACCTCCACATACCGTCGCTTTGGCGCGCCAAATGCCAGACCATCGACAATGCCGGCCATGCCTGCTTCATGGATCAGCCCGACGCCTTCGCTGCCTTGCTGGCAGGATTTTTGGCTGATGTTGGCCGTGCCCCGCTGGCGGCCCCGAAGCCAGCGAGTGTGATTGCGGCCTGAGGCCCTGTCCGCCAAGCGACTGAACCAACGGCAAACAAATCTCCGAAATGAATTCCTTGAACCTTTTTCCGCATGCCTGCGTCTCAACAACATGGGACGGATGAGCCGCTCCCGCGAAAGTTTCAAAGGAGCAACGCACATGACCATTTCCCGCAAATTCGCCACCGCCGCCCTCGCCGCCGCTGTTCTTGTCACTGGCCTTGGATCGATGAATCCCGCCAGCGCCCGCAGCCTTTCTCGTGAGGAAGCTGCAATTCTCGCCGGAACCGGCGGTTTCATTCTTGGAGCGCTTGTCGCCGGCAGCCACCGCAATCATCACCGGGTGATCTATGTCGAAGACAGCTGGGACAGCCACGTCTCGCGCTGCTTTGCCCGCTACCGCACCTATGATCCGCACACGGACACCTATGTCGGCTACGACGGCTACGAACACCGCTGCCGCATGTAGCCCCAAGCTTTGGCGGGAGGTTCACAGCGCCCCACTTGCCCCCGCCAAAAACACCGGCGTCTTCGCTTGTAACGAGCGGGGGCGCCGGTTGCCTGCTGCAACGCTGCCAAACTGCGCGCATGCCTCGACGCCGGAAAGGCGCGCCCCTCCGGTTTGTGCAGGCTGGAATCTGCACGCAAAAACTCACGGCGAGTCCGCCCTTTTGCGAGATTCAACCGCAAAGTAGTGCACATCTTTCAGCACAGCATCGACTTGGTGAATATCCTTGCGCCGGTAGCCGGGCGGCGGACCGGGGCGGAAGGGGGACATGCGCATGGGCCGGTAAGGTGTGTTGGCTTTGAGCGCCAAGTCCTGCCGCGCCTGCCAACGCGCAAGACGGCGGGCCTGACGCGGGAGGTCGTTGAGGGCAAGGCGCATGGCGCGCAGGCGGTTGAAGAGAAGCGCAGCGTTGACCGGAAGCGCAGCGCGTTGGGCTTGCTGGTAGGCGAGCGCGGTATCGAAGGGGGCTGTGAAGCCGGACGATGACTGCGGATCATTGTCGAAGACGTCCAGTGAGAAGTCTTTGAGCGGGTCAATCAGCTGAAACACCGGCGCGCGGATGATGCCGGTTTCGGCAAAGGACGTTACTCCCGCAGGGAAGGACCGGGATACGCGTGGCTTCAGTACCAGCCCTCGCGCGGCGATGATGATGAGGCGACGTATGGCGGATTCGCATGGGCGCAGGATGAGGAGGATGGCGGCGTAGAGGTGGCGCGGGAGGGTGAAGGTGGCAGGGCCGGAGCCAAGATCGGGGACAGTTGCCTCTGAGAGGCAACTGTCCCCGTGTGACCCGCGCAACATGCCAAACAGCTCGGCGACGATGCGCAGAAGCAAGGCGTGGTTGCGGGTTATGACGAGGTTCCAGTCCAAAATGCGAAGGGTCCCGATGTGCGTTGAACGACGGGGGCATTATCGGGCACGGTTCGGAGCGGGTGGATAATATGGCGTTGTCAGGGCTTTTATATGAATGAAATCAATGGGTTGGCGCTGAAACGCGACGGGATAAGTTTGTCGGCCTGGTGCTGTGGTCCCCTCATCTGCCTGTCGGCATCTTCTCCCCGCAGGAGATGCGGGGAGAAGACGGCCAATCACAAAACTTTCCGATAAGCCGTCTTCTCCCCATTTCTCCAATGGGGCGAAGATGCCGACAGGCAGATGAGGGGACGCGGCTGCGCATTGGACACCGTGCGTGGCAGTACACGCATTCGAAATTTGAAGGGTCTGCCGCGCTGCCAACGCTTGACAGGTCCTCAGCAAGGCCCCCCACCCACCACATCAAACCCCGAAGCCTCGGCAACACAGCTGTTCGGGAACGTCCGGAACAGTCCGCCCTGCCTTGCGCAGACTGGGGCGCTTATCATCGGGCAGGCGATACCGCCGGGTTCCGGGAATGGGTCCGGCCTTGGCGGGCGTGGCTGGCGGCGGCATTCTCCGTCGTAGAGGATGCGGAAGCCGCGTGTTTCGGCGATGCAGTCGTTGGAGAATGTCTGCCGCTCGCCATACCGTTCGGCGCAGACCGGGGCATAGATGCGCGGGCAGATATCCGGCCGCGGCGGACGCGGGCGCGGCGGCGGGTTGCCTTCATCGACGGTGACGGTGCAAGCGGTCAGGCCGACGGCCAGAAGCCCGATGACGCCCAAAATGATTTTGCCGGTTTTCATGGGAGACTCCCGTTACGCCCTTGCCCGTAGGCGTTTGAACATAGCCGGATCGTCGTCGTGTGCAAGAGACAGTGTAAGGCGTGACAGTGTCAGGCGCAGATGCTCCAGTGCCTTTTGTGAACGTCGGCGAGCGCAGTCAAAAACCCGGCGACGGGCAATGACAAGCCCGCTTTAACGGTCGTACCACTTGCGCGGGTTTTGGACATCGGGCTGCGTCGGATCAATCTCGGCGTTGCAGGCGCTGTCGTAGAGCAGCCGGAAACCGCTCGCCTTGCCTTCACATACGTTGGAGAAGGTGCGCCGCACGCCGTCGCGCTCGCCGCAAACGGGGCGGTAATCGTCGGAGCAAACCTCGGGCCGCGGCGGCTTTGGCGGGCGTGGCGCGATGCGGCACTCGCCGTCATAGACCACATTGTAGCCACGCGTTTCAGCCAGGCAATCATTGGAGAATGTCTGCCGGTTGCCGTTGCGCTCCGCACAGACCGGCGCATAGATTCTGGGACAGCCCTGCGGCTCTGGCGCAACGCGGCACTGGCCGTCGTAGACCACACGGTAGCCCCGCGTTTCGGCAACGCAATCATTCGAAAAAGTCTGCCGCACACCGCGCCGCTCGGCACAGACCGGCGCATAGATGCGCGGACACACCTGCGGCTCCGGCGGCTTTGGCGCAATACGGCATTTCCCGCCGTAAAGCACACGATAACCGTATGATTTTGCAACACAAAAATTCTGAAAGGACTTCCGTTTACCGTAACGCTCGCCACAGACAGGATCATAATTCGCCGGGCAAATCCGAACCTGCTGGGCATCAGGGCGCGAAATACCCTCGTCCTGCGCAATCGCAGCGCTACCGGAGATCATCAAAAACAGGCCGAACAGGACCACAATGAATTTGCCGCTTTTCATGGAAGACTCCCGTGCTGCAATTGCCCGCAAATGTTCAGCATAAGCGCAATTGGGGCTGGAGCAAGACGGGGCGGGTTCGCAAAACCCGCTGGCGGGCTGAGGCATATGGATGATTCAATTACCAATCACGCGTGGCCGTCATTTCGGGGCGGCGCAGCCGAACCCGGAAAGACGACCCCGCGAGAGATTTCTCCTGGAGAACATATGCGATGGTCCTCGCCCCCGCAGCGGTGGGACTGATGGCGGTAGGCACCTTGGCTCCTCGCGTGGCTCTGGGCCTTCGTCAGCCATTCATGCTGCTGGCATGATCGCCGGACTGCGCGCGCCCCGCCTCACCCCAAGCGTCGCTTTCACGCAACCATCCGCCGTTCGCCGCCGCTAATTTCCATTCGCAATCAAAGGAATCACCATGGCCATGGACCGCACGCTGCTCGGCATCTTGAACCTGTGCGCGGGCGTGTTCGTGTTCACGGCGCAGGACACGATCCTGAAAGCGGTGTCCGGCAATTACCCTTTGACCGAAGCGATGGCGCTGCGGGCGATTGTTGCCGGGCCGATCCTCGGGTTCATCGTTTGGCGCGGCGAGGGGTTTGCCGCGCTTTCGCGCAATGCGGGGTTTCTGTTTGCCCGTGCGGTGGTGCTGTTTCTCGCCTATTTCGCCTATTATCTCGCCTTCCCTGCCCTGCCGCTGGCCGATGCGGTGGCGCTCTATTTCACGGTGCCACTATTCGTGGTGGTGCTGGCAGGCCCTTATCTTGGCGAGCGTTCCAACGCCAAAGTCTGGGGCGCGGTGTTGATCGGGCTGATTGGCGTGGTGATCATGCTGCGGCCCGGCGCAGGGCTGTTTGAGCCGGCCGCCCTCCTGTCGCTGTTTTCAGCGGCAGCCTATGCCTCCGGCCAGCTGATGGCTCGAAAGAAAGGCGCGACAACATCAGCTGCCGTGTTCGCTTTTTGGCAGAATGGCTTCTTCTTGATTGTGGCCGTTTGTCTGCCGCTGCTTTTCACCGCTCTCGGCATCACCGATGCGCCGCACCCGTCGCTGAAATTTCTGGTGCGGCCATGGGTCTGGCCGACATTGTTCGACGCGCTGTTGATGCTGTCTTGTGGCGTGATCGCGGCGGCGGGCACCATTCTTCTCGTCAACGGCTACCGCCTTGCCCCGGCCAACACCGCAGCCGCATTTGAATACACCGGGCTGATCTGGATCAGTCTTTTCGCCTTTGCGTTCTTTGGCGAGGTGCCGGGAACGGCCACGATCATTGGTGCATTTTTCATCGTTGCCGCCGGTCTGCTGGCGTTGAAAGCGCAGCGCAATCGCATTTCTGACGCAGGGTCAGCAACCGTGGAACGGCCACTTGCGCAATCCTGAAAAACGCGGCACAAATTCACGTGTTGCACCAGATCGGGAATGGCTGGCGCGGCGCAATGAGGGTAACAAGGACTTCCCAACATGGGCCAGATGACAGGCACCGTCAAATTCTTCAATCAGGACAAGGGTTTCGGCTTCATCACGCCGGATGGCGGCGAGAAAGACGTTTTCGTGCATATCTCCGCCGTGCAGGGGTCGGGTCTCAATGGCCTTGCCGACGGTCAGAAAGTCACCTTCGACACCGAGCCGGACAAGCGCGGCAAGGGACCGAAGGCTATCAATCTCCAGCTCGTTTAAGTACAGGGCAGGACGGTTCTTCCCGGGCGGGAGACCGGGGATCAAACCGCATATGATGAATCGCATTGTCTCCCTCGCGCTCACCGCGCTCGCGCTGGCCATACAAGGTCCCGCCGCAGGTGAAGCTGTTTCACAAACGCCCGCGGGTCCCGATGACCGTGCCATCATAGTCTCCCCCGCCAAAACCGTCACAGTCGAGCGCATCTGCACACTGATTGCCACTGAGGCAAAAGCCAATTCAATCCCGCCGGAGCTTTTCGCCAGGCTGATCTGGAAGGAAAGCCGGTTCGACCATCAGGCGGTCTCGCCTGTAGGCGCGGAAGGCATTGCCCAGTTCATGCCCGGCACAGCCAAGCTGGTTGGCCTGAAAGACCCGTTCAACATCGACGAGGCCATTCCCGCTTCCGCCAGCCATTTGTCGGACCTGAAACGAAATCTCGGCAATTTCGGCCTCGCCGCCGCCGCTTACAATGCCGGCGAAGGCCGCGTCTCGCGCTGGCTGAGTTCAGGCGGCTTCCTGCCGCTGGAAACGGAAGACTACGTGCTCGACATCACCGGCGAGCCTGCCGACAATTTCGCCGCGCGCGGCACGGAAGTGGCGGTAAAGCCGCTGGACGCCAAGCTGACTTTCGACGAGGGCTGCCGCAAACTTCCAATCATCGCCTTCAACACGATTGCCATGAGCACCGTGCATGTGAAGCCGTGGGGTGTGCAGGTGGCGGGCAATTTCCGCCGCTCGGCTGCCGTCAACCAGTATGAGCGCGTGCGCCGCCAGTTTGCCTCGGTGCTGGCAAATCACAAGCCGGTCGTCAGCCGTGTGCGAACACCGCTTGGAAGGCGCGGCATTTACGCCGTGCGCATCGGCGCTGAATCGCGCGGCGAAGCCAACAAGATTTGCGCCGCGCTGCGCACCTCTGGCGGAGCATGCCTTGTGATGAAGAATCGCTGAATCTCAGACGCAAAGTTCTACTGCGGCGGTCAACTGGCGCCGCAGCGAATTTTGCGTCAGAGATCAACCAAATTTGACCGGATTGTGGCGGACCTGTTCAGGAACCATTCAGGCGCTGGCGCGTAGTTGTCGTGTTATACCGGGAGACCGGCCGGAAATTTCCGAAGGAGTCTGTCATGAACAAATTCACCAAAGCCGCAATCGCAACGCTCGTCGGCATCGCGTCCCTTGCACCGACATTTACCAGTGCAGAAGCCGGTGACTGGCGCAACGACCACCGCCGCCCGATCTATCGTCATCACAACAATGACGCGCTGGCCGCAGGCATTCTTGGCCTTGCAGCAGGCGCAATCATTGTCGGGGCGCTGTCGGACAACTCGCCGCGCGTCATTTACGAAGAGCCGCGCCGCTACTACCGCCAGCGTCCGGTTACTGTCTATGACTATCCGGCGGCACCGCGCCGTGTCTATCAGGATCAGGTCATTTCGTACAGTGACGGCGTGGAACCTTGGACGCGCGAGTGGTTCCGTTACTGCTCGAACCGCTACCGCTCGTTCAACGCAGAAACCGGCACATACCGCGGCTATGACGGCCGCAACCACTTCTGCGCCGGAAACTGAGATTGTGAACTAGCGAAGATCGGCGAGGTACGGATTTGAACGCCGTTCCTCGCCAATCCGGCTTCCCGGCCCGTGGCCGCAGATGAAGCTGACATCATCGCCAAGCGGCAGCACCTTGTCGCGAATCGAGTTCAACAGTGTCTGATGGTCGCCGCCCGGAAGATCCGTGCGGCCGACCGAACCGTTGAACAAAACGTCGCCAAGATGCGCAAACTTGGCTGCGCGATTGAAAAAGATCACATGCCCCGGCGCGTGGCCCGGCGTATGGTAGACCTCAAAGACTTGATCCCCGAACGACACCGTCTCGCCATCGGTCAAATACCGATCGGGCGTGGCGTCTTCCATCGTGCCCGCAACGCCAAACGCCGCCGCCCGGCTGGTAATGCTGTGCAGAAGCGGCTCGTCGGCCTCGTGCGGTCCGATAATGTCGACGTTGAGCAGCGCCTTCAGCTTCATCGCCCCGCCGGCATGGTCGAGATGGCCGTGCGTCAGCCAGATGGCTTCGACCTTGACGCCTTTTTCGGCGATGGCAGCGGCAATCTGGTCAACGTCGCCGCCCGGATCTACCACCACGCCAACTTTGCTGTCAGCATCATAAAGGATTGCGCAATTCTGCTGGAATGGCGTGACTGGAACGATAATGCCTGTCAGCTGACCCATGATTGATGTGCCTCTTGTTCAAAACGATTGCGCTCACATAAACGAAAACGGGCAGCTTGCGCCGCCCGTCTCATTGAAACACCGTTGAAGAATTACTTCTTCATCGCGCCCATGACGACACCCGCAAGCGCCGTCAACACGCCACCGCCGAGGCCGCCGGAGATGACCTGGCTGATGATGCCCATAAGGTCGAGGCCGCCGGCAGAGCCGAGCGCGCTGGCAAGAAGGCCGCCGATTGCAGCATTGCCGCCAATGCCGCCGACTGCACCGGCAAGCAGCTTCGGCAGGAGAGCCATACCAGCTGTCTTGACCAGGTTGCCGACAATGCCGCCGCCAGCAGCGCCGGAAAGTGCCTGAATGATGAGCGGAAGAATGGTTTCCATATTTCTAATCCCGTTTTACCCCGTCGCGACGTATTCGCCGCACCGGGAGTGAAACGCCATATAGGACTAAAGTCAAACCTATTAACGGTTTGTTCACCATAATCCATCGCCGGAAACGTGAATTAGCGCCTCATGGTTAACGCCGGAAGAGCGTCAGGATTCTGTGTCTAAGCGTTCACTTCAGAAGAATAATCTTCAATCAATGCCCGCGAAATCGCGCCCGGCACGAATGCATAGGGTCCGATTTCCGAAACCGGCGTGACTTCCGCGCCCGTGCCGCAGATGAAGCACTCGCTGAAAGAAGCCAGCTCATCCGGCATGATGCGCCGTTCGACGACGTTGATACCTCGCTTTTTGGCAAGTTCGATCACCGTCTGACGGGTGATTCCATTCAGGAAACAGTCGGCAATCGGCGTGTGCAGTTCGCCATCCTTGGCGAAGAATATGTTGGCACCGGTGCATTCGGCGACGCGTCCCTGCCAGTCCAACATCAGCGCGTCCGCATAGCCTTTGCGCTCGGCGCGGTGCTTGGAAATCGTGCAGATCATGTAGAGGCCGGCAGCCTTGGAATGGCATGGCGAGGTCATGGGGTCGGGACGGCGGTAGTCGGCGATGTCAAGGCGGATGCCTTTCATCTTGGTGTTGATGTCAAACATCGACGGCCAGTCCCATACAGCAATTGCCGTGTGGATTTTTGCCATCTGCGCAGCCACAGCCATCATTTCGCTGCCGCGCCAGGCAACCGGACGGACATAGCAATTCTTGAAGCCGTTCTTGTCAACAACAAGCTGCTTGGCTTCGATCAGCTGATCAACTGTGTAGGGGATCACAAAATCCAGCAGCTCGGCAGATTTCAGGAACCGCTCGGAGTGCTGACGGGACTTGAAAATCTTGCCGCCATAGGCCCGCTCGCCCTCAAAGACAGAGCCGCCATAATGCAGGCCGTGCGAAAGAATATGGATCTTGGCATCCTGCCAATCCACCAGCGAGCCGTTGACCCAGATAACGCCCTGCAGTTGGTCAAAAGGAACCGTCGCCATTTTTCTCTCCCGTTTTTATCATGCGTTTCAGCGGTAAAATCGACCACCGGCGGACATTGTTATTCAAAGCGTTGAGGCAAACTATACACGCCGCCAGAAAGAGGGACGCTTTACGTTCTGCACAAAATGTGGCCAACAACGGATTAAACGTTACGCAGGCTAAAAAAATATGTCAATAGTGCTGACATAATTTGGATGAAACCATGGTGGGCAAAGGCTTGAAGACCGAGATCGTCCGCGAACCGCTGACGCAAGACCAGGGCATCGATTTTGAATTGATCGAAGCGTTTTTTTTCGCCTACCGCGACTTCACATCCGATGCTGACGCCATTTTGGAAACTTACGGCTTTGGGCGCGCGCATCATCGGGTGCTGCACTTCGTCAACCGTCAACCTGGGCTTACCGTTGCCGAGCTTTTGGACATCCTCAAGATCACCAAACAAAGTCTGGCAAGGGTGCTCAAGCAGTTGATAGATTCTGAACACATTTTTCAGGTCGCCGGCCCCACGGACAAGCGGCAGCGCGAACTTTATCCAACGCACGAAGGTAGAAACCTTGCGTTGAAGCTCGCTTTGCCGCAATCTCGCCGTATCGGCATGTCGCTTGACCAATCGGGTGCGGGGGCACGCGAACAGGTTGGACGGTTTCTGAAGGCGATGGTCGGCTGAAGACAGTTGATCACATTTGACCAGGGAAGCCAGTGCATTCGAGGAGGATTTATGCAGAATAACGCAACGCAGGCAGACAATCTCGAAGACAACGCGCCGCATCTGCTTATCGTCGATGACGACACCCGCATCCGGTCATTGCTGTCGCAGTTTCTGTTTGAGCGCGGGTTCCGGGTGACGGTGGCGGCAAACGCCGCTGATGCGCGTCGCAAACTGGAAAATCTCGAATTCGATATGCTCATCCTTGACGTTATGATGCCCGGCGAAACCGGCGTTGATCTCACAATGTCGCTCAGAAAAACCCATGATGTGCCAATTCTCATGCTGACAGCGCTGAGCGAGACGGACCGGCGCATACAGGGCCTTGAGGCAGGCGCGGATGATTACATAGCAAAGCCCTTTGATCCGCGCGAACTTGTGCTGCGCATCAACAACATACTCAAGCGTGGCGGCGGCGCACCGGAAGTGCGGCAAGAGCAGGTGATCTTTGGGCCGTTCACATTTCACATTGCCCGCCGCGAGCTCAAGCGAGGGTCGGAAGTCATCCGTTTGACCGACCGGGAGCAGGACATCATGGCATTGTTTGGCGAGCGGGCAGGTGAAACCGTGCCGCGCCATGAATTGGTTGGTGAAGAATCTTCCGTTGGTGAAAGAACAATTGATGTGCAAATCAATCGCCTTCGCCGCAAGATAGAGAAAGATCCGGCTAACCCGTTATTCTTGCAGACCGTGCGCGGTGTGGGATATCGTTTAAGCATCGAACGCCAGTCAGCTTGACCGGCACGGGAGAACCGGGCGGCCGATGGCGATCTCCGAGCGTGACAGGTCAAGAAAACTGCGACGGCTGCAAAAGGCGGCACGGCTCTATTCGGACCGGCCGTCGCTGTTAACCCGGGTTTCGGGCTGGCTTTCGCGGCGTATGCCAAAGCGCCTCTACACCCGCTCGTTGATCATCATCATCGCACCCATGGTTTTGCTGCAGTCGGTCGTCGCTTTTGTTTTCATGGAGCGTCATTGGCAAACGGTGACACAACGCCTTTCCACTGCGGTCTCACGTGATGTCGCAGCCATCATCAGTGTCGCAGAATCCTACCCGCAAGACCCCAACCTTGAGACCATTACAAAAATTGCTGCAGACAATCTCGACCTGAACATCACTTTCCTGCCGCTGGAACCCTTGCCGCCGCCGGGTGAAAAACCATTCTTTTCCATCCTGGACAATATCTTGACCGCAGAACTTTCCGACCAGATCAAGCGTCCATTTTGGATAGATACGGTCGGAAATTCCGACCTTGTCGAAATCCGCATTCAGCTTGCGTCAAATGTGCTGCGCATTTTTGCCAAGCGCAGTCAGGCCTATGCGTCGAACACGCATATTTTTCTTCTGTGGATGGTCGGCACATCATTGGTGCTGCTTGCAATTGCCATCTTGTTTCTGCGCAACCAGATCAGGCCAATCCAGAAGCTGGCGGAAGCTGCCGAGAGCTTCGGCAAAGGACGGCCGATGCCGCGCGACTTCCGGCCGCGCGGTGCTGAGGAAGTCCGGCGCGCCGGCCTCGCCTTCATCCAGATGCGTGAACGCATCGAGCGGCAGATGGACCAGCGCACAGCGATGCTGACCGGCGTCAGCCATGATTTGCGCACCATCTTGACGCGCTTCAAGCTGCAACTGGCACTGGTTCCAGCCAAGATCGACACGACGGCGCTTGAAGGCGACGTTTCAGACATGCAGACCATGGTGGAAGGCTACATCGCTTTCGCCAGGGGCGAAGGCCAGGAAGAGACCGGCGTTCTCGACCTTGAAAGGCTGTTCGAGAAACTTGCGGAAGAAGGCAAACTGCGCGGCCGTGAACTGGATTTCTCCATCTCCGGCAAACCCGAGATCTATGTGCGCACAAATGCGTTCACCCGGCTCGTCAACAATCTGGTATCCAACGCGTTCCGCTACGCAGACTCTGTATCAATCACCACCACCCACGAGTTGGGCTGGCTGACACTGATTGTGGACGACGACGGCCCCGGCATTGCACCGGAACACCGGGAGGACGTGTTTCGTCCGTTTGTGAGACTCGATGAAGCGCGAAACCTCGACGAAAGCGGCACCGGCCTCGGCCTGTCAATTGCCCGCGACATAGCCCGCGCGCACGGCGGATCGATCAATCTGTCGGAGAGCCCGCTTGGCGGGCTAAGGGCCACAGTCAGCGTACCAGCTTAATATTCACCCACTACCCGGCCGCCCGGTCCAGCACCTCTTCAGCCCACTGATTTAGGCTCTTGCCGGACAATTCAGCTGCGATGGCTGCCTTGCGATGCACTTCCGGGCTGACACGGAACATCACTTGGCCGGAATAGGCCTTCTGAGGCTCTTTGCCGATCTTCGCACAGGTCTCAATGTAATCCTCAACCGCTTCCTGGAAAGCACTGCGCAAATCCTCAACGGTCTCGGCATGGAAGCCGATACCATCGCGGATGCCTGCAAGTCGGCCCGTGAAAATCGCGTCTTCATCATCATACTCGACACGTGCTGAATAGCCTTTGTAATTCATCACACTGCCCATGGGGTCACTCCAATCCGCTCCAGAAAAGCCCGCGCAGCGCGAACTTGATACCGCTTTGCTTCTTTCGCAGGATGCGGACGGTGGAAAGTTTCCACCTCGCCATCCTTTTCAAACCGCACTCGCGAGTTGCGGCCTTCAATCAGCCGCGCGCCTGCCGCCAACATCAAGGCCTCGATGTCTGACCAATCAATGGTTCCAGATACAGGGGCCTTGAAAACAACAGAAAGCGTATTCCGATGCCGACCATTCATGCAAAATACCTTATGCTAGCGACAAATGCAAGCTAAAACAGCTTCCCGCCATTCGGCACAGTGTGCGTGACTGCCGCCAGCACAACCTCGCCGTGCTCATCGGGGAGGCCGAGCGTCAGCACTTCTGACATCACAGGACCGATCTGGCGCGGCGGGAAATTGACCACGGCCAGCACCTGCCGCCCGACAAGTTGGTCGGTCGTGTAGTATTTTGTGATCTGCGCGGACGAGCGCTTGACACCAATCTCTGGACCAAAATCGATGCGCAACCTGAAGGCCGGCTTGCGCGCCTCGGGAAATGGCAGCGCTTCGACAATTGTGCCCACACGAATATCGACTTTGTCAAAATCCGGGAACGTGATCTGTGAGCGGACAGGATCGTTTTTCATGGCTAAGACTCAGGCGTTGCCGACGGTCTCAAACAGCGCCGAATCCAGTGCCTCGCGAGCAGTCTGGCCGGACCAGACCACAAACTGGAAGGCAGAATAATACATGTCGCAGGTCTCGACGGCGCTTTCAAACAGCACCTCGACCTGCCGCTCAGTCGGGTCAAGCCCGCCGGAGAGGATCAGCGACTGGCGAAACATGATCACATTCTCGCGCTGCCAGAAATCAAAGTGCCCCATCAAAAGCTGCTCATTGATGAGCGTGACAAGCTTTGCGACTTCACTGGCGCGGCTTCGGGCCACCTTCATGTCGAACGCGCACGCAAGGTGCAGCGCTTCGCAGTCTTCCATCCATGAATAGGAAACCGTGTAAGGCGAAAGCCGCCCGCCAACATCAATGGCGATCTCATCCTCGCCGGAGCGCTCAAACGCCCATTCACGCTGGCTGGCAACACTCTCGATCACATCAAGCGGGTGCGCATCGCGGGCCAGATCGGCGTCTAAAAGTGTCATTCAAATATTCCATATCCGCGAGAACCGGCGCCTGCCGCCAAGTCTCGATGTCAAAACGCCTTACGAGGAAAACCCGGCGCGCCATGGCGGAAAAACACCCTGCCCTGAACGTTACCGAAACGCTTTTGAACGGGCCGAAACACTTGGTCTCGAATCATTCAATGTTTTCAGTCTATTGATCGAGCGCCACTTCGCCAGTGCAATTTTGGAATTGCCCGAAATCGGGTGTGGATAGCGCGGCGCGTCAGACAATTATGCACAGGGCAAGTGATTCAAAAGACTCCGGAATTTGCCATTTCGGAGTCTCGAATTTCAAGCTGTGGATTATTTTGTTTTGGGAGACGAAGCGGCGGCTTTTTTGGCTTTGGCAGGCGCATCGGCACCTTCAAGCGTGGCAACGCGCGCCTCAAGCGCAGCAAGCGCAATCTTGAGCGCATCATTTTCCGCCCGCGCGTTCTGCGCCATTTCGGTCACGGCATCGAACTCCTCGCGCTTGACCAGATCCATGGAATTGAGGAACTTCTCGCCTTGCGCCCGAAATGCGCCTTCGACTTCCTTGCGAACGCCCTGCGCCGCGCCTGCAGCGTCCGTCATCAGCTTGGCAAATTCGTCCAGTATGCGATTTGTGCCGGTGGTCATGTCGCGTCTCCATCAGTGACTACACCTGACTTAGGAACTCCACCTGTCGAAAGCAAGCTGGAGCAGTGTCGCGATACCTTGACCTCGCCACCCTCGACAGACAGTGTCGCGCCGCTGTAACCAGAGCGCATCATGTCAGCCATTCAAGCACTGCCTTTCACCGCCCTCACCTACCCAAGTTTCAACCCGATAGCCTTGCAACTCGGGCCGCTCTCGATCCATTGGTATGGGATCGGCTATGTGGTCTCTATCCTGTTTGCCTGGTGGTACTCCAAGCGTCTCGTTGCCAATCCGGCGCTTTGGGCAAACGGCCAGCCGCCGATAAGGCCGCTGGACCTGGATGATTTCGTCACTTGGGCGGCGCTCGGCGTCGTGCTTGGCGGGCGGATCGGCTATATCCTGTTTTACGACTTCGCCCGTTTCGCTGCCGATCCGCTGTCAATGTTCGCCGTCTGGAATGGCGGCATGTCCTACCATGGCGGCATGCTCGGCGTGATCCTTGCCATGGTGCTGTTCGCCCGCAAGCGCGGCATCCCGGCATGGAGCCTGTTGGACACGGTGGCCGCAGGCGTGCCGTTCGGCCTTGGAGTTGGGCGGCTGACGAATTTCATCAATGGCGAACTCTGGGGGCGGGAAACGGATGTCCCTTGGGCCTTTCAACTGCCCAACGGCGAAATCCGCCACCCGAGCCAGCTTTACGAGGCGCTGCTCGAAGGCCTTGTCCTCTTTCTTGTGCTGCGCTTCCTCACACACCGGCGGCTGAAACTGAAAACACCGAAATTCATCGGCGGCGCCTTTATATGCGGCTATGGCCTGTCGCGCATTTTCATCGAACTTTTCCGTGTGCCGGATGCGCAACTGGGCTATCTGGCAAGCGGCTGGCTGACCATGGGCATGGTGCTGTCAACGCCAATGGTGTTGGCCGGGATTTGGGCGATGGCGACGGCGAAAGCGCCGAACGAGGCCAGATGACGCCCCTCGAAGCCAAAATCCGCCGTCAAATCGAGCTTGAAGGTCCGATTACGCTAGCTGAATATTGGGCAACCTGCCTGTTCGACCAACAGCACGGCTACTACACCACGCGCGTGCCCATCGGCGCGGCAGGCGATTTCACCACCGCGCCGGAAATCTCCCAGATGTTCGGCGAGATGCTGGCGGCATGGTGGCTCGCAACGTCCCGCCAAAACAACATTGCGCCAGCGCTCGTCGAAATAGGCCCAGGTCGCGGCACGCTGATGGCGGATATTCTGCGCACCCTCGGCAAACTTGATCCTGCACTGAAGCATTCGCTGCCAGTACACATGGTCGAAGTCAGCCCGCGTCTGACCGCAGTGCAAAAGGAAAAGCTGGAGGGTTCAGGGTTTCAAATCCATTGGCACAAAACTATCGCAACCCTGCCCAACTCCCACATGGGCATTGTCGCCAACGAACTGTTCGACGCCATTCCTGCGCGGCCTTTCATCAAACACGAAGGCTCTTGGTATGAAAGCACGATTTGCGTGAGCGAAGGTGGCAGCTTTCGGCTGACGGCGAAGCCTGCGAAGATTGATCTTTCAATCCTTCCCGCCACACAAGAGGGCGAACCGGACGGAACCGTGTTCGAATATGCACCTGCGCGCGAGGCGCTGATGCAAGATATCGGGCATCACATCCGCCGCCATGGCGGCTTTGGCGTGTTTATCGATTATGGCCATGCAGAACCGGGATTCGGCGACACGCTGCAGGCGATGCAGAACCATGCCTACGCAAATGTACTGGAAAAGCCCGGCGAGGCCGACATCACCAGCCACGTTGATTTCCAGAGCTTGCAGAGGGCTGCAAAGGCCTCGGACCTTCTCGTGTCGAATGTCATCACGCAGGGTGATTTCCTGAACCGCCTCGGTATCGCTGAGCGCGCGCAAAGCCTGTCCAAAAGCCAGCCGCAGCTTCGTAACACTCTTGAAACAGCAATTGACCGGCTGGTGTCACCCAAGCAAATGGGAAGTCTTTTCAAGGTCTTGGGCGTTTCACACCCGGACATGACGCTCCCTGCGCTGCAAATGGCAGGTTGACGGCGCATCCGCGTTTGCCCACTTACAAACGACCAGCAACAGAATCGACAAAATGACCGCACAAAGCCCTCTTTTGACCATCACCAGCCCGAACCTTGTCGATGCTGGAGTCGTGCATGGCTTTTTCACACGGCAGGGCGGCGTATCGACCGGCGTTTACCAAGGACTGAATGTCGGCCTCGGTTCGTCAGATGACCGTGAGTTGATAGAAGAGAACCGCCGCCGCGCAGCGCTCCACCTTGGCGCCGACCCGGCACGTTTGGCCGCCCCTTGGCAAGTCCACTCACCTGACGCGGTAATCGTATCTGCTCCTTTCGGCAATGAACGGCCAAAGGCGGACGGCATTGTCACCGCTACCCCTGGACTGCTCATCGCAGTTTTGACCGCTGACTGCGGGCCGATCCTTTTCTCTGACCCGAACGCTGGTGTTGTCGGCGCGGCGCACGCCGGGTGGAAGGGCGCAATCGGTGGTGTCCTTGAGAATACCATTGCAGCAATGGAAACGTTGGGGGCACATCGCGCCGACATCAAAGTTGCACTCGGTCCCTCCATCAGTCAGGCAAACTATGAAGTCGGCCCTGAATTCGTGGCCTCGTTTGCAGCAGCAGACGCGTCCAACTCACGCTGGTTCGTCCCGTCGCTCAAAGCAGGGCACTCGATGTTCGATCTCTGGGGTTACACGCTCGCGCGACTGGAAACCGCCGGTGTCGAAGCCACTTGCGTCAACCGCTGCACCTATGCCGAAGAATCCAATTTCTACTCCTACCGTCGCACAACGCACCGGCAGGAACCTGACTATGGCCGGCAAATGTCTGCCATCATGCTCAAAGGATGATCCATGGCCCTGCACTTTGAACGCGCCGAATTTGAAGACCGATTGACCAAGCTCACCGCAGTGATGGCGGAGCGCAAACTTGATGCCGTGCTGCTGTTTTCACAGGAGAGCATGTATTGGCTGACAGGCTACGACACGTTCGGTTTCTGCTTTTTCCAGAGTCTGGTTGTCAAGGCGGACGGTTCGATGGTGCTGCTCACGCGCTCGGCAGACCTGCGCCAGGCCCGCCACACATCAATCATCGACAACATCGTCATTTGGGCCGACCGCGACAATGCGAATCCGGCATTCGACTTGCGCAATCTCCTGTCCGATCTCGGGCTCCTGGGCATGAAAATCGGTGTTGAGTATCAAACGCATGGCTTGACCGCAGCCAATGGCCGCAAGCTCGATGAGCAATTGAACACGTTTGCTGCAATGTCAGACTTCTCGGGCGTGATCGATGGCCTTCGCGTCATCAAAAGCCCGGCTGAACTCGACAAGGTGCGCAAAGCTGCCGAACTTGGCGATGCCGCGTTGGAGCGAGCGCTGCCTCTGATCAAGGCAGGCGGTGACGAAGGCGCAATTCTCGCTGCCATGCATTCGGCAATCTTTGAAGGCGGCGGCGATTATCCGGCCAATGAATTCATAATCGGCTCTGGGCCCGATGCCCTGCTCTGCCGTTATAAGGCCGGGCGGCGCAAGCTCGATCCCGTCGACCAGCTGACCCTCGAATGGGCAGGTGTTTACAATCACTATCACGCCGCGCTGATGCGCACGGCAGTCATTGGCCCGGCAACACCGCGCCATCTCGAACTTCAGGCCGCAGCGCATGAAGCGCTCCTTGCCGTTGAGGAAACCATGACGCCCGGCAAAACCTTCGGCGATGTTTTTGCCGCCCATGCCGCAGTGATGGACGCGCACGGCCTCATTCGGCACCGGCTGAATGCCTGCGGCTATTCGCTTGGCGCACGCTTCACGCCCTCGTGGATGGATATGCCCATGTTCTATGCCAACAATCCGGTCGTCATTCAGCCCGGCATGGTCCTTTTCGCTCACATGATCATCATGGACTCGGAAACCAACACCGCCATGTGCCTTGGACGCACATCGCTGATCGGCCAGGAGGCGGCCGAACCGCTCAGCCGCCTTCCTCTCGACTTGATTGTGCGCTGAATCCGTGTTCTCAACATCTGCCGCATATGTTTTGGCGTACGAAGCCAATCCGAAGCAGGACGGCGGGAGGCATATGACCATGAAACCAGTCTGTTTGGCCTCTGGCCTTTTGATGCTCATCGTGCTCGCGGCCTGCAACAGCACGGACCCGACACTTGGCGTCGAAGGCGCATCCGCCTCACCTGCAACGGCACCGGCGTTGCCCTCGCCCGCTGCCCCTACAAATGCAGCCGTAGCGCCAGCTGTGCCTCCGCAACCCGCGTCGCCGCAGATTGGGGCACCGCAAACCGCCGCGGTCACGGCGGCAATCCGCATGCGCTGGGCGCCAATCATCGGCGCGCCAGTCGAAAAGGTGACACCGCTTTCGCGGCGCATCTCAATGCGCGCAAAGACGCAAAACATCGAAATTGTTGCTTCTACCGACCAGACCGCCACGCACGTCTTGAAAGGCTATTTCAGCGTGCTTGGCGAAGGCTCGAACAGCACCGTGATATACGTGTTTGACATACTCGATCCGGCCGGAAACCGGCTGCATCGCATTCAGGGACAGGAAACGGTATCAGGCAGCAATCCCGCCGACCCATGGGCTGCAATACCGGCCTCTGCGCTTGAGGCGATTGCCGACAAGACCATGACGGATTTTGCCGCCTGGCAGCGTGGCGGGCAGGCGTGAGTCTGCGCCTTTCAAAACTTTGATGGGATTATTCACCATCTGCTTTGACTCTCGCTTGAATCTTTCCGCCGCGGCGGCTACAGGCGCGGTCTATGGATTGAACCGCCCGCCGGGAACCCAAGCGCATGAAGATTTTCGCAGGCAATTCGAACAGGGTACTGGCGGAGGCAGTTGCGAAATACCTCAACATTCCTTTGGGAAAGGCGAGTGTCCGCCGCTTTGCCGATCAGGAAATCTTCGTCGAAGTCCAGGAAAATGTCCGCGGCGAAGATGTGTTCCTGCTGCAATCCACCTCCTATCCGGCAAACGATCATCTGATGGAACTGCTCATCATGATCGACGCGATGCGTCGCTCGTCCGCCCGCCGCATCACGGCTGTGCTGCCCTATTTCGGTTACGCCCGGCAGGACCGCAAACCAGGGCCTCGCACACCCATCTCGGCCAAGCTCGTGGCAAATCTGATCACGGAAGCCGGCGCGAACCGTGTGCTGACGCTTGACCTGCATGCCGGTCAGATACAGGGCTTCTTCGATATCCCGACGGACAACCTCTATTCGGTTCCGGCGATGGCCCGCGACATCAAGGCCAAATATGATGTCTCCAACGTCATGGTCGTATCGCCTGACGTCGGCGGCGTGGTCCGCGCACGATCTCTGGGCAAACTTCTCGATGCGCAACTGGCCATCGTCGACAAACGCCGCGAGCGCGCCGGTGAATCCGAGGTCATGAACGTCATCGGCGATGTGCGCGGCAAGGACTGTCTGCTGATCGACGACATTGTTGATTCCGGCGGTACGCTTTGCAACGCGGCAGAGGCACTGCTGAAGAACGGCGCAACGTCCGTCACCGCCTACATCACCCACGGCGTCCTGTCCGGCGGCGCTGTGGCAAGGATCGGCGCGTCCAAGCTGAAGGAACTGGTCATCACTGACTCGATCCAGCCGACCCAAGCCGTTGAATCCGCTCACAACATCCGCATCCTGCCGATTGCTGAATTGATCGGCGAGGCGATATCGCGCACGTCGTCGGAAGAGTCGGTCTCAAGCCTGTTTGATTGACATCAGAAAAGGCCTGACAGCTTTATGGCCATCCCGGCCGCAGCCGCTCCTGCAATCACCCAGAGCAGATTGGCGTGAAAGCGTATCAACGCGATACCGGAAGCGAGCGCAATCAGGGCCGACCATAAATCAAATTGACCGGGCACAATCTGCGGCAGATGGACCGGCCCGAACGCCTTCTCGGTGAAGGTCCCAAACAGCACATGCAGACCGAACCACAGCGCCAGATTGGCAATGACGCCGACCACGGCCGCAGTGACGGCCGAGAGCGCCGCTGACAGCCATTTCACTTTGCCTGCTGCCTCGATGTAAGGCGCTCCCGCGAACACCCAAAGGAAGCACGGCACGAAGGTGAACCACAGCGCGGTCAGCCCGCCGAGCATTCCGCCCGTGAGCGGATCGAGCCCGGTCACGCGCGAGCCACCGACAAAGGCGATAAACACCAGCACCAGAATGAGCGGCCCCGGCGTGGTTTCGGCAAGCCCCAGTCCGGTGACCATCTCGCCGGGCTTGAGCCAGCCATACACCTCGACCGCCTGTTGCCCGGCGTAGACCAAAACCGCGTACGCTCCACCAAACGTGACAATCGCCGCCTTGGAAAAGAACAGCGCCGCATCACTGAAGAAGCCATCAGCCGGGTCGGACCAGACAATCGCTGCCAGTGGCACGAGCCAGATGCCAAGCCAGATCAGCGTGTTGCCAAGATTGGCTAAATGGCTGACCTGACGCCCGTTGAACCGGGTCTCGACCACATCCAATGCAGTGCTTGGCGCCGAGCCAAGCAAATGCCGCGCGGCACCAATGAACGCGCCGGCCAGTATCACGAGGGGGAAAGGCAGCTTGAAAAACGCGATGGCGACAAACGCCAGCGCCGCCAACATATAGGCAAACCTGTCCTTCAGCGCCCGCTTCGACACCCGCAGCAACGCTTCAAGCACCAGCGCCAGAACCGCCGCTTTCAGGCCGAACAACAGCCCGGCCATCCACGTTTGATCGCCCAGAAAAACATAGGCCGCCGAGAGCACCAACAGCACCAGCGCGCCCGGCACGATGAACAACAGGCCAGCAACCAGACCACCCCGAACACCATGCATCAGCCATCCGGAATAGGTCGCAAGCTGCATCGCCTCCGGGCCGGGAAGCAGCATGCAGAAGTTCAAGGCGTTGAGGAACTGCCGCTCCTCGAGCCACTTCTTCTCATCCACCAGAATGCGGTGCATCAGCGCTATCTGTCCGGCAGGTCCGCCGAAGGACAACAGACCGATCTTTCCAAACGTGCGGCTGAGTTCGGCAAACGATGGCGCGCTCATGAAGCTGACTTTGCCGGCCAATTGTGTGTCTCGCCCTGCGCCTCGCGCGCCCAAGCGTACAACGCGTCGTAGACGAGCATGCCGGAATCCAGTTGCTCAAGATCATCGTCGAACAGGCGCGACAGACCGAGGGAAATGGCCAGCAATCCGGCGGCCTGCGGGGCAAGATCGAGCCGGGCTGTATCGGCCCCGCGCACGATTTGGGCAACCGTGTCGAGCGCAGGCGAAGTCAGTCCGTATTCGGCAATCATCGTATCGAATGTGCAGGTCTCGCCGCGGTGGCTCCAGTGAACGCCGTCGATGTCGTATGCAATACCACCCATTTCTTCGGCGACATCCTTGACCCATTGCGGCTCAACGAAGTGAAACTCGGCAAAGGGATCAATGAACCGGCGGATCAGCCACGGGCAGGCATTTCGGTCGTTCTTCGGCCGTTCGCGCGTCACCCAGACTGTCGGCCTGCCAACAGCGCCGCTTGGCAGATCACTTGCCTTGTTTGCCAGCAAGCCTCCAGCATCTGAGAAAGCGGCAATGCCGCCTTCAAGGATGCGGACCGGAAATCCAATCGCTCGCAGCCGCGCCGCTGCCAAGGCGCTGACATTGTGTCCATGCGCGCAATAGACAATGACGCCCAAATCCGGATCAATCAGAGGCGCCACAGCTTCGACCGAAGCAACATCATGCCAATAGGCCGAGGCGATGCGCGTTTCTGCAGCGGCAAAAACCGGCTCGCGGCGCACATCGAGAATGAGCGGACAGTTTGGCGTCCCGATCAAGCCGTTCAGTTCGTTTGATGTAATTTGGTTTATCATCGCAAGCTCCAGAATTGGCTGCCATAATAACATGGCAACTGATCTGGGTGCTTGGGCAAAGATGCCTGACCGGGAGACCCGTTAAACCCCGATGCCCTATTCATATCCGAACAAGGCATCGGGTCAAGAGTTCAGTTCCAAGCGATCAGTTAATCGTCATCTCCTGCCGCTCGCCGGCCTTGATTGTCACCGGCGTCAGCTTCTTTTCGCCGGTCGCTTTCTTTTCGGATTCAATCACATAGTCGCCAGCGTTAAGAGTTGACTGGAACTCTTCGCCAAAGCCGTAGTCGAAGCTTTCCCGGTCGCCGTTCAGGCTTTCCTTGGCCGACATCACCCGCCAGCCGTCATTGCCGGGAAGTGCGACCTTGAGGACGCCTGCATTGAGGATGACCTTTGGCTCGACCAGCTCGCCAACCTTGACCGAGAACGGCACTTCCGCCTGAGCCCCGTTCAATTTGCCGTACAGCACATAGTCGCCGGGCGGAAGGTCAAACTTGGCATCCGCGCCGAAATTGTAGGCGACCTTGTCACGCGTTCCGTCGAGCTTCACTTTGGCGGCGTAGATTTCAATCGCCATGCCCGGGGAATCGATCTTCTCGCCTTCGACATAATAGGCGTTGGCCACCACATGGCCGGTTCCGACGATGATGTCTTTCGTGATTTTGTCACCAGCTTTCAGGACAAAAGTCTCCGTCACTTCCGCTTCGCCCAACTTTACGCGAACGGAAATGTCGCCCGCCGGGAGGATGAGCTGGTTCGGCCCGTAATTGGTCGTGCTGTCGCCCTTGAATGAATACTCAACCGCTGCCGAACCATCCGGCTCCGCGCCCTCACTGGCAAACGGAGTGACCTTGACCACACCGGCATTCAGCACAAGCACCGGTTCCAACAGACTGTCGTCAGTCAGCGTGATCTTCTGCTCTGCTTCCGCCTTGTCGGCGCGGCCAACAAGAATGTAGTCACCGGCAGGCATCATGCCCTTGTAGTCATTGTATTCGGTTGAGACGCGGTCGCCGCGCGAACCGTCAGCGGCGATGGCGTAGAATTCCCATGCCATGCCATAGTCTTTGGCTATGGACTCGCCGCCCTCGGCCAGCACCGCCGACGGTTTGATATTGATCTCGACCTTGGCTGCTTGAGGCGCGGGAGCTGGCTCTGGTTCCGGCGCTGCGACGACAGTTGAGTTCAGCGCATCTGAGAGCGATCCGGCATCCGAGGCCTGGATATATTTGCCGCCTGTGTTTTCAGCCAGGCACGCAACCTTTTTGCCCTCTTCCTCGGTCAAGCCAAAGCCGACCACATGAGCGGTGAAATCAACACCTGCCTTTTCAAGCTCATTGCCGAGCGCGCATGGATCAGCATCACAGGTCTCAAGCCCGTCCGTGACGAGGATCACCGTCGCCTTTTCTTCAGTGAATTTCAGCTCCTCGGCAGCCATTTTGACGGCTGCGGAAAGCGGGGTCTTGCCCTTCGGATTGATCTTGTTGACCGCTTCGGAAATCGCCGCGCCGGTTCCGGCAGCTGGCGGCACAATCAGTTCGATGTCCGTGCACGACCCCTTTTCGCGGTGTCCATACGCCATCAGCCCGAGTTCACGGTCAGCAGGATAGGTGGCGAGCACATTGGCAATCGTCTCGCGGGCGATCTCGATGCGCGTCTTGCCGTCAATCTGCGCCCACATGGATCCTGACGCGTCAAAAACGATAATGGATTTCTCGGCGGCAAAGGCCGGGGCCTGATGCGCAAACGCCGTGGCAAGCAGGCAAAAAAGCAGTCTCGCAAACTTCATGATTGTCTCTCTGTTGAGCGCCCACTCGGCCAGAACATTAACGAAATCAAACGGATGGACAAGGCTTAAAACGGAAAATACTGCCGGCTTCAACCGGTCAAACGGGCAAATTGACCACAGGCGCTCGCTGCCATACAGTCTGGTCAACCAAGCGTGAGGGCTTCGCATGGCTGACAGCAAACCCGACGTTGGCAAGAACTGGGCGATATTCCGGCTCGTCGCCGCGCTGCTGATCCTGAATTTCGTTTGGCGGGCACTCGTCACTGCGCATGAATACCCGTCGCGCAGCGCGCAAGTGCTGACATTTGTCATCGATGCGCTGTTGCTGGTCTCGCTCGTCTTGATGCGTTCGCAATGGTCGGCAGCCTTCGACCCGAACGACCCGCGCCGCACCACGGGAGGCATCCTTTTCGGCGTGGGTCTTGCTGCCGGCATCGGTCTGTTCCTCATTCGCCTGACCAGCGATTCCGCGTGGTGGACAGGGCATTTGTTCTACGCGCTGGATTGAAACGCCTTCAGGACATGCCGACGCGCCGGTCAGGCTCCTGCCCTCCGGTTTCTCGCCCGAAATCGGCGCGATTATCACGATGTATCCGGCGCATTCACCAAATCCCGCGCCAGCCCGTGGCACTCCCGCAGCACATCATCGACTGAGTGAATTGACCGCTGCCGCCAGCCGGGTGGGAGGCCGGGGCGGAAGATTGAAAGTCGGGTGCGGCGCCTGGCATTGAGCAGGATGTCACGCCGCGCCTGCCATCTTGCGAGGCGGCGGGCTTGTTTGGGGATGTCGCCAAGGGCGTGGCGA